>JBBRUC010000066.1:0-28107 GCA_038248205.1 Thermoanaerobaculia bacterium
ATAGAAATTGAACTAAACTCGTTTCGTCTGGCAAAATCTGTTAGACTAAACGCTACGCAGCGTTGGCTGGCGCAGTGGGGTAGTCGCGCCTCCGCTTAGCGCATGGTCGGGTCGGGCGGGGCCTCCGCCTCGCCAATCGCGGCTTCGACCCCCCGCCGAAAACCGGCCGGATCAATCGCGGGGTAGCGGTAGAGTTCCTCCGCGATTTGCTCGAAACGTGCGAGCAGCGCCTCCGGTTCGACCAAGTCCCGGCGAAACATTTCGGCGATGTCCAGGAGATCCTGGTGGTGCCCCCGCTCGATCTTGGCCAGAGCCTGCAAATAGAAATCGAAGTGGCGAAACGTGAGCCGGCCATGGCGCGCGATGAATCGACTGCGCTCGGGCCAGCCGTCCGCCGGTGGGATGAAGTCGATCGGGGACGCGAGTTCGACGTTCAGAAATAGACGCTCTTTGATCTCGGGGATCGCCCGGAGGAGCCGATCCGATTCGGGTTCGATCCGGATGTCGATGTCGAGCGTGCTGTCGCGCCAGCCTTCGACGAGCGCGCTGGCACCGCCGGTGAGATAAACGGTCGTCTCCCGCTCGGCGGCCCTTCCGAGCAGCTCCATGAACCGTTCGAGCCGCGCTCTATCTACCGGTTGACGCATGCAAAAGCGCGCTCGAAGCTGACCAGGGTGCGGATCAGCGCGTTGTATTGAGAATGTGCGCCGTCGCCGTGGGTGCCGGCGAGAACTTCGTAGAGGCGGTGTTCCGGCCGGGGGAGCTGGGTCGCGGGAACTTCGAAACCGAGCTGGCGGAGGCGGGGAGCGCCGATCTGGACCAACAGGGAGGCGACGGACTCGATTCCGCGCCCGAGATCCGCGAGGCCGGTCTCGACGAGATCCGCGCCGGGTAGTGCATCGAGCGTTTCCACGATTGGCAGCGTACGAGGAAGTCGCGGCAGCGGCAAGGCCCGCTATTTGATTGCGAGCGCCGCCGCCATCTCGAAAACCTCCGGCTCGCTGAGGTCCGCCACCACCCGGTCCGCGCCGGCCCGTTCGAGATCCCGGGCCGAAGTGCGGCCGGTGGCGACGGCGAGGCAGGGGATGCCGTGGGCTCGGGCGCAAGCGACATCGTGGATGCTGTCTCCCACCACCAGGGTGTCGGCGGCGGCGAAGCGGCGGCCGAGATGGTGCTCCGCGCGGTCGAGCGCGAAGGGGGGCAGGTCGCAGCGGTCGATCGCGTCGCAACCGAAGGCCCCATAGCGGAAGAATCGGTTGAGATCGAACGGCGCGAGCTTGGTGCGGGCGCAGGGTTCCCAGTTGCCGGTGAGCAGGGCGAGTTCGGTATCCGGATGGGCCGCCAGCTCTTCGAGCCTTTCGACCACTCCGGGAAGGAGCGTCATTCTGCTGGAATCGAGCCGCGTCGCCAGCCGCTCCCGATAGATCTCTCGAACGTCGGGGATACGCGCGATCGCCTCGTCGCGCGCTACACCTCCCGCCACGGCGAGATCGACCACAATCGTCGGATCGGTCTTGCCCGCGAAGTCGTAGCCGTCCAAATCCCCGGTGGTGCCGAATACGTCGAGCAGGGCGGAGGCGAAGATCGGCCGCACCTGCGGCCCGCAGGAGAGCAGCGTGCCGTCGATGTCGAACAAGATCAGGCGCATGGAATCCAAGCTTACCGCCAGCGGGGCGGTTTCTTCGTTTCGAGGAAGGTCGCGACGCCGTGACGGCAATCTTCCGTGCCGCGCGCCTGGGCGTTGGCCTCCGCCGCCAGGGCGAGCGCCTCGTCGAGCGGCCGGCCGAGGGCGTCGAGCAACAGGCGTTTGGTGCGGGCGATCGATTCCGAGCTGGCGTTGGTGAGGATCGCCGTCGCGAGGTCGTCACCGGCCGGGGCGAGTTCGGCCGCCGGGACCACCCGGTTCGCGAGGCCGATTTCGAGCGCCCGCGCTGCGGAGAGCGGTTGCGGGAAGAGCAGCAGCTCGCGCAGGTCGGCTCCCCGCACCCGCAGCGGCAGGTAGGTTGCCACGAGCGCCGCGACGAAGCCGATCCGGACTTCGCTATAGAGGAACATCGAGTCGTCCGCCGCGATCACGAAATCGCAGGCGGTGGCCAAACCGCAGCCGCCCGCGACGCAGGAGCCTTGGACGAGGGCGAGGGTCAACGCCTCTTGGCGGAGGATCGCGGCGAACAGAGCGCGCAGCTTTTCGGATTCCTCCCGATTTTGCTCGATGTCGGCGCCGGCCAGGGCGCGCAGGTGGTCGAGATCGGCACCGGCCGAGAAGTGCTTGCCGGCCCCGGAAAGGAGCACCGCGCGGACCCCTTCGGCCCGCAGGTCGCGGCCGTACAGCTCGGTCAGGTCGGCGACCAGAGCGGGGGAGAGCGCGTTGGCGCGCGCCGGATCGTTCAGCTCTACGCGCAGCAGGTCGCCATCGCGCTCGGTCAAAAGGAACGGAGAAGTCATCGAGGTTGGATCCGATCAAGAGTCTGCGGCTCGTGCCGCACGGTACGACCTAGTTTTCAGACGGCGGGAGAAGTTCCTCGGGAACCTCGATTTCCATCATCAACAGCCCCTGCGCGTGGGTCTTTCCTTGCGCGTCGGTCTTCAAGCTCTCGGTGCCGCCGCCGCCGAGCGAATCGTGGAGGATGAAGTTGAGCGCATTCAAGTTCGGCACCTCATAGCGATCGACCTTGCCGCGGCAGACCTGGGCGAAATGCGCTTTGACCCGCTCCGACGTCACTTCGCGGTGGATCACTTCGTAGAGGGCTGGCGAGGCGGCGATCAGACCGATGTTGCTCGCGTCGCCCTTGTCGCCCGAGCGGGCGTGGGCGATCCGGCTCAACGGAAACTTCATGCTTCCTCCACGTCGACGGCAAGCCGCCGTTCAATCTCTTCGCGAGCGAGGAGAGCCGGCCAATAGGCGACGACCTCCTGCGGCTTGGGGCGGCCCCCGGCAAATCCCGTCACGCCCGGCGGGCCGGCCGTGATCAGCGGCGCGATCTCCTGGCCGAAGCGCTCGACCTTGGCGCGATCGGCGTCGCGGACGCCGAGCCGGAGCACCACCTCGGCGGGATCTTCCGGCGGCGAGAGGATGCCGGGCAGGCAGGCGGCGAGGCCGAGCATTTCGGTCGACCGGTCGTCCTCGGCGAAGGTGACACCCGCGCGCTCCAACCGCTTCCAGACCACTTCGGCGGCGAGCTTCGCCTTGTCGATCGCGCGCGGTCCGGAGAGGGTGATCTGGCCGCTGCTCTTCCAGCCCGCGAGGTACGAGGCCGAGAGCTTGAGGAACGGTGTGCGCGGCCGGCCGGTGATGCCAGAGACCCGGACGCGGTCTTTCCCCTCCTGTTCTAGGCGGATCGAGGTGAAGTCGGCGACCACGTCGGGGGTGATGTATTCCTTCGGGTTGCCCATCTCGTAGAGCAGTTGCTCGGAGACCGTTTCGGTCGTCACCATGCCGCCGGTGTTCGGGTGCTTGGTCACCACGAAGGTGCCGTCGGCGGAGACCTCGGCGATCGGGTAGCCGACATTCCAGAGGTCCGGAACTTCCCAGAAGCGGGAGAAATTGCCGCCCGTACACTGGGCACCGCATTCGAGAATGTGGCCGGCGATGGTGCCCGCGGCGAGCCGGTCCCAGTCGTCTTCAGCCCAGCCGAATTCATGGACCAGAGGGCCGAGCGCGAGCGCGGTATCGGTCACTCGGCCGCACAGGACGATCAGCGCCCCTTGGTCGAGCGCCTGGGCCACCGGGCGGGCGCCCAGGTAGGCGTTCGCGCTGGTCAGGCGATCGGTCACGGTGGAGATCGGCTCGCCCGTGTCCATGTTCGCCATCTGGTGCCCGGCATCGACCAGCGCGGGAAGCCGGGCGAACACGTCGTCGCCCTCGACCACGCCGACCCGGACGCCGGAGACGCCCAGTTCGCGGGCGATCTCAAAGATCTTCTCGCGGCAGCCGCGGGGGTTCAGGCCCCCGGCGTTGGTGATGATCCGGACGTTTCTACTCTTGAGCTCGGGGAGAACGCGCCGGACGAACGCCGGAAAATCGCTCGCGTAGCCGAGCCGTGGGTCTTTGAGGCGCTGGCGCATCATGATCGACAGGGTGACCTCGGCCAGGTAGTCCAAGCCGATGTAGTCGATCGGGCCGCCGCGCAATAGCTCCACCGGGGCATCGACGCTGTCGCCCCAGAATCCTTGGCCGTTACCGATCCGAATGGTTCTATTCATGAGTCCGGGAAGGTTAACACGGGGTACCGGCCTTGCTGTCGAGATATCCTTGGCGGATGAAGAACGCGAGAATGATTATCGCCCTCGCCTTCGGGTTGGTCTTTGCTCCCGCTCTGGAGGCCAAGCCGCCCGCGAGCCGGCCCGCCGATCCTCGGATCGCCGCAGCGCATCAGGAAGCCGAGGCGCTGCGCCTCGCGGTCGGCAGCCCCGGCCTCTCGGTCGCCGTGGCGATCGGAGGCGAGATCGTCTGGGCCGAGGGCCTGGGCGAGGCTGACGCAGAAAACCACCTGCCGGTCGATCCGAAAACCCGCTTCCGCATCGGCAGCCTCTCGAAGCTCCTGACCGCCGCCCTCGCCGCGCGACTGTTGGAAGCGGGCAAGCTCGACCTGGACGCGCCGATCCAACTCTATGTCCCCGCCTTTCCGGTCAAAGACCCGGACCGGCCGATCACCCCGCGCCTTCTCGCCGGGCACCTCGGCGGAATTCGCCACTACCTGCCGCTCGACTTCATCCGACCGCCGAAGACCTATCCCAACCTCGCCGAAGCGCTGGAGATGTTCCGCGACAACCCGCTGGTCGGCCCGCCCGGAACGGTCTACAACTACTCCAGCTTTGGCTACAACCTGTTGGGAGTGGCGCTCGAGGCGGCCGGCGGGGGAGAGTTTGGAAGCCTCGTCGCGCGCTACGTCCTCGATCCGCTGCATCTTGCCGCAACGACCGCCGACAACCCGGAAGCCCTGATCGAAGATCGCGCCCGGCCGTACCGGAAAGCAGACGGCGGGCTGCGCAATGAGAAGCCGATCGACAGCCGCTTCAAGCTCCCCTCGGGAGGTTTCCTCTCGACCGCCACCGACCTCGCCCGCTTCGCCGCGGCCCACGAGGCACCGGGCTTCTTGAAGCAGGAGACCCTCGACATCCTGTTCACCAGCCAGAAGAAAGCGTCGGGCGAAGAGACCGGCGTGGGCCTAGGCTGGCGCATCGCCGAAGACCCCGCCGGCCGAAGGATCTACCACCACGGAGGTTCGATCGAAGGCGGGCGCGCGATGCTCGTTCTCTACCCCGATCAAAACCTCGCCATCGCCGTGCTCACCAACTTGAGCCAGGCCCGCTACGCGGAAGCCGAGGTGGGCAAGATCGCGGACGTGTTCTTGGCGAAGTAGGGTGGCTTTTCCCGCTTTCCCCTGGGCTCGCCAGGCTCCAGCCTGGCCGGTTTTCTCAGCAAGTAAGCGCCCGGCTCATCGAAACCAAAGGCGCCAGGCTTGAGCCTCGCGCACCGTGCGCCCACATCGGTACAACCCGAAAGAAGCTTTGCGCCCGGGACGGCTACGCAGGTTCGGAGAGCGGCGCGATGCAGTCCGGTCCGTCGTGGGCCGGGCTGTTGACCACGCGCGACACCTCGCGGGTTTCGAAGCCGCTCTCGGGCGCGGGCCGCAGCAACGGCGTCACCCGCGCCGGATCGACGACTGCCGGGTCGAGCCAGAGATCGTAGTCTTCCGCGCTCAAAATCACCGGCATCCGATCGTGGATCGGTTTCATCAACTCGTTCGGGGTGGTGGTGAGGATGGTGAACGTTTGAAGGGGCGGCACGTCCCGCTCCGATCCCTTCGGCCGCCAGTTCGCCCAGAGGCCGGCGAAGGCGAAAGGCCGGCCGTCGGTGCGATGGGTCCAGATCGGCTGTTTCACCTTGCCATCCTTCCGCCATTCGTAAAATCCGTCGGCCAGTACCAGGCAACGCTGTTTTTGCAGGCTCCGCTTGAACGACGGCTTTTCGGCCGCTGTCTCGGAGCGGGCGTTGATCATCCGGTTGCCGATCGCCGGGTCGTCCGCCCAGGACGGGACCAGACCCCAGCGGAGAAAATCGAGCCGGCGCTTGTCGCCCGGGGCGGGGATGCGGATCACCGTCGCCTCCTGGGTGGGCGCAACGTTCCACCGCGGCGCGAACGTGGGAACGCCTTCGATCTCGAACAGGTCGGCGATCAGCTCAGGGGGAGTGGTGAGGGTATATCGGCCGCACATGACAGAAATTCTATCGCGTCTCCCGTCCCGTTTTTGGTACCAGAATGCACACAATTGCATAGAGACGGTTCACCATAGAAACGACCGCTGGAGGTTGAGGATGTCCTACGCCCTCGCTGTGCGTCTGCGTCGCCCTGTCGTTTTCGCCCTTTCCCTCTTCTTGGTCGTTGGCCCGGCTACCCCCGCCTTCGCGCAGGGGAACTGCTCGGGCGGCGTCTCGGCCTCCCCTCCGGTAGACAATCGCGACGGCTACTTCGTCAACCTGGAAGAGGCGCCGATCCATCCGCTCGAATTCAGCTCGACCCAGGCCGAGCTGTGGCAGGCGAACCTCCCCGATGCGCGCATCGTGGTGTGGAATCTCGCGGCACCACTGGCGCCCGCGAAGATTGACGAGATTGGCGTTGGCCTGGGACCGGTGTCGATTCGCCTGCGCCCCGGGTTTGATTCCGACCGACGCGAGATCTGGGTCGCCTGCCAGTCTTCAAACGCCGTGTTCGTCATCGACGAGGCGACGCGCAAGGTGACGAAGACGGTACGCCTGGTCGGCGAGCCGACCGATATCGCCTTTGACGCCGCGGGCAAATTCGCCTTCGTCTCCCTGGCCGCGACCAACCGGATCGCCAAGGTCGATGCCAACACCCTCGCGGTGCTGCCCTCGTTGATTTTCGACAGCGAGTATCCGCTGAGCCAGGTGCCGCCGGTGCGCGGTGAAATCGAAGAGCCGCGGGCGATGATGCGCGACGGCAATTCCCTCTTCGTGCTGTCTCACCTGTCGGGTAACGGCACGCTGCCCGTGACGGCGGATCTGGTCGATCCGCCGATCGCCAACGCCTGGCAGTTCGGGTTGACACCGCCCGACCGCGACGTGGTCGAATTCGACCTGACCGCAGGAACGCCTACCGGAACGGCGGCGCTCTGGCGCATGGGTACGCTCAACTTCGACCTGATCAAGGCGACCAATGGTCGGACCTATGTTTCGACCGTCGATTTCGGCAATCAGACCTTAGCGCCTGCCGGTTTCTCAACTCTCGAAGGGGAATTCGATTATCAAGCGAAAGGATTCGGCCGGCACCTGATCACCCACGCGGTCGCCGGGACCGGGGCACCGCAGACCGGTACGCTCGCGATCGATTTGAACGTTGACGTCGATCCGCTCTTGCCCTCTACCTTCCGTTGCTCGGTACCCACCGACATGGCGTACGACGCGGAGTCCGATCGCCTTTTCGTCGCTTGTTACGAGACTCGCAACGTCGCGGTGGTTCAACTGAATGCAACCGCTTCGGGAGGCACGGTGATCGCCGAGCTGCTTCCTGCGCCGCTCACGGCACCCAGGTCCGACGCGTTCGGACCGCGCGGCGTGACCCTGTCGGCCGACGGTCAGACCGCCTATGTGCATTATCGCGGCGATCATCGCTTGCAGGCCTTCAAACTCGCGGGTCTGGGAGCCGGATCGCGCATCGCGCCGGCAGGGCCTTTACCACTCGCCGCGGGATTCGACATCACACCGCTTCGGATCTTGAATGGCCGTCGACACTTCGTGAATGCGGCAAATTCCGGCACCGGTACCTCGACCTGTAACACCTGTCACATCGACGGCCATCTCGACGGCATCGGTTGGGACCTCTCCGACTTCACCGGCAAGCTCGACTCGACCCCCGCGCCGGAGAAGATCGGCCGCGAGCCGAAGGGAACCAAGGTCACGATGTCGCTCCGGGGCATTGAGGAGACCGCGCCGTTCCACTGGCGTGGCGACCGGGCCGATCTAGATGCCTTCAACCCCGCGTTCGTCGGTTTGCTCGGCGGCGCGCTGCTCACTGCGACCCAGATGCGGGAGTTCGAGGCCTTCGTGTTCAGCCTGTCGTATCCCGCCAACCCGAACCTGGACAAGAGCCGTCTGTATTCGGCCGCCGCCAAGGACGGTTTCGATTGCTTTTCGACCCACAACACGATGCACACGGTGCTGCACGATGCGACCGGCGGTCCCGGCAGCTTGACCGGTAACCTCGACGTCTCGTGCGCCGGTTGCCATGCGATGGATGGGGCATCGGGGACGCTCAACCAGGTCAACAATCCGTTCCCGCCGGGTGGTCTGGCGGTCGGGGACGATGCGACCCAACTGCGCGGCCTGTGGGACAAAGAGAGTCAAACGGTTGCCGGGCTCCTCTCGCCAACGGACAAGATGCCGGCGACCGGCTGGGGATTCGCCAATACCGGGATCGTCGACAACGTTCTGGATTTCATCAACATCGGCGTGTTCAATCACCTGGGCCACGACGTTCAGATCGAAACCTTTTTGAAGGAGTTCGACACCGGGGTGGCACCGACCGCCGCGTTCGCCGTGATGCTTACCGGTGGAGCCGCGAGTACGGCGGATGAGGCGCTTCTCACCTCGGCGCTCGCCTCCCCTCAGCCGCTGCCCGCGATTGCCAACGGGGCGGCGAACTTCCCGGCGCACGATCTGATCGTTCGCGGCTGGGTCCGTCTGGTGGCCGGCGGCCCGCGGGTTTCGATCGGTATGCTGTGGAACGGCACGCTGTTTCAAAGCGATCGGACCGCTTTGACTTTCACCCTGGCCCGGCTGAAGGCCCTGGTTCTGGCCGGCGACGCGGCGGTCGCCTTGATCGGGGTGCCGGTCGGTTCCGGCTATCGGTTAGGAATCGACCGCGATCTCGACTTCCGGCTCGATGGAGACGAGGTCACGATCGCCCCGTTCACCCTGACCGACAAGCCCGACACCGACGGCGATGGTTTCCCCGATGGCTACGAGATTCGACTCGGTTCGAACCCGACGGTGTTCGCCAGCATTCCTCCGGTCGAGTTGATCGCGCCGCAGGTTCTCACCAACCAGATCGCCTGGGTCAACTCCAGCGTCGCCAAGGCGCGCTGGTCGACCGATGAGGAATCGACCACCCGGCTACGGGTCACAAAGATTGGCCCCGGCCCGTTTACCCAAGTCGTGTACGACCAGGAAGACACGCAGTTCAAGAAGTACCATTCGGCGGTCGGCCGCAAGCTCGAGCCCAGCGGCACCTATCTCGTCGAGGCGATCACCAGGGATCCTCGCGGCAATCAGCAGACGGTGGTGCTCCATAGCGGGCTCGGCAGCCAGCCGCACCTGTTCCTCTCGACGCAGGTGGCCAAGACGACCCTTAGCCGCACGGGCCCGGGCACCGTCGCCGGCACCCAGGCCTATCAGGCGGCCGCTACGATCGTCGACGAGACCGGCGCCGCGATCGGCGACGGCGCGATGGTCTCCGGCAAGCTGGTCGAATGGGACAATGCAGCCTGCGCGTTCACCCCCGGCGTGACCCCTGCCGGTACCTGCTCGACGGTTACGGCGGTCTCCGCGGCCGGAACGGTCAGCGGCACCGCCACGTTTACGATTCAAGGCACCCGCGTGTTCTCCAGCGGCAAGGCGGAATTCTTCGTCGATGGCGTGGTGGACAACACTCCCGCCTCTACCAATCCGGGCCTTGCGCGGCTCTACTTCAAGCCGCTCTCCGGCCAGTTCGGCTTCTGGGGCCAGACGTCGGTACCGTAGCGGTTTTGTCGCCGGATCAGGGGCTGGGCGTGCCGGGGTTGCCCAGCGCCGCCAGTTGGGGCCGTTTCGCGGTCCGGCCGTCGCCGGACGATCGACCCCGAAGGTGGCGCCATGCCCAGGGGAGGAGATGCCGACGCGCCCAATCGATTTCGGCGGCCAGCCGTTCGGCCCAACCGGCGGGCGGGCGTACCGGTAATGGCTCGGCCCAGGAGGCATCGGTCCCCGGCAGACCGAGCGCTTGACCCAGCGCCGCGGCGATTCGCTCGTGGCCCAGGGCGTTGGCATGCAAGCGGTCGTCGCTCCAGAGGCGGGGGTCGGAGGCCACGGGGTGCGCCGCGAAATCCACCAGGATCGCGCCCGTCCGCGCCGACACCTCGCGCAGCGTCGCGTTGAGCGCCAGAACCCGCGGCGCCAGGCGGCGCGCGAGCGGCAGGACCGGTCCTAGGTCTGGCAGGGTAAACGTCAGCAGGGTGGCGCCGCCTTCAATCAACGCTTTTTGCATCCGCTCCACGTCGCGGCCTACGGCGCCGGGATCGAACCGCCGGGCGATCACGTCGTTGGTACCGGAAAAGAGAGTCACCAGATCCGGCCGCATCGCGAGAGCCGGGCCGAGTTGCTCGTCCAGGATCTGGCGGGTCCGCCGCCCTCGAATGCCCAGGTTTGCGTAGAGCAGGGTTTCTTGGGCCGCGGCCAGCCGTTCCGCCAAGCGATTCGCCCAACCCCGATACCCGCCCCGGCCATCCGGATCGTCCAATCCTTCGGTAGAGCTGTCGCCGATCGCGACATAGCGCGCAAAGCGGCGGGTGGTCGAGCCATGCATCGGGCCGAGATGATATCCGCAGGCGGGAACGACCGAACCACGCGAGGCGGAGCCTGAGCGGCTCCACCTCGCGCGATGGGGCGGGATCAGTGGACGAAAGTGACGGCCGGTTCCGCGTCGATCTCGGCGCAGCTCTTCGTGAGCAGCTGACAGAGGTCGAGCCGGCGCCTCTCGATGTCGTTGAAGGTATGTTTGAGGCCGCAGATGTCGGTCACCGGTCCGCTGCCGGTCAAGAAGGCGGAGAGGACCGAAGGCACGTTCGGCCCGCGCGGCTCGACGTGCTTGAAGGTCGTATTGGTCTCGCCGCCATGGCAGCCGTTGCAGGTCTCGCGCGAGGCGATGTGCCGTGCCTCCGGGGTGTTGATCGCGGCGCAGGGGGGCGGCTGGGGGCCGTCCCAATCGAAATCCAAGTCGTGGCGCGAAGCGCCGCCGCGGAACGGCGTGTGCTGGAAGGCGAGCGGCACCACGTGATTGCCGGCGAGGATCGCGGGCGTTTCCTGGTTGATGTAGTTCGCCAGCAGCTGGGTGTGCTGATGGCTGTTGGCAGGAGTCTGCGCAACCGTCAATTCGACCAGGGGCGCGGGAATCGAGGTGTCGCTGATCGCCACGAGCTTGAATTCCCGTAGCTCCCACGGCTCGGCGAGCTGAATCTCGTTGGTCCGCGCCTGGTTGAGCGCGCTGCCATTGGGCTTGGAGGGCGAGGCGCCGATCGTCGAAAACTGATCGGTGATCTGCTGGAGCGCCGCGTTGTAGGTCGCGCCGAAAGGAATCGAGCCGAGGCCGTGCCAGGCGTTCGCCCAATTCTGGACGTCCTCGCACCGGCGGGCGTCGAGGCCATACTCCAGGATCGCCAGGAATTCCGTGGTGCCGCCCTGGGCGTTGAGCAGGTTGAAGACGAAGCGCCCCTCACCCGCGGAGGTACCGCCGCCGGTGTAGCCCGCGTTTTGCCGCAGGTCGAGCCGGGCGACGATACCGAGCAGGCGGAACGGGGCGAGTTTCATGTCGAGAGTCGTGCCGCCCGAGGCGGTGAGCCAAGGCGTGATGACGATGCTCTGGATGTTCGGCCGCTTCGGCACCGGATCGCCATTGATCGTCTGATCGACCTGCCAATGCTTGAGCCAATTCAGAACGAAATTCGACAGCTTGACCGGGTCGGTCGTGCCGGCAAGCCCTTCCATCAGCCGGCCGAACGTCCAAGCGGCCCGGGTCGCCGGCAGCGCCGGCTTCGGGCAGAGGCCGGTCCAGGTGGTTCGGAAGCAATCGTTGACCACCGAGATATCCCGGATGAACAACTCCCGGGCCGGGTCGACCGAGCAAGCGGGGCCGGAGGAGAGGAGCGAGGCGTCGCGGGTGGTGCGTGGGCTGATGACGGTGGGGGCCGGTGCGGCCGAGGCGGCTTCGGAAGGAAGGGTTGCAACAGCGAACAGGGTAGCGGCGGCCAGGGACAGGAATATCCAACGGCGTCGAGCAATGTTCATCGGCGATCCTCTCTTTTGAGCGCGGAGGCTCATCCGCAGGTTCTACTCTAGGACAGTGCCGATCCAGAGAATTTGCGAGACAGGGCAGTCCAGGCATTCGGGCGGTCCGCTCAAGGATCTCTCCCGGTGCGCCAGCCCCGTCGATCCCAAAGCGCAGCAAAGCAGACACCGCGGCCGGCTCGCTGCGCCAGGAGCCGGCCGCGAGGGGACGTAAGGGATCAGCAGAGGTTGCTGCCGCAGGTGGCGACGCAGGTTCCGCAGGTCTGATAGCCGCTGAACGTGCAGACTCTCGGGTTCGTGAGCCCGCCGACGGCCGGTTCGAGAACCCGGGTGTCGAGCGCCTGCAGGGTTTCGCGGTTCAGCTTCAAAGTACAGTTCTTCCTCTTCATTTCGTTCTCCTCTCGCGGCGCGAAGAGAGGGCGGAATGCCGGCCTGCCGCGCCGTCCGTCTAAAGAGACCTGTGCGCTCGACCGGCCGGTGCGAGCCGAACGAGGTAGGCAGGAGGTGTCGGAACAACCAGGACCGGACTTTGCTTCCCCTTGACCCTGGAACCCCTTCCAGGGTCTACCATTCCTCCATGCCGCTCTGCACGATGCCCAGCACCGCGCCAGCGGTCCGCGGCCTGGCCGCCCCGAAACTGGCCGCCCGGGGCGCCGGCCCCACCGCCCTCAAGACCCGACTTCGCCCGAGAGGAACAACCCAGGAGAAGAAGCCATGACCCGTTCCCGAATCGCCGTTTCCCTGCTCGCCGTTCTCTTTCCTCTCGCCGCCTCGCTGGCAGCCGGACAGACCGATCCGAAGGCTCAGGAAGCCATGCCGGCCGACTGCCCGATGCATGCCGCGCACATGGCGGCCGCCGGCAAGGGGGCCGAGGCACAGGCGCCTCACGACCACGCGGCGGGCGTCGATCGTCGCGGCGACCGGGAGATGGGTTTCTCCCATGCCGCCACGAACCACCATTTCATCCTGTCCGCCGACGGCGGCGAGATCCGGGTCGATGCGACCGATGCGGCCGACCTGGCAAGTCGCGATCAGATTCGCGGCCACCTCGCCGGCATCGCGAAGAGCTTCGCGGCGGGAGACTTTCACTCGCCGATGTTCATCCACGACCGCATCCCGCCTGGAGTTCCCGTTCTCGAAAAGCTGGGCGATGCGGTGGCCTACACCTTCGAAGAAACCGACCGCGGCGGCCGGGTCGTCCTGCGCACCACAAACGCCCAGGCCCTCTCGGCCATCCACGAATTTCTGCGCTTTCAGATCGAGGATCACCGTACGGGAGATCCGCTGGCGGTCGCGGTGGACTGATCTCGGGGATTCTCGAGGCGGCAGTGCTCCCCGCACAGCAGAGGAAGCGCCCTGCGCGACCAACCTGGAGGGAAGACTGGAAGGGTCAGAATCGTGAGCGTCGGTCATCGATCGGCGCCGTAGCGAGGTGACACGCGGGGAGGCCTAGGGTTGCAGAAAGTGCAGGAGTTGAGCCTCCTGCTGTATCCTTTGGTTTATGCCGCGATTCCGAATTGATCCGAACGATCTTCCACCCGACATCAAAGGATGGACTCCAATAAGTCTCGCCTCGACCGGTGAACCTTCGGGGGATGACAGGCTTGCAGCCGAGCGAGCCATCACCGAGTTACTTCAATGTGACCAAGTCATAGTCCTAGTTGGCCTGGGGGCGTCACTCTGCATCAAAGACCCGAAGGATGCAAAGAGAAGCCTCTTCCCGACGATGTCTTCGCTGTGGGACCAAGTCTCGTCGAAAGTTGGCGACGATTTGCTGAAGAAGGTCCAAGATGCCGTTGGGTTCAGCGACGGGAAGAACATTGAGGAGCTCCTCTCTCGGTGCCAGATGAAGTTAGGCCTGGAGCCGCCACCTTCGGCGAGAGCGGCCAGTCCAACCGCTCTCGTGCCAGGACCCGACATTGTAGCTTTCGTCAAAAAGGCCGAGGAGGTCATTCGTACAGCCTGTAGTCCAATCTTAGAGAAAAGTACCACCGAAGCTCACGAGGATTTCCTTCGACGGCTTGTCCGACGCGGTCCACGTCGACCGCGACCTAACCTGTTCACGACCAACTACGATCTGTGCTTCGAGGTCGCTGCATCCCGCATAGGACTTCCTGTAATCGACGGGTTCACGTTTTCAGTTCCGCCTCGTTTTCAACCTGAGGTTTTCGACTACGACATCGTTACGACCTCGTCGTATGCCAAGGAACCAGACTTCGTCGCCCGCCTGCTTCGGTTGTACAAGCTCCATGGCTCGGTCGACTGGCATCCACAAGAAGCGGAAATCATCAAGAAGGAGGGGACATCCAGTCCCATTCTGATTTATCCGCGGGTGGGAAAGTATGCTTCAACCTACTCCCCTCCGTTCTTGGAGATGATGTCGAGATTTCAGGGTCTACTCCGCCAGCGGAATGTCGGTTTGCTTTCGGTGGGCTGTGGTTTCAACGATCTTCATATCGCAGAGCCTGTTCTGTCGGCCATAAAGTCCAATACTAGTTTGCGTTTGGTGGTGAGTGCTCCTGATTTGTGCGAAAAAGATGCTCAGAACCTGTTTGGCAGAATAGATGCCAAGGGTGCAGTCGAATCTAACCCTTTCATGCAGAAATTTGACCACCTTATCACCAACGGAGATAATCGGATCACTCTAATCAACGGATTCTTACCTGATCTCGTCAGACTTATGCCGATGCTGAACGTCCAGACCGATGACGAACAGCACGAAGCGAGGATCAAGAAGCTGGAATGGGAGATAGCAAAGCTTAAGGGCGGATCTGGAGGCGCCTCGTGAACGAGGCAGTGCCCAACCCGATCGACGAAGCCCTTCGTATGGGCACCGTCACTCTTGCCACGCCTCAGTCAGTCACTATCAACCTGCCCAATGCGGGTGCTGAATCGGCGCTCGTCTATCACGGAAACTTAGTACCGCGAGGAGAGGTGGGTGAGTACGTATGTTTCCCGCGCGGCGAGGGGATTGTGCTGGGCCGAATTACGAAGGTGGAATTACCGGAGCGGGACCGACTCTCAGTCGAACCGAGGATCGGTCGCTCCGAAGCCGTGGATCCGATAGGCACAGTTGCTTTACTGACGGATGTAGATTTGAAAGGCGAGGAGGTGACCGGAGCGGTGAGCGTGCCACCCCGGCTGGGAACTCCCGCCTATTCAGTGTCGCCCGGGTTTTTGCAGTGGGTTTTGGAGTCCAGCGCGCGAAAGCGAGGTAAGCCGACCCCTGTTACGCTGTGCATCGGCGACGTAGCAGGAGTGACAAAGACTCCAGTCTCAATCTCTCCTGAGCGACTGTTCGGTCGCCACTGTGCGGTCTTGGGAGTAACAGGCGGCGGAAAAAGCTGGACCATCGCAGGGCTTGTAGAGGAAAGCGCGAGGTACAAGTGTAAAGTCATCCTTATCGATGCGACGGGTGAATTCGCGCCCTTGGATTCCGGAGTATTGCACTGCTCCATTGGTGGTGATGATGCCTATCAGGTGGCGTGTCCCTATCAGCGCCTTGAAGAGCGCGACTTGTTTGCGCTCTTCACGCCATCTGGACAATCACAGGCTCCCATTCTCCGTGAGGCAATCCGGAGTCTCAAGCTTGCCAAATGTCCGGTCCCGTCTGGGATGGTTGTTAATGGGTGTATTCCGAAACTTGGTACGCCGATCAAGCGGTTTCATGAAGTCCGCTTAGCGAACGCTGCTACGGTCGAGAACCTTCTCGCTGAATTCGATGTATCTAGCCTCGCAGCGCAGATCAGGTTTGAGTGTGTTTGGCCGGATGACAAAAAAGATTCGAGCAAGTTCGGCGCCTATAACGAGGTCCTGTTTGGATACTGCTTGCCGCTTGTAATGAGAATTGAAAGCATGCTGAAGTCGACGGCAATGGAGCCAATTTTGCAGCCTGGTTCGATGGAACCTATACAGACGATAATCGACACTTTCCTGTTGGATTCGGATTTAAAGGTGCTTCGCGTATCGTTGCAGAATCTATCATTTTCCATGTCAGTCCGGCCAATTGTGGTTAACGCGATAGGACGCCATCTCCTGCAATCGGCCCGCGACAAGAAGTTTGCAGTAATGCCTCTTGTGGTAGTTCTCGACGAAGCCCATCAGTTCCTCGGTAAGAGCGTAGGTGACGAGGGTAACTCCTTCGGGCTAGATGCCTTCGATCTGATTGCCAAGGAGGGACGTAAGCACGGGCTCACCGTTTGCCTTGCGACACAGCGACCACGGGATATCCAAGATGGCGTCCTTAGCCAAATGGGGACGATGATTGTCCATCGGCTGACGCATGGGGCGGACCGGGAAGTAGTTGAAAGAGCGGCCCGTGACGTGGAGAAATCAGTCGCGACGTTTCTCCCTACTTTGGCTCCGGGGCAAGCGCTCTTGCTCGGTGCGGATTTCCCGGTTCCGATCCCAATTCAGATTCGTAGACCGACGAAAGAGCCCGAATCGAAGGGGCCCGACTATCAAAAGCATTGGGCGAATTGAACCGTTCGGGAATAGATAGTGTTTCCATCAGCGAGTTTTTACGCTTCAAATCGAAGACCACCGAACGGACTGTCCCGGAGGGAGTTCGCTTTTGCGCTTGCGGTCTTCGGTTGCCCAGGTTCTGGTCCGAGTCTTCGCCGTCGCGGTTGTCCGGGAGGAGGAGCGCCATCGCAGAGTTTTCGGCCGATGCCAGTTCAGTTCAGGTGTGTTCATGAGTCAAGTTGCGCAGTCTTCACCCGCATCAGAAGGGCAGTTCAGCGCGGGCCGCGACTACGTCGGCGCCGACCTCTTCTTCTGTGAATCCGGCAGTACGTTCCTGAATCCGGGTTCTCACCTCCTCGAAACGACGAAGGATCTCTTCGCTCGACTGCTTGAGGAGGCGCTGGAATCTATCGAAGGGAAGGATGATGGCCTCGGGGTGTTGGCCGCGAGTCAGGACGTACTCGACGTGATCTTCGGCGACTTCATCAACCACGGAACGGAATCCCTCACCCAGCTCGGCGGCTGCAACGGTCTTTCGCATTTTGCCTTCTCCCGCGGAGCGACTTCACTCCACGACTCTATTCTATCGCTCCTCTTCCGAGTTCAGCGCCCCCGCTCGATCCCCAGCGCCGCCGTCGCGACGTCGTGGACCGGCATTTCAACCCACGCCTGGTGGCCTATCGGAACGAAACGGCGCCCGGATCCACAGTTGACCTGTATCGGATTGCTATATAGGGTAAGGTCGTCATGAAGCCGATCTCTCTCCACGTCGAAGACGAGACCTATCGCAATCTGAAGGCCCTGGCGAGCTGGACCGAGCGGCCGGTGGCCGAGTTGATCCGCGAAGCCATGGCCGAGTACCTTGGCAGGAAGTTTGGCCGCGGCCCTTCTCTCCTCGATCTGCCGGCCCACCCCAGCGGAGCCCTCCTCGCGCCCTGGACCCGGGAAGAACTCTTCGAAGAGATGCTCGATCCTTGATCCTGGCCCTCGACACCGATGTCCTCGTCTCGTGGGCCATGGCGGGTAGCCCCGGGCATGAGACGGCGCGCCGCCTGTTCGCGGCTGAGGTGAAAGAGCGACGCGGCTCGCTCGCGCTGGCCCCACAGGTGGTGCATGAGTTTCTGCACGTGGTCACGGACCAGCGGAGATTCGAGCTTCCCCTCTCGATGGGAGAAGCTCTCCGGCTGGTAGGCCGGCTTTGGGATGCCGAGGAAGTCGTCCGCATCTTCCCGGCGCCGGAGGTGATGCCGCGCACCCTGGAACTCATGGCGGCCCTGCGCCTCGGACGCAAGAGGATTCTCGACACCGCCCTCGCTGCAACCCTCGAATGTGCCGGGGTCCGGCGCTTGGCCACCTTCAATCCGGCGGATTTCGGCCTCTTCAAGTTCCTCGACCTCGTCGCTCTCTCTTGACGGATCGCCCGCCCACGCTTTATCCGCCCGGATAGGCGAACAAAAAGGGCAGGGCAGCCCTCTTTCTCTCTGGGAGACTTCAGCGAATGAAGGACTAAGAGAGAAACTACCGCATGGGGATCTGGGCCACCCACCAGGCTCCGGCCGCGAGTGCCACGCAAAGCGGCGAGAAAATATAGGTATCGAGCCGTGCGAACCGCGTGCCGCGATTGCGTTTGAAGAATCCAACGTGGCGGAACTCGCCGATCGCGCGCAATAGGAAGACCGCCGCGATCCCATACGTCGCACCGCGCAGAAAACCGTTCGAAACGGGCAGCGAAACCATTCCCGCCGTACCCGCGACCACCAACGCCGCGAGCGCGAGCCCCAAGGCGACGGCGAACGTCTGCGCCTGGGTCGGAACGAACAGCGGTTTGCGTTCGACCTCGGGCAGTGCGGCCACCCAGCCGATCCTTCCCCCGAGACCCCAGAAGACGTGGAGCAGAGAGAGCGCGGCGAGCACCAGAACCACGGCGAGACCGATGAGAGGAAGAGGCATTCTCAGAGCCTATCAGTCGGCGGTTTCTGGTTGCGGAGCGCGTGGAAAAAAGGGGGGCGCGACTCCTCCCTTGGAGTCGAACGGGATACAAACCGGCAGTTCGCCTGGATTGGTAACTACCTGCTCGTCAAGGCTCGCGCCCCCGCGAGCAGGTTGCAGAAAAGCTGCCCTTGCTCAATCGCGTCGCCGAGCGCGATGTGGGCGTGGGGCGCTTCGCCGAACCATTTCCGCGGAATGCTCCCCTTCTTAATCTCGCGGTACTCCTTGCCGAGGACCACCATCGCCAAAGTCTTGATGTCGAGCGCGGAGAACGAGAATGGGCTCCGCCCCGCGAAGCGGATTAGGTACCAATAGACGAACTGAAAGTCGTAGGCCGCAGGGTAACCGACGAACACGGGCCGGGCCGGCAGGTTCTCGAGCCACCGGGCATACTCTTCGATCGCTTCGCCAATGGCGCGGAGATTTTCCCGGCAAGCTTTCCACGCCTCCGGATGGTTTGCCCACCAAGCCATCGTCTCGGGATGTTCGGCCGCCCCCTCCATCGTCTTCAGATTCGCGGTGAAGGTAGAGACGAGCGTGCCGTCGGCCTGAAACGCAGCCGAGCCAAAGCTCAGCATCGAATAGGGGCCGGGAATCGGACCGTTCGCTTCGACGTCGGTGCTGACGTAGATCTCCATCTCAGGCTAAACCCTCCAGTTGCTTTCCAGCGTCGCGACGAATCCAACGCTCAAGGTCACAGGCTCCGATCCGGCGTGCGGCGGCGTTCCAATCGCCGCGTCCCCCCGGCGGGCGGAGTCGGAAGGTCCGAGCCTCCGGCAACTGGGCCGCCCACTCCCTTGCCCAGCGATCGCCCGGGCGGTTGCTGTCGAAGGCAAGCCAGACCTCGCGTCGCTCGATTCGGGCGGGGAGCCAGTCGACCCAACGGCCGATCGTCGCCACGCTGGGGAGCCCGGCGGCCGCGAGGGACAGAGCATCGAACAGTCCCTCGACGAGGACCAGCGGATCGGCCTCGAGGCCGCCCGGCGAAATGTAAGCTCCTCCGGAGCGGCCGATGGTGAACATCTTCCCTTCGCCGCGACAGACGTGGAGGTAACGCCCATGAACCGACCGGAATTCTCCTATCGGCCCGGTCAACCGAGCGAGCACGGCGGGGCGTCCCTTCAGGTCGGGCGTGAACCGAACGCCCGCCGCCTCTGCAACGGCTAGGGGAACCCGCCGCGTCGCAAGATACGGTTCGGCATCGCTTCCTGGGAGAGCCAAGGAGCGCAGCCAGAGAGTCTCCGGGCTCTCGCCCGTCGAAGGGAGGAATTCGGCATCCGGCGGGAGAGTCCACATGGCGCGGTCTCGATTGTAGCGTGACGCGGCGCTCCTTGTTTGTCTCAAGAGTGAAAAGTGGATATCGTTGAAGAGCACGATAAATCAATCGCCGGAGGCGCTATGCACGAAACCGTGGCCGCAGCATTGATCGCCGCAGCAGTCTCTCTTTTGGTCTCACTTCTGACCGCCAGGTACGAGCGTCGGAAGCTCGAATCGGAAGAAAAGCGACAGGAGCGAGAGTTGATGCGTCGGCTGACCGAAAAGATGCTCGACCTCCGCCTTAAGGCGTACCCGTTGGCGTTCCGAATTACGGACAAGCTGACGGGGCACATCTTGTACCGCAAGACCGAATCGGTGACTCCAGCATATATTCGTGCCGTGCTGGAAGAACTCCTGGAGTGGCACCGGTCCAAAGCGGGGTTTCTCCTAACTCGCAGCTCGATTCGCACCTACCGGGCGTTACGAGATGCACTGAATGCAGAGCCGACCGATTCGACCTACTCGCGAGGGCAGCTGGACGCCATGTTTCGCGGCAAGAACGAGCTTCGAGGTGCGCTCAAATCCGATCTCAGTTTGCTGTACAAAGAAGATCTACCGGCGGTGGAGCACGTTGGGGTGCCGAGCGCGCAAATTCCGGTCGCACCGGAGACCTAGAGGCACGCCGCAGAAGGTCGCGCCGCTTTGCCCGCGACTCCGGCGGGAAAGCGATCCTCCTTCTGGGCTCTCGATTAGAAAGGCCGTGGGGGAGCGATAGGGTCCGCGCAGTCGACCCAACTCGATCTGCTCGACGCCGCCTCGCGGGCGGCGGGGGAGTACCGCCTGCGCCTCGAAGGGCAGCGGCCGGCCGGGCGGTTCGAAGAGATCGAGCGCTATCGGTTCCAGGTGGTGCGGTAGGCGAGAGGGAAACCGTCCGGGAGGCACCTTACACCCAGGGTGTCCGAGAAAACGATAGTTTTCCGTAGACTTTGTTTTGTCCCCGCGGCGGGCACGTCCCAAGAGAAAAACGGGACTCTCCCAAAGCTATCGTTTTCTCGGACACCCTGGGTGTAAGGTGCCCTTGTTCCCGCCGACAACCGCTCGTTCCACCCAGCGCACCGGTGTAGTGCCCGGCCCCAGCGGCGGTCTCGTCCAGCTCGCCGATCGCCGCCGCTGGTTCACTAGTGATTCGGACGGAAACACCGGCGATCTCGGCCAGGCCACCGAGGGCTCGCACCAGACCATCGGTGGTCCCGGCCAGACCATTAGAGGTTCCGTCCGGACCACCGCTCGCACGGACGGGCCTACTACCGACCTCGGCTGGATCAACGCTGGCACGGTCCAGGCTACCAAGGGAAGGGTCCTGGAGCTTCTCGAGATCATCGTTCTGATCGACGAGTCTGACGAGTCAAAGGTTTGTCTTTTGTCTACCGAGAAGACAAACACGCTTGACATCGAGAGGAGGACGCCATACTCTGCGTCATGTCAAGCGTATTTGACTCTAAGACAAGGAGGCAAGACCCATGAATCGAATAGATGACTCGCTAGAACGTACGCCAGGCTCCGAGCGCGATCGACGAAACCGCCGGTGGGTGACGATTTGGTCCTTCGTCTGGGCGCTCTCTTTCACCGGTCTCGCCTTGGTGATCAAGAGGAACTGGTGGTCCTCCGGCGTCGTGCTCGCCGGGGTGATCGGTACCGCACTCTTCGGTCTCGCGACCGTTCTCGCGTATCGGGTCTTCCTTCGGGAGACCGACGAGCTACGGCGGAAGATCGAGGTGGAGGCGCTCGCCCTGGCGTTCGGGGTCGGAGTCTTCGGCGGCCTGTCGTACTGGCTGCTCGTGCTGAGCGATCTCGCCTCGGTCAAGGACTTCGCCTTCGTCTTCGTCGCGATGATCTTCACCCACATCGGCGGCGTCCTCGTCGGTTGCCGGAGGTACTCGTGAAGAACCGGCTGAAGGTGCTGCGGGCCGAACGCGACTGGACGCAGGCCGACCTGGCCCAGCGTCTGGAGGTGTCGCGCCAAACGGTCAATGCGATCGAGATCGGCAAGTACGACCCCAGCCTGCCCCTGGCATTCCGCATTTCAAACCTCTTCTCGATGCAGATCGAGGAGATTTTCGATCCTGAGAAATCGTGAGGAGATCCAGATGAACCGAACTCTATCGAAACTTTCTTTGTACCTGTTGGCGATCGCGCTGCTCGCGATGACCACCCCTCTGGCCGCTCCCGCCTTGGCCGCAACGCCCGCACCCGCCGCCGGACCGGCGGGAGATTGGCTGGGCGCTCTCGACGTTGGCTCGGTGAAGCTCCGCCTCGCGCTGCATATCGAGAAAAAGAGCGACGGCGCTCTCGAAGCGGTCCTCGACAGCATCGACCAGGGAGCGAAAATCCCGATCGGCGCGGTCGCCTTCGAAAGCGGCAAACTGACGCTCTCGATCCCGGCGATCGCCGCCTCCTACGAGGGGACGATGAGCGCCGCGGGCGACACACTCGTGGGCAACTGGTCGCAAGGGGGGCGAGCACTGCCCCTCACGTTCGAAAGACAGACGGCGGCCTTTGTGCTGAAGCGCCCGCAGTTGCCGCAGGGGCCGTTCCCCTACGAAACCCGGGAGGCTGCGTTTACGAGCGAAGCGGGGAGTGTCCGGTTGGCAGGGACGTTCCTTGTGCCGGCGGGCAAGGGGCCGTTCCCGGCGGTGGTGATGGTCACCGGCTCCGGGCCGCAGGACCGCGACGAGTCGCTGATGGGACACAAGCCGTTTTTGGTGATCGCCGACGCCCTGGCCCGACGCGGCATCGCCTCGCTCCGCTACGACGATCGGGGTGCCGGTGCATCGGGCGGCGACCACATGGGTTCCACGGTCGACGACTTCGCGGCGGACGCCCGGGCCGCGGTGGCCTACCTGCGCTCCCAACCGGAAGTGGCGGGCAAGGCGATCGGCATCGTCGGGCACAGCGAAGGGGGGCTCACCGGTCCCAAGGTCGCCGTGGCGGACCCATCGCTGGCGTTTCTGGTTCTCTTGGCGCCACCGGGGGAGCCGCTGGCGGCCTTGTTGATGCGCCAGACCCGGGCCGCCTACCGCCTTCAGGGTCTCGACGAAAAACTGATCGATCGGGCGCTGGCGGATCAGGCTGAGGATCTAGCGATCATCGCGGATCCTGCGATCCCGACCGATCGGCTTCAAGAGCGGCTCCGGGCGCTCGCAGAGGCCCACGGAAAGCGGTTCACCGACGAAGAGCGCAGCTTGTTGAAGCTCGATAACGCTGCCATCGAGCAGTCGATCCAAGTGGCGACGACGCCGTGGTTTCGTTCGCTGATGCGACAAGATCCGGCGGTCTACCTGCGCAAGGTGAAAATTCCGGTCCTCGCCCTCTTCGGAGAGAAGGATTTTCAGGTCGAACCGCAGGTCAATGCGGACGCGGTGCGTACCGCTCTCGCCGCCGCCAAGAATCCGGATTACGACGTGCGGATCCTGCCTGATCTCAATCACCTCTTCCAGCACGCGAAGACCGGCGCCTTCGAGGAGTACGGCACGATCGAGGAGACGTTCTCCCCGGAAGCCTTGCGCCGGATCGGCGATTGGATCGAAGCGCGATTCCCGCCGAAGCGAGGCGCCTGACCCAAGCGATCGAAGGCAAATTTCCCCTGAGAGAAGCTCTTGACCGTCATGACAAGGAGGCCTATGCTTGGCATAGGCTGTGAATGGGAGGTGCCTATGGCGATACTCGCCAACGAGCGACATGCCCGCCTTTTCCGCAACGGGCGGAATCAGGCGTTGCGGATTCCCCGGGAATTCGAGCTGCCCGGAGAGGAGGTCGTTCTCTACCGCGAAGGAGCGCGCCTGATCGTGGAGCCGGTGGAAACGAAGAAGAACCGACTCGCGGAGTTTTTGGCAACGCTTGAACCGAGCACCGAAGACTTCCCGGAGATCGAAGATTCGCCGATCGAGCCAGTAGACATCTTCTGAGGTGGCGATGCTCCGCTATCTGCTCGATACCAACGTCCTTTCTCATCTCCTCAAGCATCCGGCAGGCTCCGTCGCTGCAAAAGTCGCAGGTCTGGATGGCAGCGAGATCTGCACCACCATCATTGTCGCTTGCGAGCTTCGGTATGGAGCGAGAAAGAAGGGATCGCCAAACCTCGCGGGGAAGGTCGACCGGCTTCTTCAAAGCCTCGACGTTGTACCGCTGGAGACCGGAATCGACGACCACTACGCTGAAATTCGCGTTGCTCTCGAACGTCCGGGAACGCCCATCGGGCCGAACGACCTCCTGATCGCAGCCCATGCCCGTGCTCTGAACCTCACCTTGGTGACCGGTAACACCGACGAGTTTTCCCGTGTGCCGGGCCTACGGGTTGAGAACTGGCTCGAGGACTAGACCCCAGGCCAGAGATCTACCCCGCGCGAACCCGCTCGGGGTTCATCTGGCTCCTCCCAAGGGAATACCTTTCATGTCGATCTCGAAAACGGCGCTTTCGCGCCGCGTAGCGGCCGTGGCCGTTGGTCTCGGTGCCTTGCTTTTCGGCGGACCCGCGGGCGCCTTCGCCGCTTCTCCCGCCCAGACGATCCCACTGCGCGGGCGCGTGTTGCCCCTTTCGGGCGCCAGCGCACCGCCATCCTCGGTGGTCGTCGAGGTTCGTCCGGCGCTCGAAAACTTTGCCGCGCAGCGGGCGGCCCTCCATGGCGTCGAGCCGGCCGCGGTCGCTACCGCGCGGACCGCGGCGGACGGCTCGTTCGTGCTTTCCGTTCGCGCGCCGGGCTGCTATCGAATCTCCGTTCGCGCCCGAGGTTTCCGGACGCTCGAAATTCCTCTTCTGCCGCTGGTCGAACCGACCGACTTGCCGCCGGTCGTGCCGGTGGCCGTCCGGCCTCTCTCGGTCTCGGTGCTCAACCCGGCGGGGCAACCGGTCGGTGTGGCCGTCATACGGGCGACCGCCATCGATCCGATGGCTGCCCCTCCGGCCGACCCGGGCGCCTGGCGACCCGCCTTGGAGAGCGTTCGCACCGACAGTCAAGGGCGGGGAATCGTCTCGCGCAGCCCGGGAGAGAGGGTTCGCCTGCTCGTCGAGACGGCGGCCGGAGCGGGGCTCGCCGAGGTTGAAGCGGATGCTCCCTGGGTGGTGGTGCAACTGGCCCCCCGGCCGACTCTGTCGCTTGCAGTTCGCGATGTCGCCGGGCGACCGGCCTCCGGCGCGTTGGTCTACTCGGCCGGTAGAGCGGTGGCCGAACTCGACGAGGAGGGACGTACCGAGGTTCTGGCCCTGGCCGCCGGGAGCCCTCCGCTCCTCATCCTGGCGCAGGGCGGCGCTTGGGCCGAGGTTACGGCACCCACGGCTCCGGCGACCGGCGCGGGCGACGGTAAGGCCCCGACAGCGATCCGGCTCCAACCGCCGCGGAAGGCGCGCGGCCGGGTGCTCGAATCGATCACCGGTAAGCCGTTGCCCGGCGCCCTGGTCTGGGCTCTCTGGGACCAGGCCTGGCTCGACGTTCTCGACGGGGCGGGACCGGCAGATGCCGAAGGGCGTTTCGAGGTTCTCGTCGCCGGTTCCGGCAAGCCGACGCTCGGAGCCGCGGCGGCGGGCCATGTCTGGCGGCAGATTCTGGCGCCGGTGCCGGGTCCGCGCGATCAGCCGATCGACCTTCGTCTCGATCGCGCGACCGACCCGCGAGATGCCGTGGGCATCACCGGAATCGTGCTCGACGAGGAGGGAGAGGCGGTCGGGGGAGCGGAGCTGTTCGCCGTGCGCGAGACGGCGAGCGGGATCGGCGCCGACCGCACTACGGAACGCAAAGAGCGGCGGTTGGGAACGTCGGATACCCATGGCGGCTTCCACGCCGGGGGCCTCGAACCGGGCACGTTCGACCTGATCGTGCGCGCGAACGGCTATGTCGCCGGGAAACTTCCGGCTCTTGCCCTCGCGGCCGGCGGCCGGCTTCCCGACCTCAAGATCGTGCTCTCGCGCGGCCTCCGGATCGAGGGTCAGGTGCGCGACGCCCGAGGCAATCCGGCGGCGGGCGTCACCGTCGAAGCTCGAAAGGTGGCCGCCAAGGTCCAAGGCGGGGAAACGGCGCGGCTTTCGCCGCCGCAAAGCTCGATCGTGACCGACCGCGGCGGCCTCTTCGATCTCAGCGGTCTCGAACCGGGGCGCTACGAAGTGACGGCCGAAAGCCCGCTCGGGCGCACCAGCACCTCGATCGAGGTGAGCGCTCCGGGCGGCGGGCGCATCCAACTCCAGTTGGCTCCCGTTCGGTAAAGACGAGCCGCGCTCCCCTCAGAGTCCAGGGCGCCTCGCCTCGATTCCCCCTTGCGTTGGAGCATCGGACCCGTTATAAGCGAGCCATTCTGGTCGCTTGGAGGGCTGCCGGGGTGGGTGGATGCCCGCACCCTGGGGTAACGGCGGCCCTGACTCGGTCGAATTAGGTAAGGGTCAAAAATATGCCAAGGGCACGTCGCGCGTCGCCTGCGTCCGAAGCCGCCTCGGAGACCCAGGTCGCGTACCTCGATCGAGGCCAATTGCTAGAAGCCCTCCGCGGCATGTTGGCCGGTGATTTCTCGGTTCGGCTGCCGGGGGATTGGTCAGGGGTGGACGGCAAGATCGCCGACACGTTCAACGAGATCCTCGCCGCGAACCAGCAAATGGCGGCGGATTTGAAGCGCGTCGGCCAGGTGGTCGGCAAGGATGGCCGGACCCGGGAGCGCGCAAGGTTCGATCAATCGCGCGGCTCGTGGGGCGAGATGGAGGTCTCGGTCAACACCCTGATCGACGACCTGCTGCGGCCGACCACGGAAGTCACCGGCGCGATCGCCGCGGTGGCCAAGGGCAACCTCACCCAGACCATGCGGCTGGACGTCGACGGCCGGCCGCTCGAAGGCGAATTCCTCCGCTCGGCGACGATCGTCAACACGATGATCCAGCAGCTCGGGGTCTTCACCTCCGAGGTTACCCGCGTGGCGCGCGAGGTCGGCTCGGCCGGCAAGCTCGGCGGCCAGGCGCAGGTGCCGGGGGTGAGCGGGGTTTGGAAGGACCTGACCGAAAGCGTCAACTCGATGGCCGGCAACCTGACCGCTCAGGTGAGGAACATCGCCGAGGTGACGATCGGGGTGGCGAGCGGCGACCTGTCGCGGAAGATCACCGTCGACGTCCGGGGCGAAATCCTCCAGCTGAAAGAGGCCATCAACACGATGGTCGACCAGCTGCGCTCGTTCGCCTCCGAGGTGACGCGCGTGGCGCGCGAGGTCGGCACCGAAGGGAAGCTCGGCGGCCAGGCCGTCGTTCCCGGCGTTGCCGGCACCTGGAAGGATCTGACCGACAGCGTCAACGCCATGGCGGGCAACCTGACCGCTCAGGTGAGGAACATCGCCGAGGTGACGACGGCGGTGGCGCGCGGCGATCTGTCGCGGAAGATCACGGTCAACGTCTCGGGCGAAATCCTGGAACTCAAAGACACGATCAACACCATGGTCGACCAGCTGAACGCGTTTGCCGGCGAGGTGACGCGCGTGGCGCGCGAGGTCGGCACCGAGGGGAAGCTGGGCGGTCAGGCACAGGTGCCGGGGGTGGGCGGTACCTGGAAAGATCTGACCGACAACGTTAACTTCATGGCGAGCAACCTGACCGCCCAGGTGCGGAACATCGCCGAGGTGGCGACCGCGATCGCGCGCGGCGACCTGTCGAAAAAGATCACGGTCAACGTCTCGGGCGAAATCCTGGAACTCAAAGAGACGCTCAACACGATGGTCGACCAGTTGAACGGCTTCGCCTCCGAGGTGACCCGGGTCGCCCGCGAGGTTGGCACCGACGGCCGGCTGGGCGGGCAGGCCGCGGTGCCCGGGGTCGCCGGGACGTGGAAGGATCTGACCGATAACGTCAACCTGCTGGCCGCGAACCTGACCACCCAGGTGCGCAACATCGCCGAGGTGACGACGGCGGTGGCGCGCGGCGACCTGTCGCGCAAGATCACGGTCGACGTCAAAGGCGAGGTGCTCGAACTCAAGATCACGATCAACACGATGGTCGACCAGCTCAACGCCTTCGCCGCGGAGGTGACCCGCGTCGCCCGTGAGGTGGGGACGGAAGGCAAGCTGGGCGGCCAGGCGCAGGTGCTGGGGGTCGCGGGCACCTGGAAGGGGCTCACCGACAACGTCAACTCGATGGCGAGCAATCTGACCGATCAGGTGCGCAACATCGCCGAGGTGGCGACGGCGGTGGCGCGCGGCGACCTGTCGCGCAAGATCACGGTCGACGTCTCGGGCGAAATCCTGGAGCTGAAAGACACGCTCAACACGATGGTCGACCAGCTCAACTCGTTCGCGAGCGAGGTGACGCGCGTGGCCCGCGA
>JBBRUC010000067.1:0-28002 GCA_038248205.1 Thermoanaerobaculia bacterium
CGCCGTTGGAGGATGCCTACTTGGACTACCTCCGGCACACCCTCGCTACCCTCGCACCAAACCTCGTTGCCGCCAACGTCGACGCCTTCGACCCTCAGTTTCCGTGATCAGAACGCCCTCAGTTTCCGTGATCGCTCTCAGCAGCCGCTGCGATCAGCGCGTCGGCGAGGGGAATCCGTTTTGCCACATGGCGGCCGATGTCGAACGATGAGCGATCAGGGCGGAGGTATCGAGCAGAAAGCGCAGGGCTCGTTATCCTTCGGCTGCTCGTTCCGCGACGAGTTCGGCGACAGCGTCGCGATCGGGAGAGAACCTGCGGCTGGCGCCCAGGAGCCGGAGTGCCAGCTCCCCGCGATTGGGAATCACTCGAACGAGGATCTCCTCCCTGCCTTCGACCGGCTGCCATTCGAGCTTCGAGCCGGGTTTGATCCCCAGCTTCCGGCCGACTTCCAGGGGGATCGTGACCGTGTTCTTCTGGGTGACTGTCGTGACCATAAACGGATCATCCTCTATGGAGGCACATGTTTCAAGGGCGTGGCCTAGTGCCACTCCGGAACAGCAAGGCAAATCACGTTTCGACGCAGACGCTCACACCACCTCTTCGTACCAGATCCGACCCCGCCGAACGGCGTCCGCGAAGCCCGAATCGGCAAAAGCGCTGGGCATGGATTCCGGCTCGCCCCTCGTCAGGTCGCTCAACCAGGATTGAACAATCAGCTCGAAAACCTGGCCGTCAATTGCCCGAGGTGATTCCGCTAACCCAGCTTGGGAAGGTAGGGCCGAAACAGCGGCTCGGCGTCCGCCTCGTAGTCCGGCGTGGCGAGGGGATCGCCTTCTGCTTCGTCCCGCCAGAGGAAGATCCGTTCGGGCGTTGCAACCAGGAGGAAGGGGCCGCGAGGAACCTCGTCATGGGCGAGGAGGTCGCGGCGCAGCTTCGCAGCCCAATCGGTTGACGTGCCCCGTACGCTCCTTATATCGACTAGAGCAGCGAGCTGGCTGAAGGGGTCGTAGAGGGAAAAGTCGAAGTGGAGCATGAGACCCCTCCTGAGGATGCGGTTCAGTCTATCGGCGCTCCCGTCCAGGAGCCAGAGCACCGCGCCTGGGCGCGCATGGGCTGAAGGTTGCTCGGTCGCATGTCCTGAGTCGTCCGAACGGGTCCGCCCAGTGTTACGATACTGAAGCTACGCGAGGAAATGCCGCCATGACTCGACTCCTCACAGCCGTCTACGAGAACGGGGTCTTCCGTCCTCTCGAAGACCCGGGTCTCGATGAGCACCAGAAGGTGACGGTCGAGATTCTGGCCGAGCCCGAGGCTTTTCCCGATGACGCCCTTGCCGCTTGGCAGCGGGTCTATGAGGGTCTCTCGGACGAGCAAATCCGCGAGATCGAGGACATCGCTCTCGACCGCAGTCACTTCTCGTCCCGCGAGGGATGACGACCTCGGATAGGCCGCCGCTCCTCGACACCGATACGCTGTCGGAGGTTCTCAAGCTCCGCGATCTCTCGGTCGCCCGTAACGCGCGGGAGTACCTGCAACGCTATGGGCGCTTTCATTTTTCGATCATCACCAGGTTCGAGATCCTCCGCGGGCTGTTGGCCAAGGCCGCAACTCGACAGGTCGAGCGCTTCGAGAGTCAATGCCGAGCCAGTGTGGTGGTTCCCCTCTCCGACGCGATCGCTGTTCGAGCTGCTGAGCACTATGCTTATCTGTGGGGTCGCGGAGCACTGATCTCGGACGCAGACCTCCTGATCGCCGCCACAGCCCAGATCCACGGCACGGACTTGGTAACAGAGAATCGCGACCACTTTTCGAGGATTCCTGTGTTGAAACTTAGGAGCTGGCGCAGTGGGTCAGTCTTTCCTCGGGGGGCCGTGGAGTGAATCTGATAGAGCGCATGTTGCCGAGTTTGAGAAAGGTAATTGACGAAGCACACCAGCTTGTAGATGACCTCCACTTTGATTCAGAAAAGACTCAGCATGTCGTTGCCGGGGCGCTCTTAGGGCGGGTCCTAGAGGTCGCAGAAGGAATCTACTCGACCCTTGAGCGCGAAGATAGCGGCTGCGGATTTATATTGTTGCGGAGTCTAACGGAGACATATGTTGACCTCCTCAATACGGCTAATGATCCGGCCTATTCGGAATTTATGGAAGCGGCCTTTGTCGAGCAGCAGCATAAAGTTATCGCAAAGTCTTTTAGTAAAGGTGGTACAAGCTCTGGCTTGTCGGGCTTTTCCGGCGGAGAAGCCGTTGATCAATTGAACTGGACGCGCGCTAGGCTCAAGGAGCTTGGAGAAAGGAAGATCAAACCGCTAACGATTAGAGAGCGATTTGAACGTGCTGGCCAGTCGACCCTCTACGACATTATTTATGTCCAGCTATGCTGGCACTCTCATGCCAATATAAATATTCTTGGGAATAGACATGTTCGAGCCACAAACGCCGGGGTTGAGATTCGAGCGTTCGTTCCCGTTGATGACGTTGACCTTCAGAAGATTTCGGGTACCACGGCTGGCATATTGGTCCACTGCATCGGTGCCTTAAAGGAGCTCTTGACAGGCGGAATGCACTCGGGAGATCTGGAGAAGCTCACCAGCGCTTTAGGGTCCTTGCGGGAGCTATGGGGTAAGAATACCCAGGTCGAACCCGCCTAGCCCCCCAATACCGCCTCCGCCGCCAAACCCCCGCCGTCATCCTCACTCCGCCGTCGGGGTGGCTGCCGATCGCGCACTGCACTAGTGCAGGAGAGTGAAGCGCCCGTACTCGCGGAAATGTCGGTCGAAGGCGATCGCTTCGGCGATACCAAGTCGTTCCATTACGACAAAGCTAAGGGCATCGCGACGTGTGTGTATTTCTCGGTCGAGATATCGGTGAAGCCAGAATGAGCCGAACCGGAGAGAGCCCGAAGCGAGGCGAGGGGTTCTCGATTCGCCGGGACCCGTGGATGTTCCCTTGCTTCAATAGCGTCGAGCTCAATGACTAGCCGACGACGCTCATCGTGGGAGAGCGCCTGGGCTGCTTCGAGTACGGCTTTGAGGTTTGCCATCGCCCAGCTACTCTAATGCATGCTCAAAAATCAGGCCAGCTTCTAGGAAGCCAACACCGCCTCCGCCGCCAAAACCCCCGCCGTCATCCGCACCCCGCCCCCCGGGTGACTGCCGGCTCCACCTAAGTACAGCCCGGGGACCGTCGTCTTGTACCGAGGTGCGGAGGGCGCCGGGCGCATCATCAGGAGTTGGTCGAGGGCGATCTCGCCGTGGTGGAGCTGGCCTCCGGTGAGGGCGAAGCGAGTTTCCAAATCGACTGGGGAGAGGACCTCTCGGGCCACGATGCGGCTCTTGAGGTTGGGGGCGTGTTGTTCGAGGACGGCGATCACGGCGTCGCCCAGCTTTTCGCGGGCCGCGTCGGTCCAGCCGCCTTCCAGTTTGTAAGGGGCGAAGCTTGCGAGGATCGAGACGGTGTGGTGGCCGGCGGGGGCGAGCTTCGGATCGGCGACGGTAGGGACGCGGATTTCGAGGTTCGGCTTCTCGGAGAATTGGCGGTACTTGATCGCGTCGAAGGCGCGCTCCAGGTCGTCGACGTGGCCTCCGCCGATGCGGATCGCTTCGTCCTGTCGACCTTCGCTGCCGACCAATCCAAGCGGACCCGAGAGGGCGAGGTGGACCTTCGCCGCGGTGCCTCGGGCGCGCAGGTTGACGAACTCTTCTTCGATCTTGAGCGGCAGGGTGCCCGGGGCGAGCAGTTTGAGCATCGTCCCCTTGGGATCGGCGGAGGAGAGGACGACCTTCGCGTCGATCGTTTCGCCGGAGGCGAGCGCAACGCCCGCGACCTTGCCGTTTTCGAGCCGGATGCGCGCGACTTCCGTCTCGGTGCGGATCTCGGCTCCGGCGGCTTTCGCGGCGGCGAGAAGCGCCGCGATCAACGCCGGCGGTCCTCCTTCGATCGCTTCGCCCCCCGCGCATTCGCGAAGGAGGAAGTTGGTCATCGTTCCGGCCGACCAGGGGCCGGACCAGGTGGACGCTACCGCGGGGGCGGCGAGCGCTTCGACCAGGAGCGGGGTTTCGAATCGTTCGTTCAGGTAGTCGGCGACGCACATCGGCGCCACGCGGGCCAGCTCCAGGAGATCCTTGCGGTCGATGCGGAAGAGCGAGAGGCCGCGCTTGGCGATCTGCCAGAGATCGCCCGCCGAGCCGGGGGTGATCGCCGGAGGATGTTCGGTGAGGATCGAGGCGAACAGCGGCGTGATCCGGTCGAGGAACGCGCGCATCTCGGCATAGCTCTTCGCGTCGTGCGCGGAGCGCTTCGCGATCGACTCGGCCGCTCCGGCCGCGTGGCTGGGGAGCAGAAGCCCGGGGCCGTTCGCTTCCGCGATGTACGTGGCGGGAGCTTTGCGAAACTTGAGTCCGTGGCCGGAGAGGCCAAGCTTTTCCGCCACCGCGCGCGGCAGGAGCGCCTCGTCGTGGAGGATGCCTGCTACGGCATACCCGGGGTGGAATTCGTGACGCGCCGAGAGACCGCCGGGCTTCTCCGCGCGCTCGACCACCAGAACCTTCTTGCCGCCTTGCGCGAGCTTCGCCGCGGCGGCCAACCCGTTCGGGCCGGCTCCAATGACGATCGCGTCGAACGATCCGGACGCCATCAGACGGCCCTCTTCCCGAGCATCGTGCGGGCGCAGAGCGCTCCGGGAGCACCCATGATTCCGCCGCCCGGGTGGGTTCCCGAGGCGCACATCCAGAGGTTGTCGACGGGGGTCTTGTAGCGGCTCCAGCCGGCCATGGGGCGGAGGAACGCGAGCTGTTCGAGCGATAGCTCGCCGTGAAAGATGTTCCCTTCGGTGAGGCCGTAGATCTGCTCCAGATCCCAGGGGGAGAGCACCTGGCGGTGGAGGATTCGGTCCTTCAGGTTCGGCATGTATTCCGACAGCGTATCGATCACCGCGTCGCCAAACGCCTCGCGCTGGTTCGGCCAATCGGCGGCGCCTTCTTTAAGGTGATAGGGCGCGTACTGGACGAAGATCGACATCGTGTGCTTGCCCGGTGGGGCGACCGTCGGATCGGTGAGCGACGGGATCAGGATGTCCATGAACGGCTTCTTCGAGAAGGCACCGTACTTCGCCTCGTCGTAGCCGCGCTCCAGGTAGTCGATCGACGGCGCGATCGTGATGCCGCCGGAAAGCTGCGGCCCCGGGCCGGGCAGGCAGGCGAGGTCGGGCAGGGCGTCGAGCGCCAGGTTCACCTTGCCGGAGGAGCCGCGCATCTTGAAGCGCTTGACCTGGGTGAGGATCTCAGGGTCCAGGTGCTCTTCGCCGACCAGTTTCAAGAACGTCCGGTGCGGATCGAGGCCCGAAACCACTACCTTCGCGTGGATCTCGTCGCCGTTTTCGAGCACGACTCCAGAAGCCTTCTTTCCCTTCATCAACAGGTGGGCGACCGGCGCCTCCGTGCGGATCTCCACCCCGAGCGCCTTGGCCGAGGCGGCGATGGCGTTCGCGATCGCCCCCGTTCCCCCCTTGGGGAGGCCCCAGGCGCGGAAACTGCCGTCGATCTCGCCCATGTAGTGATGGAGCAGGACGTAGGCCGTGCCGGGCGAGCGAATGCCTAAGAACGTGCCGATGATCCCCGAGATCGCCATCGGCGCGATCAGCTCTTCGCACTCGAAGCGCTCCGAAAGGAAATCGACCGCGCTCATCGTCATCATCTTGACGTTCGCGTAGAGCCACTCGTCGCCCTGGCCGCGTAGATGTTTGCCCAGGCGGCCGAGGCGCAGCAGCTCGCGCGGATCGCGCGACAGCGGATCGGGGGCCGGGTCGTCGATTAGCGGTTTGATCAGGCGGCCCAGCTCGGCCATCTCCTGGCCGAAGCGCTTGTAGACCTCGGCATCCCGGGCTGAAAACTTGGCGATCGAGCGGCGGGTGCGTTCCGGGTCGCTGTCGCGCATCAGGTAGCGGCCGTCGGGAAACGGCGTAAACGTCGATTCGAGCGGCAGGATCTCGTAGCCGTAGCGCGGCAGGTCGAGATCGCGAATGATCCACGGCCGCAACAGCGAGACCACATACGAGCAGCAGGTGTAAGTAAAGCCGGGGTAGATCTCTTCGCTGGTGGTGGCGCCGCCCACCTGGTGGCGCCGTTCGAGCACCAGCACCTTCCGCCCCGCCTTGGCGAGATAGGCTGCGCAGATCAGGCCGTTATGGCCGGCGCCCACGACGATCGCGTCGTATTTTTTCGCGCTCACGGCTTGCGCTTCCTCTCGGGGTCGTAGAAGGGGAGCTTGGCGACCGTCGCCGTCACCTGGCGCCGCTCGTACTCGACGGTGTGCTCTATGCGCAGCTTGCCGCCGAGCGCCTCGAAGCCGCGGTGGACCGAGGCGATGGCGAGATATTTCTTGAGGATCGGCGACCAGGTGTGGCTGGTCGCCTGGCCGATTTGCCGGCCGTCCTCGGCGTAGACCGGCAGCGCGTCGCGCCGGGCGGTTACCGGCAGGCTGGGCGGCAGGTTGAAGCTCGCGTAGAGCGCTTCGAGTTCTTCCCAGCTGATTTCCAGGCCCACGAGCTGCCAGATCGAGCCGCGCTTCACCTCGGCGGCGATCGCGTCGCGGCCGATGAAGTTACGGTTCAAATCGACCATCCAGCCGAAGCCCAGCTCGTGCGGCGTCGACTTGCGCGATTCGAGGACCACCTTCTTGGAGCTGTAGTAGTCGTTGCCGAGCAGCACGTACCCCGCTTCCACCCGTGACACGTCGAGCGCGTCGAGCCCCGCGGGTTCGATCCCGTACGGCCGGCCCGCCTCGATCAGAGCATCCCAGGTGGCGAGCGCGTCCTCGCGCTCGACCCAGATCTCATAGCCGAGGTCCCCGGTGTAGCCGGTGCGGCTGATCCAGCCGGGATTCGTTCCGATCTTGGCTTTCGTCACGCCGAAGAACTTGAGCCGGTCGAGATCGGCATCGCTCACGCTCTTCAAGATGTCGCGTGAGGTCGGGCCCTGGAGCGCCAGGGCAGCGAGCCGGGCGCTCGAATCCTCGATCGCCACATCAAAGCCGCGGGAGAGCGCCGAGAGCCAATGGAGGGTCGGATCGGCCGCGGTCACCCGGAAATGATCTTCCGCCAAGCGGGCGACCGTTCCGTCGTCGACCACCTTGCCGCCGTCGTCGCACCAACAGGTGTAGGCGACGCGGCCGACCTTGAGCTTCGAGACGTCGCGCACCATCATCCGGCCGAGCAGGGCGGCGGCGTCCTTGCCCGTCACCTCGTACTTGTAGAGGGGGGTGACGTCGAGTAGGCCGGCCGCTTCGCGGAAGGCGAAATACTCCCGCTCGTGGCTCGTGTCGTAGCTTGAAACGGCGCAGTAGCCCCCCCAGTCTTTCCAGCGATAGCTGGTACACAGGGGGAACGTGCGCTCGTGGAAGGGCGAGGGAATCGGCATCGCGTCAGGCGGCGGCGCCGTGGCACTTCTTGAACTTCTTGCCCGAGCCGCACCAGCAGGGATCGTTGCGCCCCACCTTCGGATCCTTGCGCACCACCGTCGCGGCCCCCACGTTCGGGTTGGCGTTCGCCTCTTTGACCGGCGCGGAGAAGCTAAGCTGCGCCGGTTGCGGCATCTCGCGGCGGCGGCGCTGCTCGGCCATGTCCTCTTCGGTCACCGGCTCGAAGTGGAACAGCTTAGACAGGATGTCGTCCTGCACCCGGCTACGCATCGACTCGAACAGCTCGTAGCTTTCCTTCTTGTATTCGTTCAACGGGTCGCGCTGGCCATAACCGCGCAAGCCGATCCCTTCCTTCAGGTGATCGAGGGCGAGCAGGTGATCCTTCCAGGAGATGTCTACGGCGTGCAGCATGATCGCCCGCTCGAAACTCCGCATCATCTCGGTGCCGAAACGCGATTCGCGCTCTTGGTAGCGTTTACGAACCGCGTCGAGCAGAGTCTCTCCCAGTTCCGTGACGCCTAGTTCGTCCAAGTTGGCGCCGAGGTCGCTCCCTTGGAGGTTGAAGTAGGCGAGCATGTCGGTGCGCAGACCGGTCAAGTTCCAATCGTGCGGATCGGCCTTGTCCGGGCAGTGGGTTTCGAGCAGCGAGTCGATCAGCTCCTCGCAAATTCCTTGGACGTATTCGCGCCCCTCGCGCCCTTCCAGGATCTCCTTGCGCAGCTGGTAGATCTCCCGGCGCTGCTTGTTCATCACGTCGTCGTATTCGAGGAGGTGCTTGCGGGTTTCGAAGTTGCGTCCTTCGACCTGCCGCTGCGCCTTTTCGATCGCTCGCGAGACCATACCGTGCTCGATCGCCTCGCCCTCTTCCATACCGAGCCGGGTCATCAGCCCCTTGATCCGATCGGAGCCGAAGATGCGCATCAGGTCGTCTTCGAGCGATAGGTAGAAGCGCGACGAACCGGCGTCGCCCTGGCGGCCGGAACGGCCGCGCAGCTGGTTGTCGATCCGGCGCGACTCGTGCCGCTCGGTGCCGAGGATGTGCAGGCCGCCCGCGGCGATCACTTCGTCTCGCTCGGCGGCGCAGGTCACGAGATAGCGTTCTAGCGCCTGGGCGTACTCTTCCGGTTCTACCGCCGGGTCGAACTCGGAGCGGGCGAGCCCCTCCGGGTTACCGCCGAGCACGATGTCGGTGCCGCGGCCGGCCATGTTGGTCGCGATGGTGACCGAGCCTTTGCGTCCGGCCTGGGCGACGATCGACGCCTCGCGCTCGTGGAACTTGGCGTTCAAAACGACGTGCGGTACCCGCGGCGGCTTGTTGAGCAGGCGGGAGAGCATCTCGCTCTTCTCGATCGACACGGTGCCCACAAGGGCCGGTTGGCCGCGCTGCTGAGCGTCGCGGATCTCTTCGACCACCGCGGCCCATTTTTCATCCGCCGTGCGGTAGACCAGGTCGGCGCGATCCTGGCGAACCATCTCGCGGTTGGTCGGGATCACCGTCACGTCCAGGTTGTAGATTTGGGCGAACTCGGCCGCTTCGGTATCCGCGGTGCCGGTCATGCCGGAGAGCTTCTTGTACATGCGGAAGAAGTTCTGGAAGGTGATCGTCGCGAGCGTCTGAGTCTCGCGCTCGATCTTCACCCCCTCTTTCGCCTCGACCGCCTGGTGCAGGCCGTCGGACCAGCGCCGGCCGGGCATGGTGCGCCCGGTGAACTCGTCGACGATCACCACCTGGCCGTCCTTGACCAGGTACTCGACGTCGCGGCGATAGAGCGCATGGGCGCGCAGCGCCTGGTTCACCCCGTGCAGGACCTCCATGTTCTCCATCTCATAGAGGTTGCGGATGGCCAGCAGGTGCTCGACTTTCTCAACTCCCTGGTCGGTGAGGCTCGCCTGGTGCGCCTTCTCGTCCACCACGTAGTCGCCGGTCGTGGACTTCTGTCCCTCCCCCTCGTCGATCTCTTCGCCGCGCTCCAGGCGGGGGATGATCCGGTCGATCCGGTAGTACTTGTCGACCGATTCCTCCGAAGGGCCGGAGATGATCAGCGGGGTCCGCGCCTCGTCGATCAGGATCGAGTCGACCTCGTCGACGATCGCGTAGTGATGCGGGCGCTGGACCATCGAGTCGAGGTCGAACTTCATGTTGTCGCGCAGGTAATCGAAGCCGAGTTCGTTGTTGGTGCCGTAGGTGACGTCGCAGTTGTAAGAGTGCTTGCGCTCGGCATCCGACAGGTCGTGCTGGATGATTCCCACCGACAGCCCGAGGAAACGGTAGATCTGCCCCATCCAATCGGCGTCGCGGCGGGCGAGGTAGTCGTTCACCGTGACGACGTGGACGCCTTTGCCTTCGAGCGCGTTCAGATAAGTGGGCAGGGTGGCCACCAGGGTCTTTCCCTCGCCCGTCTTCATCTCCGCGATCCGGCCGCGGTGGAGCACCATGCCGCCCATCAGCTGGACGTCGAACGGCCGCATGTGGACGGTGCGCCAGGCGCCTTCGCGAGCGACGGCGAACGCCTCCGGCAGCAGGTCGTCAAGGCTCTCGCCGTTGTCGATCCGGGTGCGAAACTCGGCCGTCTTGCCGCGCAACTCGTCGTCGGACAGCGGCTTGATCCGCGCCTCCAGATCGTTGATCTGGGCCACGATCGGCAGCATCCGCTTGATCTCGCGCCCATGAGCGCTGCCGAAGACTTTGGTCAGGATTCCTTGGATCATCTAGTTTTCGTCCGAGTTCAGAAGAGTGGAGTCCGTATCGGCGGTCGCCAACGTGTTGACCAGGAGAAGGAGGGCGAAAGCCGGCGTCCGGGTCGCAACCCGGGCGGAAAAGTTGGAGCGGCAGTGTAGCAGAAAGGAGGTAGCGAGCCGTTGCGGCATGGCTCAGGCTGCTCGGGCACCGGTCGGGCCGGGGCTAAGAAATCAGGGGCCGTTCGGCTCGTCGAGCATGTAGGCGAGCGGGTTGACCGGCGCGCCGTCGACGTGGACTTCGTAGTGCAGATGGTAGCCCGTAGAGCGGCCGGTCGATCCCACCTTGCCGATCACCTCGCCGCGCTTGACCCGCTGGCCGGGCCGCACGTCGATCTCCGAAAGGTGGCCGAACGTGGTGGAGAGGCCGAAGCCATGAGCTAGGAACACTGCGTTGCCGTAGCCGCCGACGTTTTCCGCTCGCACCACGATGCCGTCCGCCGGGGCTTGGACCGGATGCCCACCGGGGGCAGCGATATCCACCCCTTCGTGGCGGCCTCGTCCGTGGGTGAGCGGATCGCTGCGCGAGCCAAAGCCCGAGGTGAGAATGCCTCGAACCGGCGCGATCGCCGGAGTCGAGGAAATCCAGTCGAGCCGCTGATCGAGGCGGGTGGCGATCTCTTGCAACTGGCCGGAGAGGTCGCCGGTGCGCCGCGCGATGTCTTCCAAACCGTCGAACGATCCGTCTTCGAGCGGGCCGCCGACTCCGGGTTCGGCTTCGCCTAACGATTCGAGACCGGCGACGATCGCTAGCTGGCGGGTCCGGTCCTCGGTGTCGTGTAGTTGCTTCTGCAGCTGGGAGAGGCTGGATTCGAACGAGGTGTTGGTGGCGCGGAGCTTCTTGTTTTCCGCTTCGAGGCGGGCGATCTGGGCCGGGCTCGCGTTCGAGCGAAAATACAACCAGGAGATTCCGAGGGATCCAAGAGCGAGAAGTACCACACAGCCGGAGGCGACCGCGATCTGCCGGTTACTCACTCGCCATTTCCGCAACTTGGCGCGGGCGTGGGGAATGAGAATGATCGTGTGGTGTGTTTGGGCCATAGGTTGTCTTCGAGCGACTCTAAGAAACCCAGGCAGGCAGGCCCGCGACTGGGGTGAAGCCATTTCCGTCCAAAGGTGTGGCGTATTGTAACTACCGAGTTCAGAGTGTCAAGCGGAGCGAAAATTATGCTCCGAAAGCATTTCCAGGGACTTCGCGAGGGCTAACAGCTTCACCAGCTTTCCGCTTTAGAAGCTGGCTTCTCCACGTTTCAGGAGGTTCGGAGTTGGTAACGGCGCATATCCGCCTCCGTCTTCTGCGGGGGCCGGCGGCTCAACTGCGCCCGGCCCGCACCCGTTCGACGAAGCTCCGAAGAGCGCGCGCCGCGGGGGTGCCGTCGGCCACCAGGTTGGGATCGAACGCAATGCCGGCCCTTTCCCCCTCGCGCCAGGCGACCCGGCCGCGCACGGGGAGGACTTCGAGCTCGCCCGAAACGCCAAGCGTGAATTCGACCCTTTTGCCCAGCTGCCACTCTTCGAGAGCGCCGGACAGGGCGATGCCGCCGAGCGACAGGTTGTCGAGCAACAAGGTGTGGCGCAGGCCATCCGGAAACGTCGCGATCGCCTCGATGCCGAGGCGGATCCGCACGTCGCGCTGACCGGCAAGGCCGAGCAGAGCGGAGACGTTCCTACCATGGCGGCGGACCACCTCGCCGCGCAGCTTCAGCTCGACCGCCGGATGGTCGGCAAGGAAGGGGAGCAGTTCGCCCTTGTCGATTCGCACCAGCGAGGTAAGGGTCGAAGTCCGCGCCGAGGCCAGCCGGTGGGCGCGGTTCAGCAGCCCCATCTCGCCAAAATACCCCCCGGGGCCGAGGCGGGCCAGCAGCTGGGTCGGCTTACCCGGTGCATCCCGGTAGACCGAGACTTCGCCGGCCTGCACGATGTAGAACGCATCCACCGGGTCGCTCTCGCGAAACAGCAGCTGGTTTGCGGCGATGTCGAACGATTGGGAAATCTCGGTCAGCCGGTCGAGGCCCTCGCCTTCGAGCTCAGAAAACAAATCGACCGACTGTAGGAACGCACGTAGCAACGGAACTCCCCCTCTTCCGACCCAGGATTCGATGAGCAGCTTGCATTGTGACCCGTTTCAAGGGGTTGTGCCAAACGGTGGGGGGGGCGGGGAAATCATGGGTCTGGGTCTACACGCTCCAGCCCAGCATCGCCGCGAAGAACTCCTCCTCCTCATCCACCGTGAAGCCGATTCGCTCCACCTTCCGCCTCCGGCCGTACGGCCCGTCCGCCACCAGCGGCTCGTTGAGGTAGAGGACGAGAAGCGGCGCACCGAACAGGGTAGCGCGGATCGCTCCGAGGCTCTTCTGGAAGGGACGTAGAGGATCGGCTCGTTCGAGTTTGGCGATCGCCGTAAACGGCACGTCGAGATTCCAGCGCAGCCCTGTGCGGATCAGGAGCCGATCGGTTTCGATCCGGATCGGCCGCCTCCGCGCGGCCTGGTAGTCGCCGAGAAACCAGAGCGCGCCGTAGAGGCTCAAGAGGGTGAGCACCAGCGCGATCCGGGGGTGATGGAAGTGGAGCAGCAGGAAATGCACGCCGGCCGTCTCGGCCAGCATCGCGAACATCAGGCCGGAGACGATCGCGCCGTAGCCGTTCTTGCGGTGGTATGAAAATGGCCGGCCTGGGAGCGTGAGTTTCCGGTCTGCGCCGAACAGGGCGTAGGCGGTAACTGAGATCTCATAGGCGATCGCGTCGGCCGCGACGCGAAACGGCAGAGTGGTCCGGGCGGCGGAACGAATGCGGAAAAAGGCGTCCCGCGGCTCGCCAGCCGGTCCCTCCGCGCGGCTCTTCCGGATCGCCCGCACGACCCGCCAGATGATGATCGTGACGAGGGCGAACTCCCAGATGCCGAGCAGGATCTCCAGGGGCTTGATGAGATGGGTAGACATCGGTCGTCGGCGGGAAGGAGGGGTTAATTCACCAGCTCCCCGGGTTGTTCGCCAGGCCCCGAATCTTGGAGGTGCTTTAGCTCCTCCTGGGCTCGCGCCAATTCTTCTTCCAGCGCCCATTTTTCCCGAAGCTCCTGGTCTCGCGCCCGCCGCCGCTTGAACGCTACCAGCGCCAGGGCGGTCACACCGAGCCAGAGCGCCGCGCTGCTCGATAGGAATGGCACCCAACGGTTCCAGAACGTTCGTCGCCGCCAATAGGAAGCCTCGATCGTGTCGAGCGACTCGCCGGTCGCGGCCCGGAAGGCGGCGTCGAAGGTTTCGCCGCGCGCGATGCCGGCGAGAATCTTGGGAGCGGTCTCGGCGCCGCGACGGAGCAGCAGATCGGCCACGAAGTCGCCCGCCAGGGCATAGGCGACCTGGACGTCCGATTGCCCCCCGGCGAACCGGCCATCGAGATCGGACAGGGTGGTCTTGCCGTCGATCAAGATCGCGAACGCTGTGCGCGAGCGATCTTCGAGCCCGCGTCCCCGTCCGGCGGCCATCGCGAGCCCCTCGTGGAACCATCGGGGAACCGCCCGGTGCCCCGCGGCCCGATCGATCAGGATGTGCGTGACCTCGTGCTCTACCAAAGCGTCGAGATCGGAGTCCGGGTAGCGGTTCGTCCGGGCGGGGAACAGGACGATGGTGCTTTGCGGTCCGACGGCGTAGCCGGAGATCCACCGGGGAGCCGAGCGTGCGAGGGGCGAGCTTTCGGGCGCGAGCAGCACCGCGATCGGTGAAAGATCCTTGGCGCCGGTAAGGCGGATCGCCGGTTCGAGAAGGAGCGGATCGAAATCCTGGACCGTCCTCCCGAGGGCCGCCAGCTCGGGCGGGGCTTGAACGATCAAGCGAGGGGCGGTGGGCACCCCGGCAGGAACCACGACCGCCAGGGCGAGCGCGGCGACGAAGAGGCCAATGACCGCGAACCCAAGGAGGAGTGAGGCAGATCGGCGGCCGGCCGGGAAGGGAGAAATCACCGGCCCAGTTTAGCCGCAACCGCTACCCGCCGGCCTTCGGCGCCCCTCTCGCCTTGCTACCGGCTCCGTCGATTTGCCACAATGCGGCATCCGCGTGAGATGTTCCTCCCGCGCGGCAGATCTCCGGGTCTTCATCTCCTCCGGAATACGAGGCATCCAATGTCTGAAAAGATCCAGTTCTTCCTTCCCGGCCCGACCTATGTCTTCGAAGAGGTGCGCCAGGCGATGACCAAGCCGATGGTCGGCCACCGGTCGGCGGGCTTTAAAGCGTTCTATCTGAATCTCTCCGCCCGGCTGCCGCAGCTGTTGCGCACCGCGGGCGATGTGATGGTCGCCTCCGGCAGCTCGACGCTCGTGATGGAGAGCGCGGTGGTCTCCTGCGTTCCTTCCTCGGTGCTCAATCTCACCTGCGGCGCGTTTTCCGAGCGTTGGCACAAGATCAGTAAGTCGGTCGGCAAAGACGCCGACAAGCTCTCGTTCCCTTGGGGGCAGCCGGTCGATCCGGATGTGGTCAAGAAGGCGCTCGAACGGAAGCGCTACGACGCGGTCACCCTGGTCCACAACGAAACCTCGACCGGCGTGATGAGCCCGATCGCCGAGATCGCCCGGGTCATCCGCGAATCGAGCGACGCGCTGGTGATCGTCGATGCGGTCTCCTCGCTCGGCGGCGCGCCGGTCGAGACCGACGCCTGGGGCCTCGACATCGCGCTGGCCGGCACCCAGAAGGCGGTCGCGGTACCGCCCGGCCTCACCGTGTTCACGCTGTCGGACCGCGCCGCGGAGCAGGCCGCCAAGGTGCCGTTCCGCGGTTTCTACACCGACCTGTTGAACTATCGCGATAAGCACCGCGAAGGGGGCTTCATCACCACCCCGGCGATTCCGCTGCTCTACGCCCTCGACCGCCAGCTCGATTTCATCCTGGAAGAGGGGATGGAGGCGCGCTGGGAGCGCCATGCGCAGCTGCAAAAGCAGACCGCCGACTGGGCCGCCTCGCGCGGTATCGCCTACGCCTCGGCCGAAGGGGCGCGCTCGCTCACGGTCAGCTGTTTCAAGGCGCCCGAAGGGCTCGATCCGCAAGCGCTGGTCAAAGCGCTCCAGGCGCGCGGCACGACGATCGGCGGCGGCTACGGCGACTGGAAGCCGACGACGTTCCGGATCGGTCACATGGGTGAGGTCCGCGAAAGCGACCTGGCCGCCTTGCTGGTCCAGATCGACGAAGAGATGGCGCGCCTCTCGGCTCCGGCCGCGGTCGGAGCCTAAGGCCGCGATGCCGAAGATTCTGATCGCCGACACCCTCGACCCCTACGGTCTCGATCTCCTCGCCCAGGCCGGCGCGGAGATCCGGATCGTCGCCCCCGACGAGCGCGGCCGGCTCGCCGAGCTGATTGCCGATGTCGACGCGCTCGTCGTCCGAAGCGCCACCAAGGTCACCGCGGATCTCCTGCGCGCGGGCAAGCAACTCAAAGTGGTCGGCCGCGCCGGGGTGGGCGTGGACAACGTGGACGTCGACGCCGCCACCGAACTGGGCATTCTGGTGGTCAACGCCCCGACCGCGAACCTCACCTCGGCGACCGAGCACAGCCTCGCGCTGCTGCTCGCGCTCGCCCGGCAGATTCCGGCCGCCGACGCTTCGATGAAGCGGGGGGAGTGGGACAGGAAGACCTTCGTCGGCGTCGAGCTGCAAGGAAAGACCTTGGGCGTGGTCGGCTTCGGCCGCATCGGCCAGCGGGTGGCGGAGCGGGCGAAGGCGTTCGAAATGAAAATCATTGCGACCGATCCGTTTTTGGACGCGGGAGTCGCCCGACGGCTGGGGGTCGAGCTGGTGCCGATGGACGAGTTGATCGCGCGGGCCGACGCATTGACCCTCCACACGCCGCTCACCGCGGAAACGCGCAACGTCATCTCACGGGAGCGCATCTTCGCCATGAAGCCGGGGGCGTTGCTGGTCAATTGCGCCCGCGGCGGCCTGATCGACGAGGAGGCGTTGCTCGAAGCGCTCGATGCCGGGAGGATCGGCGGCGCCGCGTTTGACGTCTATATCGAAGAACCGCCAAAGGATCGGCGGCTCGCCGAGCACCCCAAGGTGGTCGCCACGCCGCACATCGGCGCTCAGACGCGCGAGGCGCAGGAGCGGATTTCGGAAGAGACCGCCCACATGCTGCTCGCGGCGCTCGGCGGCGAGATGCCGGCCGCGGCGGTGAACCTGCCGTTCCGCCCGACAGGTGCCAAGGGCGAGCCATTCTTGAAGCTCGGCGAGCGGCTCGGCAAGCTCGCGAGTCTCTTGCTCGGGGCGGCGCCGCAGCAGCTGGAGGTCGACCTGTGGAACTTGGAAGAGCCGCTCGCGCATCCGATGGCGATCGCGGCTCTTAAAGGTGTGCTCTCCCCGGCCCTCTCCCACGGCGTCAATTACGTCAACGCCGAGCGCCTCGCCGAGAGCCGCGGCCTTCTCGTGGTGCGCACGACGCGGCCCGCTCCGGTGGACGACCCGCACCGGGTGAGCGTCCGGTTGAGCGGCGGCGGCAAGACGGTCGAGCTGGACGGAGCGCTATTCGGTGCGCCACTCGGCGAGCAGGAGGCGCGGGTGGTCCGCTTCGGCGGCTATCGCCTGGAATTCCGCCCCGAGGGAAAGCTCCTGGTGCTCGAAAATCGCGACGAACCGGGCGTGGTGGGCAAGCTTGGAATGTTGCTCGGAGCGGCCGGGGTCAACATCGCCGACATTCACCTGGCGCGACGCGAAGGCGGCGAGGCGCTCGCGGTGTTGCGGCTCGACCAGGCGGTGCCGCCGGAAGCCTTCGACAAGCTGGCCGGCGAGCCGGAAGTCTTGTCCGCCAAATACGTAGATCTCGAAGCCCGTTAGGTCAACTGTAAGGAAACCGAGCCATGGCGCGAGTGGGACTGATCTTCGGCGGGCGGAGTGTTGAGCACCAGGTCTCGCTCCGCTCCGCGCGCACGGTGTCTGAAGGGCTCGCCGCGGCCGGCCACGTGCCGGTGCCGCTCGCGATTGCGGAGGACGGCTGTTGGCTCTCGTCTGAGGCATCGCGCGAAATTCTTGCGGGCGATGCCGTGAGCGTGCTGCCGCAGGGGGGGGCGGTCGCGGCGACACTCGGTGCTCTCACCGACGCGAGGGTCGACGCGCTGTTTCCGATCGTTCACGGCACTTGGGGCGAGGACGGTACGCTGCAGGGGCTGTGCGAGATGCTCGACCTGCCGTACGTCGGGCCGGGGGTCGCGACCAGCGCGCTCGCGATGGACAAGCTGCTCGCCAAGCGCCAACTGCGGGCGGCCGGCGTGCCGGTGGTGGACGACGAACCGGTCACCCGTGCCGGGTTCGAACGCGACCGCGAGGACATCCTGCGCCGCGCCTCGCGCTTCGCCTATCCGCTGTTCGTCAAACCGAGCATCGGCGGTTCGAGCGTCGGCGTCGCGAAAGTCGAACGGCCGGAGGATCTGGGGGCGGCCGTGGCGTTCGCGCTCCGCTTCGACGAGAACGCCCTGGTCGAGCGCGGGGTCGCCGGGCGCGAACTCGAATGCGCGGTCTTGGGGAGCGCGGGAAAGCTCGAAGCCTCGGTGGTCGGGGAGGTCGTCCCGGGCAACGCGTTTTACGACTACGCCGACAAGTACCTGCAAGACACCGCGAGGCTGATCGCGCCGGCCGAGATTCCGAAAGCGGTCGAAGAGCGCCTCCGCACCCTCGCCGTCGCCGCGTTCGACGCGCTAGGCGGCTCGGGAATGGCGCGGGTCGACTTCTTCCTCGAAGGGGAGAATCTCTACGTCACCGAGATCAACACCCTCCCCGGTTTCACCAGCATTTCGATGTACCCGCGCCTCTGGGGGCTCTCCGGGCTCAGCTTGCCGCAACTCGTCGGTCGCCTGGTCGAGATCGCGATTGACCGCCACGCCGAGCGCCACCGGCTGGACGCCGGAATCAAGCAGTTTCTCGCCGAGCTGTCGGAGACGCCTTAAGATCAGGTCATGCATTTCACCGATCAAGTTCTCGTCCGCGCCCGCTCGACCTCGCCGCTCGTCCTGGGAATCGATCCGGATTTTGCCCGAATGCCGCCCGAGCTTCGACCCGCCGATGGGGGTGGAGCCGAGGAGATCCTGCGTTGTTTGGTTTCTTTCACCGACCAGGTGCTCGAAGCCGCGGCGCCGTACTGCTGCGCGGCCAAGCCGCAGAGTGCTTTTTTCGAGCAACATGGCAGCGCCGGTGTCGCCGCCCTGAGCGTCTGCCTCGCCAAAATCCGCGCCGCCGGCCTCCCTATCCTTCTCGACGTCAAACGCGGTGACATCGGCTCGACGGCCGCCGCCTACGCCCGCGCCTATCTCGGCACCACGGATCTTGCGGCCGACGCGATCACCGTGAATCCGTTTCTTGGAGCCGATTCGTTGGAGCCCTTTTTCTCCGCATCGAAAGATTCCGGCAAAGGGATCTTCGTCCTGGTCAAGACCTCCAACCCCGGCTCGCTCGACCTGATGGACCTGGCAGCGCCGGAAGGCACGGTCTCCGCCCGCCTCGCCATCCAAGTGGAATCGGCGACCGCGCAGACGATCGGCGAAAGCGGCTACGGCCTGGTCGGAGCGGTCGTCGGCTCCACCTATCCCGGCCAAGCTGCGGCGTTACGGCAACTGATGCCGCATGCCCCCATCCTGGTCCCCGGCCTCGGCGCGCAAGGCGGCTCGCTCGACGCGGTTCGAGCGGTCGCGGGAGCGGATGGCGGGGGAGTGCTGGTGCCGGTATCGCGTGGCCTCACCTACCCGAGTACCGAAGAGATCGAAGCGGCGGGGGGATACGTGGCGGCGGTGCGGGGCAAGGCCCAAGGGTACGCGATCGAATTGAAGGGGGCGCTCGCCGCATAGGTGCAGAAACCAGGGCAGCCACCTGGGCAGGTCTGCCCCTACCTTCGTGCCAATCTCGTAGGGGCGCACCTGTGTGTGCGCCCTCGATTCACCGAATATGCCGATACAACCGAGCCAGCCGCTCGGGCGACACGCCGAACGCGAACAGCAGCCAGATCAGCCAGTTGGTGGCGATCGTCTTGGTGATCCCCCCTTCGACGAAGCGGCGGGCGGCGGTGACCGCCGGGCCGGGGAGGAGGGCCAGGCCGTGGGCGCGGTGCAGGCGGCCGGCGAAATCGAGGTCTTCGAGAATCGGCCAGTCGCGGTAGCCGCCGAGCTGTTCGAACACGTCGCGGCGAACGAACTGAGCTTGATCGCCTAGCGGGCGTTTGGTGAGCCGGGTGCGCAGGTTGACGATCCGGTTGCCGAGCCGGAACCAGGGCCGGTCGGCGTCAAACCTTACAAAGAACGCGCCGCCGGAGGCGCCGCTTTCAATCGCCCGGCGAATCGCGTCGCCGCTGCCCGGCGGAAGCACCGTGTCGGCATGAAGGAAGAGGAGAATGTCGGCGTCGGGGGCCGCCGCCGCGCCGCGATTGAGCTGTACGCCGCGGCCGGGTGAGCCCGCGACGATCGTGGCGCCGATTTTGCGGGCGATGTCGAGCGTCGCGTCGGTGCTGCCGCCGTCCGAGATGATCAGCTGATCGGCCTCGGCGTTTGCCCGAGCCAGGTAGGCTCGGAGCGCACGTTCTTCATTCAAGGTGGGGACGACGATCGCAAGGCGCATAGAGGTATCGAACGGCGCGGAATGTTAGCATGCACGGCGCGCGCCTCAAGCCGCGCAACTTATTGATCCTACATACCGAACGGACAATGCCGGAGCGGTGTTGCGTTTCTACGGCGGATCGGAGCCCACGGATGAGATCGACCCCGTTTTCCCATCTCGATGCCGACGGCACCGCCCGAATGGTCGACGTCTCGGGAAAGAGCGTCACCCGAAGAATTGCCGAAGCGTCGTGCCGGGTGATCCTCGCCTCGGACACCGTGCGCGAGCTCTCCCGTCTGCCCAAAGGGGATGCCCTGGCCGTCGCCCGGCTCGCCGGCATTCAGGCCGCCAAACGCACGTCCGAGTTGATCCCGCTGGCGCATCCCTTGCCGCTCGACCAGGTGGAGATAGAGATCCGAACGATCGAGACCGGAGTGGAGATTCGGAGCCGCGTCGTCACCACCGCTCGCACGGGGGCAGAGATGGAGGCGCTCACCGCCTGCGCCGTCGCGGCGCTCGCGCTCTACGACATGGTCAAATCGGTCGAGAAAGGCGCGGTGGTCACCGACCTTCGGCTGGAGGCCAAAAGCGGCGGCAAGAGCGGCGATTTCGTCCGCGCCGAAACGGAAGATGAGGTGGTTTGATGAACCGCGTTCTCTCCGGCCTCGACCGCCTGCTCGCCGACCCGGCGTGTCTCGCCGGCCGACGCTTCGGCCTGCTCGCCCACGGCGCCTCGATCGACGCCCGCGCCCGGCCGATCCATCTGGCGCTCGCCGCCGCCGGTTATCCGGCCGCCAAGTTGTTCGGACCGGAACACGGCTTCTACGGTATCGAACAGGACATGGTGGCGTCCGCCGGAGGGCTCGATCCGTGGACCGGCGCGCCGCTCGAATCGCTCTATGGCGATTCGGAATCGACGCTTCGCCCCGACCCTTCGGCGTTTGCCGGACTCGACCTGCTGATCGTCGACGTCCAAGACATCGGCGCGCGCTACTACACCTATGCCGCGACCGGTATCTGGGCCGCGGAGGCAGCGCGCGCGGCGGGTTGCGAGGTCTGGGTTCTCGACCGGCCCAACCCGCTCGGCGGGGTGGTGGTCGAAGGAAACCTCCTCGCCCCGGGCTTCGAGTCGTTCGTTGGCGCCTTTCGTCTTCCCGTCCGTCACGGCCTGACGCTCGGCGAACTGTTCCGGCTGCGCGCGTTACGGGAAGGGGGGGAACCGGAGGTCGAAGTTTGGACGATGCAGGGCTGGCGGCGCGACATGACGTGGGAAGAGACCGGTCTGCCGTGGATCGCTCCGTCGCCGAACATGCCAACCCCTGGTACCACGGTCGTCTATCCCGGTGGCTGCCTGATCGAGGCGACCGAACTGTCGGAAGGGCGCGGCACCACGAGGCCGTTTCTTCTCACCGGCGCGCCGGGCCTCGACCCGCTTGCGTTTGCTCGGGAGCTCGAAGCGCGCGACCTGCCCGGCGTCCGGTTCGTGCCGATCTGGTTCCGGCCGCAGTTCCAGAAGCACAGCGGCGCGATCTGCGGCGGGGTGGAGATGGTGGTGGAGGACCGCGCGGCGTTTCGTTCGTACCGGACGGGAATCGAGATGCTCGATGGTATCGCCCGAATGGGGGCGCTCCAATGGCGCGCGGCGCCGTACGAGTTTGTGGCGGACATCCCGGCGATCGATCTGTTGACCGGCGGAACCGAATGCCGCGTAGCGATCGAAAGCGGTACGGGGCTTACACGTTGGATGGCCACGTTCGCGGCCGAGGAAGAGGCTTTCCGGGTCGAGCGGCGAGAGATCTTGCTCTACCCGGAAGGTTGATTCCGTACGGCCCCAATCGTAGGCAGCATCGACTTTAGTTCGCCAGCCCTGCCTTCTTGAGGATCATCATCATCGGGCACCAGCCGGTGAAGGCCGACTGGAACAGGTTCAGGCCGACGAATGCGGTGAACAGAAACCAATACGGATGGACGAAGTAGCCGAGGGCGAGCGAGAGCAGAACGAACAATCCGGCGATTCCTCGGAGGGCGGTGTCGACGTTCATGATGCGATTCCTTTCTTGGGTCAATCCAAGGCGACGGGGTGTTTCACTACCGCCGCGATGCCCACGGTCGAGACGTACATGTAGTAGAGGAGCGGAATGAGGACCAGCGTGAGTGCGGTCGAGACGACGACTCCGGCGATCAGCGCGACCGCCAGCCCTTGGAAGATCGGGTCGAGCAGGATGACGATGCCGCCGACGACCAGCGCCGCGGCGGTGAGCGCGATCGGCCGGAAGCGGACCGCCGCGGCCTGGGTAACCGCCGCCGCGAGCGACTTGCCGGTTTCGAGTTCCAGGTTGACGAAATCGACCAGCAGGATCGAGTTGCGGACGATGATTCCGGCGAGAGCAATAAAGCCGATCATCGAGGTGGCGGTGAAGAACACGCCGCCGAAGGCGTGCGCCGGCACGATGCCGATCAGGGTGAGCGGGATCGGCGCCATGATGATCAGTGGCGTCACGAACGAGCGGAACCAGCCGACCACGAGGAAATAGATCAGCACCAAAACGGCGGCGAACGCGATTCCCATGTCGAGGAAGACGTCGTGCGTCACCTGCCATTCGCCATCCCAGACGAGAGACGAGCGGGTTCCTCCAGTGGGCCGGCCGGAGAACAGAACCTCGACGGGCAAGCCCGCGGCATCTTTCACTTTGGCGATCTTGTCGCCCATGTCGAGCAGGGCGTAGACCGGCGACTCAGCCGCACCGGCCGCCGCGCTCCCGACGTCGCCGAGCACGTAGGTCACCGGCCGCAGATTCTTGTGGTAGATGAACGGCGCGCGGGTGGTTTCGACCGGGCGCACCAGCTCGGAGAGCGGCACCAGCTGACCGGCCGACCCTTGAACGTCCACCGCCAGCAGACCGGAAGCTCCCGAGCGCTGCGCGCGATCGAGCCGCAGGGTGACCGGCACCGGCTCGCGCGAGCGCGGATCGGCGAGATGGGCGGCGTCGGCCCCGGCGAGGGCCACCCGGAGCGTGCGGGCGATCGCCTCGGGCGAGATCCCGGCGCGGGCGGCCTTCTCGCGGTCGACTTCCAGCTCCAATTTCGCTCCCGGCCCTTCGACGTACCAATCGACGTCGACGACGCCGGGGGTGCTGGCGAAAATACCCTTGATTTGATCGGCGATCGCCAGCCGTTCCTTCTCGCTCGGCGCGTAGATCTCGGCGACGAGGGTCGAGAGCACCGGCGGGCCGGGGGGGACCTCGGTCACCTTGATGTTGGCTCCCGTGCGTTGGGCGATCGGGGCGAGCAGCGGGCGGAGCGCCTTGGCGAACGCGTGGCTCTCGCGGTCGCGGTCGTGCTTGGGGAGAAGGTTCACCTGGAGGTCGGCGACCAGCGGGCCGGAGCGCAGGAAGTAGTGGCGAACCAGGCCGTTGAAGTTGAACGGCGCCGAGGTGCCGACGTAGGTCTCGATGTCGGTGACCTCCGGGAGCGTCCGCACCGTCATCGCGAGTTCTCTCGCGACCGCGGCGGTGCGTTCGAGCGTCGTCCCCTCGGGCATGTCGACCACCACCTGCAGTTCGCTCTTGTTGTCGTGCGGCAGCATCTTGACCGCGGCCACCCGGAGCGGAAAGAGCGACACCGCGCCGAGCAACAGCACGGCGACCAGGCCGAGTAGCGCCCACCGCTTGAACCGCGAGGCGAGCAGCGGCGCGAACACCCGGGCGTAGAGGCGGTCGAGCTTTCCCTCGGTCGCGGTTTCTGCGTCCGGCCGGGCGGCGTGCCCTTCGGCCAGCTCCTCGGCGTGCTTTTTGAACAGGCGATAGGTGAGCCAGGGCGAGACCACGAACGCGACCGCGAGCGAGAACAGCATCGCCGCCGAGGCGTTGATCGGAATCGGCCTCATGTACGGCCCCATCAGGCCGGAGACGAAGGCCAGCGGCAGCAGGGCGCCGATCACCGTGAAGGTGGCGAGGATGGTCGGATTGCCCACCTCGTCGGTGGCGTAAATCGTCGCGTGGCGCGGAGAGGTCCAGCCGAGCTGGTAGTGGCGGTGGATGTTTTCCACCACCACGATCGCGTCATCGACCAGAATGCCGATCGCGAAGATCAGCGCGAACAGCGTCACCCGATTGAGCGTGTAGCCGAAGAGATACGAGGCGGCGAGCGTGAGTGCGAGCGTCACCGGAACCGCCACGGCGACCACCACCGCCTCGCGACGGCCGAGAGCGAACGCCATCAGCAGCACGACCGACAGGGTGGCGAGGCCGAGGTGCTTCATCAGTTCGCTCGATTTTTCGTCGGCGGTAAAGCCGTAGTCGCGGGTCTTGGTGATCATGACGTTGCTCGGCAACACGGGGCCGCGCAGCCGTTCGACCAGGGCGTCCAGGTCGGCCACCAGCTCGACCGCGTTGGTGCCCGGTTTTTTGGCGATCGCCAGCGTCACGGCCGGTGTGTCGAGCCCGCCGGGGAGCTTCTTTTCACTTCCCGAAGCGCCCGCGGTCATCCAGACGTATTGGTCCGGCTCGGCCGCGCCGTCGGTGACGGTCGCCACGTCGCGCAGATAGACCGGCCGGTTACCGCCGGCAGCAGGCATGACTCCCACCACCGCGGCGGCCACCTCGTCGGCGGAATGAAACTGCGCGCCCACCTCGACCGTGGTTTCGACGTCGCCGGTGGCGAAACTTCCCGCCGGCAGCTGCCAATCCAGGCCGGAGAGCGCCTGATAGACGCCGAGGATCGAGACGTGGTGGGCGGCCAGCCGCTCACGGTCGAAGCGGACGGAGATCGCCCGCCGCGCGCCGCCGAGCACCTGGACCTGCGCCACCTTGGGGTGCCGCACCAACTCGGCGCGCAGCTCTTCGGCCACCCGGCGCAGCTCCAGCGGTGTCGCGGTCTTCGACCAGAGGGTGTAGGCGAGGGCCGGCACGTCGTCGATCCCGCGCGGGATGACCAGCGGCATGGGCGAGCCCGGCGGCAAGGAGGCCGCCTGCTCGGCGAGCTTGGTGTGGACCGCCAGGGCGGCGCGGTCCGGGTCGGTGCCGACCAAATAGCGGACGATGATCATGCCGCCCGACGGCTGGGAGGTCGAATAGACGTGCTCGACGCCTGGGATCTCGTAGAGCGCTTTTTCCAGCGGCGAGACCAGCCGCCGTTCGACCTCTTGGGCGCTCGCTCCCGGCAGTTGGAGGAAGATGTCGACCATCGGCACCTTGATCTGCGGCTCCTCCTCCCGCGGGGTGACCAGCACCGCGAACGCGCCGACCAGCAGGGCCGCGACCACCAGGAGGGGAGTGAGCTTCGAGTCGAGAAAGGCGGCGGCCACCTTGCCCGCGAAGCCGAGCGGGCGCTCCGCCGAAGATCGGCTCACGGCAGCACCTCGATCCGCGTGCCGGCGGCCGGTGCGTGGAGCAGACCGAGCACCACGGTTTCGCCGCCCGAGAGGCCGGAGAGGACTTCGACTTGGCCGCCGGCCGAGCGATCACCCACCGTGACGACGCGGCTTTCGCCCTTGCCTTCGGGCGTCCGGATCACCACGAGAGTGAGGCCGCCGCTGTCGATCAGGGCGTTTTCCGGCACCAGGACGGCATCGCCGCCGCCGGTCGCGAGGTAGGCCCGGCCAGCGGCGCCAGCGGCGATCGGGCCGACTTGGGAGCCCGGCAGGTCGATCTTCACCGTGTACGCGTGGGTCGCGGCATCGGGGCCGGGCGAGATCTCGGCGACCGTGCCGGCGATCTCGCCCAGGTCGGCGCGGGCATCGAGCGCCACGGCGAGCTGGGAACCGGGGGCGAGCGAGGCGGCATGAGCCATCGTCTCAGGCACAGCCACTACCAGCCGGCGGCCGGTCTTCGACTCGATCGTCACCAGCGGCCGGCCGGGGGCGGCGAGGTCGCCCACCTCGACGAGACGAGCGGTGACCCGGCCGGCGAAGGGTGCCACGACTTTCGAGTCGCCGGCGACCGAAGAGGCGGCGGCGACCGCGCCGCGCGCCTGTTGGACCGCGCCCTGGGCCTGCTCGAACTGGGTGCGGGCGAGATCGAGCTCTAGCTCGGAGGCGGATTGGCTGGCGGCGAGCGCCACGTAGCGCTCGTGGTTGCGGCGGGCGAGAGCGAGCGCCGATTTGGCCTGGGCGAGAGCGCCGCGCGCTTGGGCCACCTGGCCCTCGGCGGCGCTCGGGTCGATCGAGATCAACGTCTGGCCGGTACGCACCTCATCGCCCAGCTGCACATGGACGGCGGTGACGCTCGCCATCACGCGGGCGGAGACGGAGGTCGAACGCTCGGCTTCCACAGTGCCCGAAAGCTCGATCCGGCGCGAGGCGGCGACCCGCTCGGCCTGGGCGACGGCGGCGGTGATCGGGGGTGGTGCGGCCTCGGGTGCGGCGCCGGAGTGTTTGCCGCCGCAGGCGGTGGCGAAGGGGAGGGTGACGATCAGGGCGGTAAGGACGAAGCGAGCGTTCACAATGTTCACAGGGAGGGTCTCCCGGAAGGGGTCACTGGAGAGGTGGCAAGGATCGATTCGGGCGTTTCGCCCGCGGCGAGCGCCAGCTGGAGATGGGCGAGCCAGGCGTCGGCGCGCGCCACCAGCTCGCGCATCTCGGCTTCGCGCCGGGCGGTTGCGGTGTCGAGCAGGTCGGTCGACTTGACCACGCCGGCCTTGAATCGCTCTTCCACGATGCGCACGGCTTCCGCGGCGGCGGCAAGGGCGGTGGCGGCGGTGGCGCGCCGTTCGAGGGCCACCGCGGCAGCTTCGTAGGCCTGGCGGGTTTCGAGGCGGATGCCCTCTTCCATGCGCAGGACCTCGGCGCGGCCGGCGTCGGCTTCCGCTTTGGCCGCCGCGATCCCGGCGCGCTTCTTGCCGCCGTCGAACAGGTCGAAGGTCGCGAGAGCGGCGATCGTGGTCGAGTCGCCGTGGCCGCCGAACGGCCGGTCGTCCACCAGGTCGTGGCGGGCGACGAGACCGATGCGCGGCAGGATGGCGCCGTAGAGCGCCCGCGCCTCCAGGTCTCCCGCTTCGAGCAGCTTCCTCGCGGAGACCAGATCGCGGCGCGCGAACGAGGCGGCGAGCCAGGCGTCGCGGTCGCCGACGATCGGCGGCGGATCGCCCAAAGGGACGAGCGCGAAGGTCGTATCCATCGGCTGGCCCAGGCGAAACGCGAGGTTGGCCTCGGCGACCCGGGCGTTGCCCCGTGCCTCGGCGAGCAGATCGTCGATCCGCGCCAGTTCCACCTCGGCGCGCAACAGATCCGAGCGGACCAGCATCCCCTGGGCGGCGAAGTTCTTGGCCAGCTCGAGATGAGCGGCCACGGTCTCGCGGGAGTGCGCGAGCAGGGCGACCCCCTCGCGCGCCTCCCCCAGCCGAATCCACGCCTCGGCGGCGGCCACGGCCGCCTGATCGCCGACCCGGCCAGTGTTTTCTCCCGCCGCCTGGGCGGCGAGGCGCGCCTGCTTGACCCGAGTCGTCAGTTCGCCGCCGGTCCAGATCGGCACCTCGACTTCGAGCCGGGTGATCGCGGTATTGAGCGTGTCGGGCGCGTTCGGGTTGCCGGCGACGAACGCCGGAAACGAGAACCGCTCCTGATTGAGCAGCAGGCCGAACGCGTCGGCGGGGGAGTCGGTGCGAATCCATTGCTCCGACACGCGAACTTGGGGGAGCCGATAGGCGAAAGCCTGGCGCACCTTGGCCGCGGCTCCCTCTTGCCGCGCCTCCGCCGTGGCCACTTCGCGCCCTCCGGCCCGGCCGCCCGACATCGCGTCGGCGAGCGAGATCGGCGCGACGTTCTCGGCGGCCGGCACCTCGGCTGCTTGGCTCGCTGTCGCGACCGTAGCGGCGAGTATGCCGAGCCGGAAGATTCGCAGCCCCACTTTGTTCATCGAACTCTCCTTCGGAATTGGCAGGCGCCGATTCGGATCGGCACTCAACAGGGAAGAGACGGAGGGTGGACAAAAGGTTCCCGGTGCGGGAGCGGAGGGCGGAAAAGTAACCCGCCTGAGAGAGGATGAACCTGATCTTCCGCGAGATCCCTGCCCTTTGGGGCGGGGTGGCCAACGTCCGTGGGTGGGGCGAAAGGGAAAGGTCCGTCGAACTCGCCGGAGCGCGCTCGTGTCTGGTATTCCTAGGGCCGCCGCCCTCTCGGCGGGGTTTTTACGGCTGGCCGGTCGCAGCCAGCAGCCGCTCGCGCAGCTCCGGAGGAACGGATTCGCGGTCGAGCGCGCCGCAGGCCGAGGCGGCGAGGTCGAGAGTGGCAAAGACCGTCTGGCAGCGCTCGCACAGGGCGGTCGAGGAGTAGGGAAAGGCGACGCCCTGGTCGAAGGCG
>JBBRUC010000068.1:0-27972 GCA_038248205.1 Thermoanaerobaculia bacterium
AGACTCCCCGAGAAAGTCCATCCGCGGTGGTTTCGCGATGAAATTTGATTCACCTGTGGGGAGGTATGCGCTATGACTCTTCGACGCGCCGTGGCTCACGGCCTGATCTGCGCCTCGTTTACCCTCGTCGGACCTTCCTACGCCGTGGGGCAGGAGGATCTGCCGGCCGGAACGCGCCAGGGCTGGCATGTGGTTCGACCCGGCGAAACGCTCCACAACCTCGCACAACGCTATCTGGGCGATGCTCGCTTTTGGCGCTCGCTGGCTCAGTTGAACAAGGACATCGTCAACCCCGACCTGATCGAGCCGGGCCAGCGCATCCGCATCGCCGTCTCGGGTGCCAAAGCGGAGCCGGCCGCGCAGGTGGCCCTGCTGTCGCGGCGGGTCGACGAGCGCCCTGCGCCGATTCCCTGGGGCGAAGCGCAAGTCGGCGACCTGCTGGTCGAAAAGGACGGCATGCGGACGTACCGCAAGTCATCGGCCGAGCTGCGCTTCACCGACGGCACGCGGCTCGGCGTCACCGAGGATTCCCTGGTCTTCCTCCACCGGACGGGCGGCGCGCTCTCCGGTGTCGAACGGAAATCGGTCGAGATCGTCGAGGGCCAGGCGGAGTTTGAAACCGGCGGCCGGGCCTCGTCGACGCGCGCTTCGGAAGTCGAGATCCTGATCGGCGGCACCAGCGCCAAAGCCCGGCCGAACGCGCAGGGCGTCTCCCAGACCCGCGCGCGCAAGGCCGAGAAAGGGGCCGCCAAAGTGATGATGTACGGCGGCCAGGGGGAGGTCGCCTCGGGCGGCTCCCAGGTCGCGGTAGCGGAAGGGATGGGCACTTCGGTCGAAGAGGGCGCGGCCCCCGGGCCGCCGGAGAAGTTGCTTGCCGCCCCCGCGCTCACCGCGCCGAAGATCGACGCCCGGATGCCGCTCAACCGCGCGAAGTTCGAATGGCAAGAGGTCTCGGGAGCAGCGGCATACGTCGTCGAAGTGTGCCGGGACGCGGCCTGCGGCGAGATGATCGACCGCGCAACGGACATTCAGGTCGCCTCCTGGCGGCCTTCGACCGCGCTGCCGATCGGCAGTTACCTTTGGCGGGTGACGGCGCGCAGCGCCTCGGGGCTCGACGGCTATCCGAGCGCCGGATCGGCGGTTGAGGTCACGCCCGCCGTGGCGGCCGGGCCGCCTCCGTCTGCCCGGCTCGGTTTGGTTGGAGCGCAGGTCGGGGTGGCCGACATCCTGTTCGGCAACGGTGCGACGAAACTAGAAGTCCAAGAGGAACGGACCTCCTGCGGTGTCACCCAGCGGACGTTTCGAATCGACGGCCAGGAGGTGAGCGAGTCGGCCTGGAGCGCCCCGTCGCCGGGCGCGCGGGTCGCCGACGTGGTGATCACCGATGGCTGCGGTCAATCGACGACGATCGGCCCCTTCGCTTTCTCGATCGACGCGGAAGCCCCGGTCCTCAAGTTTCAGGCGGTCGATGCCAACGTCTATGACGACCACGGCGAGCCGGATCGGCAGCGTCGGCGGACTCCGAACAACTGGAAACCGGAGCGCGGCGGCGCGATCGCCTGGTCGGCCGACGGCAGGCGCTGGCTCCCCCTCATCTGGGGCGATCGAACGGCGCCGAGCAATGATGTCTGGTCCGAGTTCACCGCGACGGCGAACCACCCGCAGGTCTTTTTCGCCGGCCAGGGCTGGCAACTGGTGGCCGACGACGGCACCCCCTCGACCAGCGACCGGCTGCTCTGGGTGACCGGGGAGGATGCCGGCAGCGGCATCGCGAAGCTGATCTACCGGACGAAGGTGGCGCCGGCCGATTCGAACGCGGCGGCGTTGCTGGAAGTCGAGGCCCAGGATCTGGTCGGCAATTCGGCCGTCCGGACCTGGAAGATCGTGCGGCGCTGAAGTTCAACGGTGACGCAAAGGCGAGCGCGAGGACGGGGGCGAGTTTGAGCACCGCCCGTAGCGCTCTCCTTTGCGCCACCCCTCACGCCGCCGTGCGGACGATCTCGTCGGTCTTCGCCGATTCGTATTCCGGCCGCCAGCGCCACCGTAAGCGCATCTCGGCGGCCAGACTTTCGAGCGTCGCGGCAACCGCCGCGGCGCTTTCCGGCCGACCGTCCGGATCGCGGGCGAGGAGCGAGAGCACCAGCCTGTCGAGCGCCTCCGGCAGCCCCGGCACCCGCTGGCTCGGCGGCACGGGCTGATCGGTGAGGGTCGCCCGCACCACGTCTCGCACGGTTCCTCCGACGAACGGCCGTTTGCCCACCAGGGCGTGGTAGAGCACGACGCCGAGCGCGAAGAGATCCCCCTTCTTGCCGTAACCTTCGCCGCGCAGCGTCTCCGGTGGAATGTAGCCGGGCGTGCCGAAGATCGAAGCGCCGCCGCGCTCGGAGATCGAGGCCAGCTCGGAGATACCAAAGTCGGTGATCTTGATCGCGCCATCGCGGCCGAGCAGCAGATTCGCCGGTTTGACGTCGCGATGCAAGATCTCCCGCTCGTGCGCCGCGGCGAGCCCCCGGGCGATCGCCGCGCCGAGCGGAATGACCTCTTCGGCCGAAAGTTTGCCGCGGATCCAGAACAGGTTTTCGAGGCTCGCCCCGTCGACCAATTCCATCGCGATGAACGCCGCCTCGACCGCATCCTCGACGTCGTAGACCGCGACGATGTTCGGGTGGTTCAGGCGCGCGACGGTGATCGCCTCGCGCCGCAACGTCTGTAACTGGTTGAAACGCGATTCCGAGTTCGGCAGGTCGCCCAGGCGCACGGTTTTCAGCGCCACCTCCCGTTCGAGCCGCGGGTCCCAGCCGCGGAACACTGAGCCCATCGCCCCGGAGCCGAGCAGCTCGACCACCTGATAGCGGCCGAGAAAGATCTGGGCCAGAGCCTCGCGATCCGAGACGCTCCGTTCGAGTAGCGAGAAGGCGTTTTTCAGATCGGCGATCTCGTCGCCGCCGCCCAAGGCACCGCCCCGAGCGAGGCGGCGCTGCGCGCGGACCAGATCGCGCAGCGGCTTGATCACAGTCCACCACGCCAGGGCGCCCAGCAGCGCGATCAAAGCGAGGGCGGCACCGATCGCGTAGAGGGCGCGACGGCGCAGGCGATGTGCCACGGCGTCGGCGACCCGCGCCGGCTGGCGCGACAAGACCGACCAGCTCGACCGCGGCACGGGCGCGAAGGCGCCGAGGATCGTCTCGCCCGAATCGTCGCGAAACCGGTTCGCACCGCCGAGTTTGCCGGAAACGGCGTTCCTGACCAGTTCCTCCGGAAAGCCCGAGAGCGGCGTGTGGGAGGCGACGATCGGCCGCCGCGTGCGATCGATGATCAGCAGATCGGCCTCTTCGCCCATCTCGTTCGGCTGCGCGATCTCGACCAACGATTCCCCGTCGCAGACCAGACGCACGGCGCCGAGCGAGAGCCCGTCGGCTCCCGTGGCACCGGGCAGCGGCGCGGTAAGCACCACGGTGGGCGCAGCCGGCGGATCCATCACCGGGATCGGTTCCCTCGCTCCCGTTCCCCCTGGGGTCTCGACGGCTCCGGAGCCGACTGCCGCGAGCGCCCGATCGATCCGCCCGCGGTCGGCACCCTTGATCTGCGCCCTCAAGCCCTCCCGCCCCTCCCGGTCGACGATCGCTATGGCGAGCACCCCCAAGTCCGCCCAGGCGCCGAGGTTCTGGCGCAACAGATCCTGTACCTCCGGAGAGGTCGGCGCGGCCAGAGCAGGGTTGCCGGCCATCCCCTCGGCGAGCGATCGGCGGACCGCGAGAAACGAGGCGACCCGTTCCGCGGCCGTGTTGGCGGCCAGTGCGTGGGTGCGCAACACCTGATCTTCGATCGCCCTACGGTTCAGGTCTGCAAGGCCGAACGAGACGATGCCGAGCGGTAGAAGGCCGACCGCGCCGAGCGCCAGGAGCACCCGGGCGAGGAGGCGGGGCCGGAGACGCGCGAGCAGTCGGCGAAACAAGGATTCGGAAGGAGGAGCGGACATGGCGGGAAGTATAGAAGAGGGTACCTGCTAGCATCGGTCGACATGAGACACGACCTCCGCTCGACCGTCGTCGCAACGCTTCTCGCAGCGATCTTCCCCGCCGTGTCGTTTGCCGCCTCCAACCGCGCATCGACCCCAATCGAGGCTTCAGACTTCCAGCGCACGCCGACCTACGACGAGACGCTCGTCTGGCTGAACCAACTCTCGGCACATTTCCCCGAAATGAAGGTCACGACGTTCGGCCGCTCCGCCGCCGGCCGCGAGCTTCCGTTGGTGATCGTGGCCAAGGATCGAAAATTCGAGCCACCGCGAGCTGGAGAGAACCCTACCCGGCCGATCGTTTTGATTCAAAGCGGCATTCACGCCGGAGAGATCGACGGCAAGGACGCGACGATGCTCTTGCTCGCCGATTGGGCGGCGGGCCAGCACCGCGAGCTGATGGACGGCGCCACGATCCTGTTCGTACCGATCTACAACGCCGACGGCCACGAGCGGATTTCCCCCTACAACCGGCCGAACCAGGATGGACCGGTCGACGGCATGGGCTTCCGCACCACGGCGCAGGGGCTCGACTTGAACCGTGACCACATGAAACTGGTGAGCCCCGAGGCGCGCGCCCTGATCGCGCTGGTAAACGTCTGGCGGCCGCAGCTCCACGTCGATGTCCACGTCACCGACGGGGTCGACATGCCGGCTGTGTTCACCTGGACGGCCGTCGAGGCTCCCCAGCTAGCCGCGCCGGTCGACGCCTGGATGAAGGCACACGTCCCCGCTGCGGTCGCCGCGGTCGAGAGCGCGGGATTCCCCGGCGGGCCGTACGTCGATCTGGTCGATCGCACCGACGTTCAGAAAGGTTTCTCGTCCTGGGTCGGAGGCGCCCGCTACTCGACCGGCTATTTCGCTCTGCGCAACCGCCCTTCGATCCTGATCGAAACCCACTCCTACAAGCCCTATCGCGACCGGGTGCTCTCGGTTCGAGCGTTTCTCGCCGGGCTACTCGCGGAGATGGGCAAAGACCCACGCGGGCTGATCGATGCGGTCGCCGGATCGGAAGCGCGCGAGATCGAGCTCGGCCGCCCCGGCGCCGCCCCTTCCGAAATCATCCTTCGCTGGGCGGAGAGCGATACGGGCGACACCTACCGCTGGCCGGTCTTCGCCACGCGCTCCGAGACCTCGGTCGTCACGGGACAACCGGTGATGCTGTTCGATCGGGGCAAAACAGAAACGATCGTTGTTCCCTGGATTCACGGCTCGAAAGCCGAGCTGTCGGTGCCCCGGCCCCGCGCTTACGTCGTACTGCCCGGCTGGCCGCAGATCGAGGAACGCCTGGAAGCGCACGGCCTACGCTTTACGCGCGTCGCGTCGCCGCTCGAAATCGAAGTGGAAGTTGCGCGGCTGACCGATCCGAAATACGCGATGTCTCCCTACCAGGGGCTCACCGGCGTAAGCGAAGTCAAAGTCGAACGCCGCCGAGAAACCCGGAAAATCCCCGCCGGAGCGCTCTGGATCCCCGCCGACCAACCCGACTTCGAAGTCGCCGCCCAGCTTCTGGAGCCCGACGCCCCCGATTCGCTGCTGTCCTGGGGGCTGCTCTCGACGATCTTCGAAGGGAAAGAATACATCGACCCCAAAGTGCTCGAACCGTGGACCCGGGAACGGCTGAAAGATCCGCAAACCGCGAAGGAATGGGCCGAAGCCCTACTTGACGAAAACTTCGCCGCCGACCCGCAGGCCCGTTACGGCTGGTGGTATCGCCGGACGCCCTATTGGGACGAGACGATCGGGTTGATGCCGGTGTTTCGGGTGATGGAGGGGACGTGAGGAAGAAAAGAGGGCGCCGAAGGGGCTCCGGGGCACCTTGTGGGCTCATTTCCAATCTATTGAGGGTACCTTCCGCGATGTAGCGCACTGGCGATAGACTCTCTCAATGCAATTACTTAGAGACCTCCGCTTTTGCTTGCGCTCTCTCCGGGTGAACGCTTCCTACTCTGCGGGAGTCATCTTGACCCTCACGCTGGCCTACTGCGCCGCTCTTGTTTCGCTCGTGGTCAACGAAAGGGTGCTTTTTCGCCCTTTGCCCTTCCCCGAGGCGGATCGTCTGCTGCTGCTTTGGGAGAAGAGTCCGGAGTATGGGGACCGCTTGTTGCCCGTCTCTCCCGGCCGGTTTCTCGATTGGCGGGAGCGAGGCGACATGTTCTCGGATATTACGGCGTTCTCGCCGGAAACACGAGACGTGGCGATTTTCCAAGAAGGAAGTCCCATCGCGGCGAAAGCCCAATCGGTCTTTGGCAATTACTTCTCGGTCCTGGGCGGAAAGCCTCTGCTCGGACGTGTATTGCGAGCCGAAGAATCCTGGGGTGGCCAGCCCCCGGTCGCGGTTCTCGGATACCGGCTCTGGCAGAAACTGGGAGCGGACCCGAAGATCTTAGGCACAGAGCTTCTGGTAGATCGTGTGAGCTACACCGTTGCGGGCGTGATGCCGGCGACCTTCGGACCTCCGCTTTCAAATCCCGATCTCTGGCTACCACTCAAGTGGTGGCCAGAAGATCGAACCGAGCCCTACTTCCAGCTGGGCAGATCCTTGCGAACTATCGCCCGGGTCAAAGTAGGTCTCACCGTAGGGGGAGCACGCGCCGCTTTCACTTCGATGGCTGGGCGCCTCGCTCAGGGGCAAGCGGGCGCGGCGTCAGAGGCCGGCATCGTGGCGGGAACGGTTCCGCTCCACCGATGGCTGGTGGGTGACCTCGGACGGCCGCTGCTCCTGATGCTCGGCGCAGGCCTGTTGGTTCTTGGACTCGCCTGCGCCAATGTGGTCCATCTCAGTTGGGTTCGAAACATGGCGCGGCAGGAGGAGCTAGCCATTCGTAGCGCGCTCGGCGCTCGGCCGATGGACGTACTTCGCCTGCACGTTCTCGAAAGTCTGATTCTCTCCCTGGCTGGAGGAGTTCTGGGTATTCCGCTGGGGCTCTGGGGGGAGCAATACCTGACGAACCTGTCGAAAGGCCAGCCATTCGCGGACATCCAAGGAGCTCAGGGACTCGCCGCGGCCCTGGGTTTGCTCCTTTCGGTCGCCATCGGGTTGGGGATCGGCCTGGCCATCGCGTTCTTGGATTTCCGATCGAGGTGGGTAGGCCCCTCTCTCCGGATGAAATTGGGGCGCGCCGGAGGCCGCCGGGGCGCTCGTATCCGGAGCCTCCTTCTGGTGGTCGAATCGGCATTCGCGGTCGTTCTGCTGATTCTCGCCGGCCTGCTGATTCGCAGCCTGTACTCACTGGCGCTGGTCGATCCCGGCTTTCGAGCACCGAACGTGGTAACGGGCGAGATCTCTCTGCCCCTTGGCCGGTATGCCGATGACCGGCGCGCGCTGGATCTCTTTCAACAGCTGATCCGAGAAACTCGGCAATGGCCCGACGTTCAGTCGGTCGGACTCGCCGATGGACTGCCTTTGCAGGGGTTGCGTTGGACCAGCGCCCTAGCCGTTGAAGGGACGAAGCCCGGAGCTGGAGCTGCTCTTGAATTCAACCATCGTGTGGTTAGCCCCGAATATTTCGAAACTCTCGGCGTACCCCTGCGGAAAGGACGCCCCTTCAACGACGCCGATGCCGAAGGAGCTCCGAAGGTTGCGATCGTCAACCAGGTTCTGGCCACGCGATGCTGCCCAGGATACGAGCTATTGGGCCGGCGGATCTCGTTCCAGAGAGAAACAGGTGAAGACTCGGGGTGGCTCGTGGTCGTGGGGATCGCAGCGAACGAACGACTCGAAGGCTTGGTCCAGGATCCCTGGCCCGAAGTCTTCCAGCCGATTCTTCAGGATCCGAAACGTACCATGGCGGTCGCTGTCCGATCGGAACTGCCATTCGCCAAGGTCGTGGGAAGGCTTGAGAAAACACTTCGACGCCTCGATCCGATGCTGCCCTTGGCGAATCCCCGAAGCCTTGACGAGATTCTTGAAGGTTCGACCCGACCCTCGCGCCTTCTCGCGGTGCTGTTGATCGCTTTCGCGGTTACCGCCCTAGCGTTGGCTGCGCTCGGTGTCTTCGCCCTCACCTCGTTCATCGCGTCTCGGAGAAGGCGCGAGATTGGCATACGCATCGCCCTTGGAGCGTCACGGAGTGAAATACGCTCCCTCCTCCTGTGGGGTTCGATGCGGCGAGTACTACTAGGCGTCTTCTTGGGTCTCGGTGTCGCAGTCGTTCTGGCAAGACTTCTAGGAAGTCTGCTCTTCGAAGTGAAATACGTCGACCCTCTAACTTATGTCGTAGCGCTTTTTCTTGCCTGTTCGGCGGCGTTTCTAGCCACGATCGTACCGGCCGCAAGGGCCTCCCGGGTCGACCCTGTTCGGGCCGTCAGCGGAACAGATTGAGACTCGGCTCCTCGCTGGCGCACCTTTCAGGAATCGACGCCAGCAGAAGCCGGTCCCAAGTGGGCTCTACCTCAGAGATGGCTGCCAGTAGGGAGAGTCCAACCCCGGCCGCTCCGGTCAAGACCCCTGGATCATCCCGCCAAAAGCCTTGGTTGTGCTGCGGCGCCTGATGCCAAGATCGGAATCCCCCTATTCCCTTCTTGGGCTGGGCCATCTCGAGGGTCCGGTCAAACCACGAGAGGGCGCATTCCCGAAACAGCGGGTCGGAGGTCGCTTGGAACAACCGGTTAAACAAGTGAGCCACACCGGCGGCGCCGTGACACATCCCGGCATCCGGCACGGCGATAGATGTAAGCGGACGCATAGCCGCTACTCGTGCGACATCGACCGCTTCTGACTCGAGTGGTAGAGATCGCAGGCGTCGGGCCGCATTCAGTAGGCAGACAGAGATTCCCAGGTCGCCGTAGCACCACGCAATCTGCGTCCCACTGGGGGTGTTTCCTGGAACGTAGGTATAGGGAAAAAACGACAGCGAACCTTCTGGCAGACGGTGCCTGAAGAGCCACGAGATGGCGTCTTCAAGGATCGATTTGGTGTCCAGGCCGGCTCCCATTGCATCGGCCAGAAGCGCGATGATTCCTGGTGCTCCGAGCGCCACTCCGAGATTGACCTGTCCCTTGGGAAATCGATCCTTCTGGCTCAAGAGGAGGTGCTCTGGCCGGGTCCACCAGGCAATTCCGTCAGAATCTCGCGCACCGTTGGCGACGAGGTGGGCGATAGTCCTCTCCAAGCACTCCATCCCACAAGGTTTCGAGCCTCGCTCGAGGGCATAGACCCCGAAACCCACAAGACCGTGGTGTAAAGACAGATCGCCTGTCCAGGGCGAGCGACAGAGGTGCGTCAACAAAGCGGTCGCGACGTCGGCGCCGAGATCAGACTCATCGGTGTCAACGAACTTCCCGATGTGCTCAAGCGCCCAGGCGATCCCTGGGAGCCCGGCGAAGAGTCCAGGAGCCAGCACCTCTTGATTGACTTCATCAAGGCACCGCTCCAGCAGTTCGATGGCGGTTTCGTCGCTGCCCTTTCTCGAAAATGTCTGATGCAGGTAGGAAAAGAAAAGCGAGAAACCAGCCCATCCGGAACCAAGAGAGCAGCGGCCACCCGGAGGAAACCAGCAGAGGGGAGTCAGCTCGTCTTCGGGATCGGCTGCAATCCGCTGGAGATGCTCGGCAATCTCAGCAATTGCCTCAAGAGTACTTGCGGCTCGATCGCCTACCAGTAGCGGTTGCCATCTTTGTCCCAAGCTCGTCTCCGGGGCACTAGCTACGAGATCAGCAGCAAACGATCCCATTCGGGTTCAACCGAAGTAGCAGCTGCCAAGAGTGCCAGACCGATTCCCGCGGCACCGGTAAGAAATCCAGGCTCCGACCTCCAAGAAGGACCAGATTGCCCTGGAACCAATGTCAAGAATCCTCCCACTCCAATTCCAGGCCGGCAAAATTCGAGGGTCCAATCGAACCACGACATAGCTGCCTGGTAAAGGAGCGGATCACCGCTGACCTGATAGAGCCGGTGGTAGAGATGCGCGAGTCCGGCCGAACCGTGGCAAAGTCCGGCATCTTGAATTTCTGCTTCTTGGGCGGGACGGGCAGCGGCTTGCAATGCCACAGAAAGGGCGAACTGCTCCAAAGAGCGGTCGCCAACTCCTCGGGCCGCAACAAACAGAGCACAGGCAATACCTGGATCGCCATAGCACCAGGCCTGACGGATTTCTTCGCTGTTCGAGGTTGGAGAGGATCGATAAGGGAAGACCGATCCTAAGCCATTTTTCCGGCCTTGAGTGAGCAGCCAAGCGACCGCCTGCTTAAGTAGAGGTTCGGCGATTCGGATCCCAGCCTGTGCTGCTCGTCCGAGAAAGGCGACGACACCGGGCATGCCATGGGCTACCCCCAGGTTGCGCTCGCCACCCGAAATCCGACTCTGGTGATCTGGGGAGAGCCACTCAACGGGAATCTTCCAAGCGACGCCACCCTCAGGCTGAACTTCTGCCGTTTCGGCGAGATGTGCCACGACTTGCTCCAGACACTCCTTTCCTCGGGAGCGAGGGTTTCGCTCTAAGGCGTAGACTCCCAGACCCACGAGCCCATTCATCAGGTCGAAGCCCCTGCGCCACGGGCGGAGCATCACAAACCCTTCGATCGCTTCAGCAACGAATACTCCTGAATCGTCCGCAGCTTCTGTCAATGAACCCCAGCGGTGTTCCACTGCCCACGCTACTCCGGTAAATCCAGAGAATAGTGCGGGATGAGAAAAGTCTTGGTTCAGAGCGTCGATCGCGGAATTCAAGAATAAGTCGGCCTTCTCTCCGTATCCGTGGCCCGGAAGCGACCTCTCCAGATATTCAAAAAAGAGCGAGACCCCGGCTTGGCCGCTGCCAATCCCTGGGTCGCAAGGTAACGCCGGTTCCCCGTTCGAAGGAGGTACCAACGCGTTCACCAAGTCCCGTGCGATACATTCAACGACCTCAAGGGCGACCGCCGCGCGGACACCCTCGAGAATCGGCGACCAGTTCTTGTTCGACATTAAGGACTGCAGCGCCCATGGCTTGCGCCAAGTTCGATCAAAAGGCGATGTGGTTAGCCAGGGCAGGTTAGACAGGTCACGCAGGTCTTACAGGTTTCGCAACCCGAGCAAGCGGGCTGAGTCGCCGTGGTACACACGAGGCTCATTGCCCCTACCACATCCTGCAAAGGGTTCACATCCAAATGTTCTAGGGTTTCACGGGTTAGGACCATTTTCTTCCGGAGCTTTTTGTTCACGAGAAACTCTCCTCTTGTTGAGGGCTAGACTGACTGCTGAACCTGGTTGCGGACGAGGCCCACGAAGGCAAGGGACGCGGGTTCTAGAATCGACTGTATATGCGCGAGGATACCACAAGCCCTGTTAGAGTGATGCCTCAAGGAATGAAAACGAACTCTCTCTTACCGGATCGTCGCGGCTTGGAAATCGAAGGCGACGCGGACGATGCCCCCCAGGCCGATCGCTATGCCGCTCCGCTGGGGCCACTCCCCCTACTCGTACCGCAACGCCTCGATCGGATCCTGCCGGGCTGCTTTGAGCGCGGGCCAGAGGCCGGCGACGAGGCCTACGGTGGTCGAGACTCCGAAGCCGAGGAAGATCGACCAGAGCGGCGCCGCGGCTTGGAAGTCGAAGATCACTCGGGCGAGGAGCGCCACGCCGAGCCCGATGGCGATACCGATCGCTCCGCCGATGCCGGTGAGCGTGATCGCCTCCGACAAGAACTGAATCGCGATGTCGCGGCGGGTACCGCCGAGCGCTTTGCGCAAGCCGATCTCGCGGGTTCGCTGGGTGACGTTGACCAGCATGATGTTCATCACGCCGACGCCCCCGACCACCAAGGCGATCGCCGCGATCAGGATCATCACGGCGGCGATTCCGCCCGTGATCTGCTGGAAGTTTTTGAGCTGCCCGACGCTGGTAAACGTCGCGAAATCGTTCGGCTGATTCGGCCGCAACTGGCGCCGGGCACGCAGGATCGCCGTCTCCTGTTCGATCAACGCGTCGACGTCCTCCGGCCGACTCGGCACGGTGGCGATGTGGAGCGAATCGCCCTGGCCGTTCCTCACCGAAGGAAACTTGTCGTCGAACGTCGTAATCGGCATCAGGATCAGATTGTTCGCGCCGCCGCCGAGAAACGAACCCTTTTTTTCCAGGACGCCGATCACCTGAAAGCTCCAGGCCTCCACCGTGATCGTCCGGCCGATCGGATCCTGCTGCGGGAACAGCGCCTCCACCACGTCGGGGGCCACGACCGCGAGCCGCGAGGCGTGGCGCACGTCGGCGTCGGTAAAGAACCGGCCGTCGGCGATCACCGAAGAGTTCGCGGTGAGGTAATCGGGGGTAACGCCGACGGCGACCGGACCGTTCGCCTGCTTGCGCCCGGCGGAAACCTCGATCGGCCGGAAGTAGTACCGCTCGGGAGAGACCGCGGCCGCGAGCGTCGCGAGACGTTTGAGCGCCGTGGCGTCGTCGATCTCCAGGTTCTTCCGGCGGCGTTCCTCCTCCGGCATCTCCGAGTCGTCGCCAAAGCGCGGCTCCCATTTTTGGAATTGAACCAGGTGGGTTCCGAAGCTCGAAAACGCCGCGGTGATCGAGCGATCGAAGCCAACGACGAAAGAGACCATCATGATCACCGTGGCCACCCCCGCCACGACGCCCAAAAGGGTGAGGAACGTGCGCAGCTTCTGCGCCCGCATGGCGTTTAGAGCGAACCGGACGTTTTCGGTCCAGGACAGCCGGAAGCGTGGCGCGGGCGGGCGGGCGGGCGAATGTTTCGGCATGGGCTTCCCGATCTACTCAGAGCGTAGCGCGTCGACCACTTGGAGACGCGAGGCGGAGACCGCCGGCCAGTACCCCGCCGTGACGCCGACGACCACGGAGAGCCCGAGCCCGGCGGCGATGATGGTGGGCGTGAGCTGTGCGGGAAAATGGGCGATCCGATCGACCCCGAGGGCGATCAGGCCGCCTCCTGCCACGCCGATCACGCCGCCGACCAGGGCGAGAAGCGCTGCTTCGAGCAGAAACTGACGGCGGATGTCCGACTGGCGGGCGCCGAGCGCGCGGCGCAGGCCGATCTCCTGGGTGCGCTCCGCGACGGCGACCAGCATGATGTTGGTGATCACGATGCCGCCGACGCCGAGCGAGACCGATGCGATCAGGACCATCAGCAGGAACGCCGCCGCCGAAACCTGCTTCCAGATGTCTTGCAGCGCTTCGGCGGTGACGATCCCGAACGGATCGGCCGCGCGAAAATCCGTGTGGCGGAGAGCCCGGAGCATCGATCGCGCCTCGTCCACCGAGGTGTCCACCCCGGCCACGCCGCCGCTCGCCTTGATGAAAATGTCGAGGGAGTCGCGCGATCCGAACATCTGTCGATAGGCGTCGATCGGCACGTAGACGTAGGTGTCGCGGCTTTGGCCCAAAGTCTTTCCCTGTTGGGCGATCAGGCCGATTACCTGGTACGGCAGGCCGCCGATCGCAATCGTCCGGCCGATCGGATCGAGATGCGGAAACAGCTCGTCTTTGACGTCCCAACCGATCACCGCGACGGATTTGGCGGCGCGCGCCTCGCTGTCGAGGAAAAAGCGGCCGGCGGCGATATCCAGATTGACCAGGTCGGCGAACGAAGCGCTGGTCCCGCCGATCCGGGCGTTGCCCAAGCGCCTGCTGCCGAACGTTACCGGCGACCGGGTGTCGAGCGACGCGCCGATCCGATCGGCGCGCGTGAGAACGCTCTTCAGGCGATCGAAGTCATCCTGGGTGAGGTCCGGCCGCTTGACCGCTTCGAGAAACTCCTCGTGGCCGCGAATGATGCCGAACTTGGAGACGATGTAGACGTCGGGAGCCAAGGCGAACAGTTTTTCGCGCACGTAGGTGTTGAGCCCGGAGATCACCGAGACCACGCCCACCAGGGTGGCGACACCGATCACGATGCCGAGCAGCGTCAAGAAGCTGCGCAGCTTGTTCCTGCGCATCGCGGCAAACGCTTCGGCGAGCAGCTCGGAGAGCTTCATACCCCTGGCCTAGCCATTCTTTCCGCCGACTCCGCCGTCCTTTTTCTTCTTAGGGTCTTCGATCTTGACCGCGCCCCCGGGCTCCAGCTCGCGCAGCGCCTTGAACGGACCGGTGACCAGCGTCTCGCCCCCTTTGAGCCCCGAGATCACTTCGATCGACAGCTCGCCGAGCATCCCCGTTTCCAGCGGCTGAAAGCGCGCCTTGCCATCCTCCATGAGATAGACCCCCTCCTGGTCGCGCGGCGCGTTCGGATCGACCTTCGTGCCCTCTTTGCGCTCGATCTCCCGCACCACCAGCGCCTGCAGGGGCACCACGAGCGCGTCGCTGCGAAAGCCGGTGAGAATGTCGGCCCGCGCCGAAAGCCCCGGCTTGATCCCCTTCGGCGGATCGTCCAGACGGACCTTCACCTCGAACTTGATCGCCTGGTTGGCCCCCGACAGGATCGGGCTCGACGCGACCTCGGTCACCGTGCCGCGGAAGGTCTTGTTCGGATACGCGTCGAGCCGCACCCGCACCTCCTGGCCGAGCGCGACGGTCGGGATCGAGGTCTCGTCCACCTCGAGTTCGGCTTCGACCACCGACATGTCGGAGATTTGCAGCAGCACCGTTCCCGGGCTGTTCTGAATCCCGATCACCGCGACCTCGCCCTCTTCCACCCGGCGGGCGGTGACGATGCCATCCATCGGCGAGCGAAGCGTCGTCTTGGCCAGTAGGTCGCGCGTTCCTTCCAGGCCCGCGCTCGCCTGGGCTACCCGCCGCTCGGCCGCCTTCACCGTCGCCTCCGCCGTCGTGACCGCCGTCCGGGTCCGTTGGAGGTCGGCCGCGGGCACGATACCGGCCTTGAAATTGTCCTCGGCGCGGCGGAAGTCGGCACGCGCCTGCTCCAAGCTCGCGCGCGCGGAATCGACATCGCGCCGTAGCGCCTCGATCGAGGCCTCGCTGCCGCGGACCTGCGCCCGGGTCGAGACCGGGTCGATCTGGAGCAACAACTGCCCCTTCTTGACCGCGTCGCCCTCTTCGACGGCGATATTGGTGATCTGGCCGGCGATCGTCGCCGAGACGTCGATTTTCTTCTGCGCCTGAATCTTGCCGTTGGCGCTCACCTTGGCCTGCAAATCTTCTCGCACCACTTTGGCGACCTGCACCTCGGTCGCCTTCGGCCCACGATTCTTGACGGCGACGGCCACGATCCCCGCCACCACCAGCAGAATCAGAATCGTCCAGAACAGTTTTTTCTTCACCGAGTCACCTCGCCCCGCCAGCTTCAGTCTAGGATCGTAGAGTTTGGGATGCCGGTCGCCCGAGGCGGCCGGCCTTTTTGGAATTGTACGTGGGGACTGCCGCAAAGTTACGGCGGGGCGGTTCGGGCACCGACCCGCTCAGGGGATCGCCGGGATCGCCGGGATCGCCGGGATCGCCGCCATGACCGAAAGGGCCGTCTCGAGCGCCCGGCGCCCTTGCCTTCCGGAGACCGAACGGTCCGCGCCGCCCGCCGCGCAGTCGGCGACGAACGCTTCGAGCTCGCACCGTAGAGGCTCGGCTTTTTCCACCGCCAGGTCGTCTTTGCGGATCTGCCGCTCCCCGCCCTCTTCGACCAGTCGATAGCCCTTGATCTCTTGGGCCTGGTAATCGAGCGAGTAATACCGGCTGGGCAGGAAGGCGCGCAGCTTCCTCGCCCGCTCGGCGGACACCCGCGAGGCGGTCAGGTTGGCGACGCAGCCCGAGGTGAGTTCGATCCGGGCGTTCGCGATGTCGATCTTGGGCGAGAGCACCGCGATCCCCGTCGCTCGCACCTCCGCCACCGGCGAGGGGTCGAGCGCGTGGAGGATCTGCAGGTCGTGGATCATCAAATCGAGCACGACGTCGACGTCCAACGAGCGCGGCGAAAAGACTCCGAGCCGCTCGATCTCGATGAAACGCGGCGGTACGCCGATACCGCGCAACGCCTGGACCGCCGGGTTGTGAAATTCGACGTGCCCTACCGCCAGCACACGGCCCGCCGACTCCGCCGCGGCGATCAGCTCGTCGGCGAGCGCGAGAGTGGCCGCAAGCGGCTTTTCCACCATCAGGTGCAGGCCACGGCGGGCGAGATAGCAGCCGATCTCGGCATGCGCCACGGTGGGCACCGCGACCACCGCCGCCTGCGCCCGATCCGCCAACGCTTCGATCGACGGCAACACCACCGTGCCATGCTCGGCGGCCAGCGCCGCCGCTACGTCGGACCGGCTGTCGACGATGCCCACCAACTCGACACCGGGCAAGGAGGCGAGGATGCGCACGTGGTGGCGACCGAGCGAGCCGGTGCCGACCACGCCGATTTTTAACCGCGGGGCGCCGGCCTGCCGGTCGGTGCTACTCGGTTGCTGGCTCAGAGCTTCCCCCTCCGCGGCTTGACCGGCGCCCCGGCAGGCTCCGGTAATAGCCGCGTTTCGCAGTCTCGACATAGTCGATCAGGTAATCGACGTTCGGGTCGCCGGCCAACTCCTCGCGCAGACGGACCAGCGCCTGGGTCGTGTTGAGTTTCGATTCAACCAGGATCTTCATCGCCCGTTCGAGGTTTTTGATCGCTTCGCGATCGAAACCCTTGCGGCGCAGACCGATCGCGTTCAAGCCATAAAACGCCGGCTTCTGGCCGACGCTCTTGGCGAACGGCAGGGCGTCCATCACGACCACGGAAAAACCGCCGATGTAGGCGTGGCGCCCGACCCGGCAGAATTGATGGACGGCGGAAAATGCGCTGATCGTCGCGTCGTCGTGGACCTCGACGTGACCGGCCAGCGTCGCGTTGTTGGCGAAAATCGTCCGGTCCCCGACCGTACAGTCGTGGGCGATGTGGGTGTAGGCCATGAACAGGTTGTCGCTGCCGATCCGGGTGAGGCCACCCCCTTTGGTGGTGCCGCGGTGGAGGGTCGAAAACTCGCGCACCCGGTTGCGATCGCCCATTTCGAGCGCCACCGTCTCGCCGTCGAACGACAGATCCTGCGGATCGAATCCAACCGCCGCATGAGGATAGATCTTGTTCTCGCGGCCGATCTTGGTCGGGCCATAGACCTGGGCGCTCGCGCCGATCTCGGTCCCTTCGCCGATCTCGACATCCGGACCGATCACCGCAAACGGTCCGACGACTACGCCTTCACCCAGCCGCGCGGAGGGATCGACGATCGCCTGTGGGTGAATCGACCCCGGCATCAGCGGTCCACCATCGCCGAAGAGAGGATCGCCTGGGCGGCCAACTGGCCGTCGACCAGGACTTTGCCCGAGAACCGGCAGAAGGTCGATCGCAGCCGCAGCACCTCCACCTCGTAGCGGATCTGGTCGCCCGGTACGACGGGACGGCGAAACTTCGCCTCCTCGATCCCGGCGAAGAACAGCAGCTTCTTGTCGCGGTCGGGCATTTCGGAGAGCAGCAGCAGCCCTCCCACCTGCGCCAGCCCCTCGATCAGAAAGACCCCGGGCATCACCGGCTTCTGCGGAAAATGGCCGAGGAAGACCGGCTCGTTGATCGTCACGTTCTTGATCGCCACGATCCGCTGCTTGGGTTCGAGCTCCAGCACCCGATCGACCAGCAGAATCGGGTACCGATGCGGCAAGATCGAGAGAATCCAGTCGATGTCGCGATTCGGCCGGTCGGCTTCGGTCGCCGGGACTTGGCTGCTCATTGCTCCCCCTTCTCTCTACGCCCGAGCACGTCGAGCTGTTCCTCGATCCGTTCGACCCGTCGGGCCAAATCGTTTTGGCGCCGGATCGAATCCGGCAGGCGGGCCGTGGCAGCCACCTGACGGCGCCACTCCCCGATCGGTACGGCCGGAATTCCGCCGATCTGCCGCCCCTTCTCCTCCGCCGAGCGGAGCACCGCGGACTTGGCCGCCACTTGCGTACCGTCGGCCACTTCGAGATGGCCGGCCACCCCGACCTGGCCCGCGAGCACGACGTAGCGCCCGAGTTCGGTCGAACCGGCGATACCGGCCTGGCCGCACAAGATCGACCGCTCCCCCACCTTCACGTTGTGCCCCACCTGGACCAGATTGTCCACCTTCGTACCGCGGCCGATGCGGGTCTCGCCGAGGGTCGCCCGATCGATCGTCGTGTTGGCACCGATCTCGACCTCCGGCTCGATCACCACCCGGCCGACCTGCGGCACTTTGTGATGCACGCCGCCGTGGATCGCATAGCCGAAGCCGTCGCTGCCGATCACCGCTCCCGCGTGGACGATTCCTCCGGCACCGATCTCGCTCCGATCGTAAAGCACCGCGTGGGGGTAGAGGATCGCCCCTTGCCCCACCGTGCAGTCGCGGCCGATCGCCACGAACGGATGAACCGCAGCCCCGGCGCCGATCCGGCTCCCCGCGTCGATCACCACATAGGGGCCGATCCAGGCGGCGGGGTCGACCACGGCGCTCGGGTCGACGATCGCCGAGGGTGCTATGCCCGGTTGCCGCACGGGCTCCGGATGGAGCAGCGCGAGCGCCTGGGAAAGGGCGAACGAAACGTCCTCCACCACCAGCAGGTTGCGCCCGGCCCTCCCCGTCAACTGCGCCGCGAGCGCCTCGGTCGTGAGCAGCGCTCCGGCCCGGCTCGCCTCCGCCTCCGGGCGGTAGCGCGGATGATTGAGCAGCGAAAGCTGATCGGCCGCCGCCTCGGCGAGCGGCCGAGCCCCCGTGATGGAGAGCTCTCCGTCGCCTTCGACACGCCCTCCGATGCGGGCGGCGAGATCGCGGAGACGGATCGCCACTCGGTTATTTGCCGGCCGCGGCCTGCGCGGCGTCGAGCTTCTGAATCACCAGCTTGGTGATATCGGTGCCCTCTTCCGCGTAAATGAGTCCGCTGTCGAACTTGCGGAAGATGAGGGTGTAGGCGCCTTCCTTGCCGATCTGCGTGATGATCGGCAGGACCTTCTGCTCGATCTCGCCGAGCAGCTCTTGCTGGCGCCGGGCGAACTCCCGCTTCGCGTCGTCGAGCGCGCGTTCGAGCGCGATCCCCTTCTGCTCGACCTGGTCGGCCATCTCTTTGACCTTGGCCTCGGCGAGGGTGTTCTTGCCCGCGTCGAGCTTGGCGCGCAACTCTTCGATCTCTTTGCGTTTGCCGTCAAGTTCGGTCTGCTTGGTCTTGCCGAACGTTTCGAGCGTTTGGAAAACTTTCTTTCCGGTCTCGGATTCGGTCACGATTTCCTGCACGTCGATCACCCCGAACTTGGGTGCCGCGGCCTGCGCCCGTAGACCCGGGGTGGCGAGGAGGACGAGGGCCGACGCGAGAGCGGCACGACGGAGGACGGTACGGGTGGCGAGCGACATACTTTGGGATCTCCTTGGAAATCGTTTCGAACGGTGACGCTAGAAACTGGTACCGACGCTGAACTGGAACCGCTGGAAGCGGTCGTCCGGTTTCTCGTCGAGGTTGAATGCGTAGATGAAGCGCAGCGGCGCGCCGAATACCGGAAGCAGTACGCGCAGCTCGAGGCCCGTTGAATAGCGTAGTGTACCGAGATCGACTCCGGCGCCGAATTCGGTGTTCCAGGTGTTACCCGCGTCGACGAACCCCAGGATGCGGAACGGCCCGCCGAGCAGCCACTGGTATTCGACGTTCGCCTGAAGATAGCGGTCGCCGCCGAGCACGATGCCTTCGGAGGAAACCAGCGGCCCGCCGCTTTCGCCCCGGGCGAGGATCGAGCCGAACGAAAAGCCGCGTACGCTGTTGTCGCCGCCCAAGCGGTAGAGTTCGTTGAACGACAGGGCGAATTCCGAATCCAAGTTGTGGATCAGACCGGCCTCGACGTTGGTGGCAAAGACGGTCCGCACCGTTCCGCGCGAGACCGGGCGGAAATAGCTCAGGCCGATCTCGGGGCGGAGGAAGTGGTTGTTGCCGCCCAAGAAGCCGCCGGCATATTCGAGGCTAACGTTGAATTTCTTGCCCCGTAGCGGCTCGAACGGGCTGTTCCGGCTGTCGTAGAGATAGAACGGCTTGAGCGACGAGTTATCGATCTTCAATCGCACCGTCTGCGGCATGCCGTTGACGTCGATGAAGCTCTGTTGGTCGTCGTATTTGCCGCGGCTGTAGGCGATGCTCGCCTGATTGAACAGACCGAACGAGCGGCCGTAGGTGAGCACCGCGCCTTTCGACTTGCGTTGCAGCCGCTGGTCGGTGAAGACCTCGTAGTCGAGATCCTGGTTGAACAGGCGGATGCCGATGCTCTGCGGCCGGTCGCGCAGCCAAGGAATGTAATACGAGAGGTCGAACGCCTGACGGGTACCGCCGGTCTGCACCGAGAATCCAAGCTGTTCGCCGCGGCCGAGGAAGTTCTTGGTGTTCACCGAGAACTGGCCGAAAAACTTATCGACCTCGCTCCAACCACCGCCGAACTGCAGCTCGGTACGCTCGGCCTCGGTCCCCTTGAATACCAGGTTCACCTTCTTGTTCGCGCTGTCGTAGTCGATGTCGACCGGGTCTTCCTCGTTGAGCTTGAAATAGCCGAGCTGGTTGACCTTGGTCACCGTGTTCTTGACCCCGGCGATCGAGATCACGCTCCCCTCTTGGAGGCGAAGCTCGCGGCGCAGCACCCGATCGCGGGTCTTGTTGTTGCCGTCGAACTCGATCCGCCCGACCCGGAACTGATCCCCCTCGGTGACCCGGATCACCACATCCGCGATCAGCCCGGGCCGTTCGATCACCTCGGGCTCGACGCGAGCAAAGATGTATCCGTTGTTGCGATAGAGGTCATCGATCGCCTTGACCCCGTCGTCCAAGACCTTCGCGCGGAGCCAGGCGTTCGGCCGCGGGTGAACCAAACGCAGCAATCCGGCCTCGGGGAAGACCTTGTTGCCTTCGATCTTCACCTCGCCGAATTTCCAGCGCTCCCCTTCGTCGACCGGGATGGTGATGTACATCTGGCGCTTCTGCTTGGCGTCCGGTGCATTCGGGCGCTTCGCCTTGACCTCTATCTTCGGCTCGCCCAAAACGACGTTCTTGTAGCCGGCGCCGCGGTACAGGTCGCGCACCTTGTCGAGATCCTCTTGCAGCGTCGCCGGGCTGTAGATGTCGTGTTTCGAGAAGCGGGAGATCAGGCTCGTCTCTTTGGTCTTCTTCATCGACAGACGAAGCCGGAGATCGTTGAACACCGTGTTGCCTTCGAACGCGAGATCGGCGATCCGAACGCGGTTTCCCTCGTCGACCGTAAACGTCACCCGCTTCTCGTTCGGACCGATGTCGTCGATCGTGTAGCGCGCCTGGGCGAAGCGGTACCCTTTCTCTTTGTACAGCTCCTCGATCAGGGTTTTTACCCGCTGCAGCTCGCCCAGGGAGACCGGATCGTTTTCCCGCACCTGAATGCGCTGGGTCGCGATCTTGTCCTGGACGTCGGTTTTGGAGACGCGCTTCAACCCCTGAAAATCGATCGAGCGCAGAATCGGCCGCTCGGACACCGTGACGATCAGCTTGACCTTACCCTCTTCGCCACCCGGCTCGGCATCGATCTGAATGTCGTCGATCAAACGCCGTTCCCAGAGCTGCTTGATGCGTGCGTCGAGCTCCCGCTCGTCGAGCGGCTGGCCGACTTCGATGCCGAGGTAGAAGAACAGCGTCTCCTCCGACAGAGTCGTCAAGCCCTTCGTCTCGATCGCCTCGATGGTGCGGACCGCGGCGTCTTGCGCACCGACCGGCAGGCCGGCGGACAGAAGCAGCGGCAACATCAAAAGCGCGAGGCAACGGCGCCAAAGCACGGCGTATCCCGCGGGTCTTGCGGGGCCAAACGGGCGCTGTCTACGAAAAGGCGTCTCGGTCACCGGGCTTTCTCCCTGGTTGATCTGTGGAAGCGGCTCCGAGCCTGTCGGCGCCGCGGCATGGTGGCACTCCGCGGGTTACAGCTGCGGTGCCAGAATCTCCTGCGCACGGGTATTGAAGCGGAGTTCGCCGTCCTCCAGCTCGACGTCGATCCCTTCGATCGTGCCGCCGAGCTGATGGATCAGGATCTCCGATACCGCGTCCTGGATGTGTCTCTGAATAGTTCGCCGTAACGGACGCGCACCGGTCGACGGATCGAGCCCCGCGCGCTCCAGAAGCCACAACTTGACTTCCGGCGCCAAGGTGATCGCGAAGCCGCGCGGCGCGACCGTCTGGTTCACGTCGTCGAGCAGAATGTCGACGATTCGGTGGAGTTCAGGCTCGCCCAACGGATTGAACACGATCACTTCGTCCAGCCGGTTGATCAGCTCGGGAGAAAACGTCCGCTTCAGCTCGGCGAGGATCTCCTCTTCGACCCGGCGGTAGTCCGCCTCGGCCGAGGCGTCGCCGAAACCCATCCGGCCGCCGCGGACGACCAGCCGGCTGCCGATATTTGAAGTCATCAAGACGAGCGTATTTCTGAAATCCACCTGATTGCCGTACGCGTCGGTGAGCAACCCGTCTTCGAGGATCTGGAGCAGCAGGTTCGCGATGTCCGGATGCGCCTTTTCGATCTCATCGAACAGGATCAACGAATAGGGCTGGCGCCGGATGCGCTCGGTCAGCTGGCCGCCCTCTTCGTGGCCGACGTAGCCGGGCGGCGAGCCGATCAGCTTGGAAACCGAGTGCTTCTCCATGTACTCGCTCATGTCGAAGCGGACCAGCGCGCGCTGGCTGCCGAACAGGAAATCGGCGAGCTGGCGCGCGACCTCGGTCTTGCCGACGCCCGAGGGACCCAAGAAGACGAACGAGCCGATCGGTCGTTGGGGGCTCGCCACACCGAGTCGCGAGCGGCGGATCGCCCGGCTGATCGCCGAGATCGCCCGCTCTTGCCCCACCACCCGGCGCGCCAACGTCTCCTCCATCTGGATCAGGCGTTCGGCCTCTTCGTTCTGGAGGTTCGCGACCGGAATGCCGGTCCACGAGGCGATCACCTCTTCGATATCGCGCCGCGTCACTTCGACGACGCTGTTCTCGTCGGTCGTGACGGTCATCCGTTCGAGATCCTCGCGCAGCTCGATCTCGCGCTCGCGCAGGTAGACGGCGCGCTCGAAATCCTTGTCCGAGATCGCGACCTTCATCTCTTTGACCACCAGGCCGATCTCTTGCTCCAGACGGCGCAGGTTCTGGGTATCGCGTACCCGGCGCAGCTTCACCCGCGCCCCCGCCTCGTCGAGCAGGTCGATCGCCTTGTCCGGCAGGTGGCGGTCCGGGATGTACCGGTTCGACTGGTGGATCGCGGTGCGGATCGCGTCGTCGCTGTAGCGCACCTTGTGGAACGACTCGTAGCGATCCTTGATGCCGTCGAGGATCTGCTCGGTCTGTTCAGGGGTTGGCGGCAGCACCTGCACCGACTGGAAGCGGCGCAAGAGCGAGCGATCCTTCTCGATGTACTTCCGGTACTCCTTGAGCGTGGTGGCGCCGATGCAGGAGACCTCGCCGCGCGAGAGCGCGGGCTTCAAGATGTTCGCCGCATCGAGCGATCCTTCGGCCGAGCCGGCGCCGATCAGGGAGTGGATCTCGTCGATGAAGACGATCAGATCGCGGCTCTCTTTGAGTTCCTTCAAGATCCCCTTCAGGCGCTCCTCGAACTGGCCGCGATACTTGGTGCCGGCGACGATCAGCGACAGGTCGAGCCCGACGATCCGCTTGTTGGCGAGGAAGATCGGCACTCTGCCCTCGACGATCCGCTGCGCCAGCCCTTCGACGATCGCGGTCTTGCCGACGCCCGGCTCGCCGAGCAGGATCGGGTTGTTCTTGCTCCGCCGGGAAAGGATCTGGACGATCCGGTCGACCTCTTCCTCGCGGCCGATCAGCGGATCGAACACCCCTTCGGCGGCGAGCGAAGTGAGATCGCGGCCATATTCCGTAAGGAACGGCAGCTCTTTTTTCTGCTGCGACGCCTCGCGCTCCTTGGCGATCGCGAGCGCCTCTTCGCGCACCGTGTACACGTCGAACCCGTGATGGGAGAGGATTCTTTGGGCAAGGCAGCCGTCGACGCGGAGAATGCCGATCAGCAAATGTTCGGAGCCGACGGTCGGATGGAGCATGCTCTCCGCCTCGTGGGCGGCATAGGCGAGGATCTTTTTCGACTCTTCCGATAGGGGCAGTTCGGCGGTCGAAGAGATGCGCTCGACGAACACGCGCTCCCCTTCGATCTCGCGCCGTACGTCTTCAGGCTTGACCTGTAGGCGGCGGAAGACCTCCGCGACCGTCTCTTCGCCTTCGCGCAGGATGCCGAGCAGGATGTGCTCGGATTCGATGACGCGGCTGCCGAGCTTGCTCGCCTCGTAGCGGGCGAAGAACAGGGCGCGGCGCGCTTTTTCGTTGTACTTCTCAAACATGCGCGGCCTTCTCCCGATCGACTCTCCAGCGGCTCCGGTCCCGTTCCAGCTCCTCTTGGCTCCTCATTCCTCGGCAGGTCGCGAGACCTCCCGATCCGGCTCCAGAATCCCGCCGTCGAGCCGTGCGATCCTAGCACAGCGCCCGGCGATCTCCGGGTTATGGGTGACCAGCACCGCGGTCGTCCGGTGGCGACCCTGAAGCTCCAGCAACAGCTCAAAAACCTGGTCCGCCGTCGCCGGGTCGAGGTTGCCGGTCGGTTCGTCAGCGAGCAGCAGGGGCGGATCGAGCGCCAAGGCCCGGCAAATCGCCACCCGCTGGCGCTCGCCGCCCGAGAGCTGATTCGGGAAATGGTCGAAGCGCTCGGCAAGCCCCACCTCGGCCAGCAGGTCGCGCGCCCGCTCGTGGACCTCTCGGGGCTCCCGGCCCGCGATCCGGCCGGGCAGCATGACGTTTTCGAGCGCCGTAAAGTCGGGCAACAACTGGTGAAACTGGAATACGAAGCCGATCGTCCGGTTGCGAAAAGCCGCGAGCCGGGCGGCCGACAGGCCATCCAACAGCTCGCCGCCGATCCGAATCGTCCCCGCGTCGGCCCGGTCAAGCCCGCCGAGCAGGTGGAGAAACGTCGATTTGCCCGACCCGGAAGGGCCGACGATCGCGACGATCTCGCCCGCAGCCACCGACAGGCTCGCGCCGCGCAGCACTTCGACCGTCCGCGCGCCGTCGCGGTACGCCTTGGAAACCCCCAGCGCCTCGACCGCGACGCTCATCGGCGCATCGCCTGGAGGGGATCGAGCGCGGCGGCGCGCCGCGCGGCGTAGGTCGAGGCGACCATCGCGAGGCCGAAGGTAAGCGCGAGAACCCAGGCGAGATCCCGCCCCTGGATCAGAAGCGGCAGGTACTCAAGGAAATAGACCCGCCCGGGCAGGCGCACCAGATGGTACCGATCGATCACCCAGGCGACGATCACCCCGCCCGATCCGCCGACCACGAGCCCAATGCCGGCGATCAGCCCGCCGAGCGTCCGAAACGCCCGCTCCAGATCCTTGCCCGACGCCCCCATCGCGCCGAGCATGCCGATCTCCACCCGTTTGCTCGCGATCACCAGAGAGAGCGAAGCGACCAGCGCCAGGGTGGCGACCAGGACGATCAGGAACACGGCGACGAAGGTGAGCGTTTTCTCAAGCCGGAGCGCGAACAGGAGCGGACGGTTCAGGTCGGCCCAGGTGCGCACGACGGCGTTCGGAGGGTCCGGCGCGACCGACGCGAGGGCGGCCTTGAGAGCCGGAACCGCGGCGAGCGCCGCATCGAGCCCGCCGGCCGTCACTTCGATCTTCCGGTTCGTCGACCCCAGCAGGCTCTCGGCAATCTCCCGCGGCAGGCCGATCCGCTCGCGCTCCTCCTGCGTTTTTCCCGAGCTGTAGGTTCCGGCGAGCGGCAGGCTTCTCACCCGCGGCACCGGGCCGCCGAACGGCGCGAGCGTCGGCTTGGGCGAAACGACGTCGAGGATCTCCCCCGGGCGTAGGCCCCAGCGGGTGGCGAGCCCTTCCGGCAGATAGAGCCCGGGGGCCTTGCCTGCCGCGCCGGGAAAAAACGCCGGCACCGGCCCCTCGAAGCCGACCAGCTCGACCGGCTGGACTTTGCCGCCATCGACGATCCAGCCGCTCCCCCGCACTTCGAGCCGGGCCGAGCGAACTCCGGCCACCGCGGCAACCGCGGCGCGCGCCGCTTCGGCGTCCGATCCCGGCGCCAAGTCGATCAAGATCTCGGGCGTGCGCGAGAGCAATTCGCCGCGCAGCGCCTCTTGAAATCCCGAGATCACCGCGAGCGCCAAGATCAGGGCGGCGACACCCAAGGCGATGCCGAGCCCGGCCACCGCGGCCAGGAAGCTCGCGAAGGCGTCGCGCCGCGTACTCTTCAAGTAGCGCAGCGCGAGCAGCCAGGGGAACGGCCAGGGACGAAGGAGGAGGCGCGAGGCCAAGGAGCGGAATTCTCCGAAAGTCGCGGGATCAGGGCGCGGAGACCGCGCCCCTACGCCTCGGGTCGCAAGAGCGGAAAGAGGATGACATCGCGGATCGAGGTCCGATCGGCGAGCAGCATGGTCAGGCGGTCGATTCCGATGCCGATCCCGGCGGCCGGCGGCATCGCGTGTTCGAGCGCCCGAACGTAATCGGCATCATAGTGATGGGCCTCGGCGTCGCCCTTTTCACGCGCCGCGATCTGTTCGCGAAAGCGTTCGGCTTGGACGTCCGGGTCGTTCAGCTCGGAGAAGGCGTTGGCCATCTCCATCCGGCCGATGTAGAGCTCGAACCGCTCGGTGAAGCGCGGATCGTCCGGCCGTTGCTTGGACAGCGGCGACACCTCGACGGGATGCTCGGTGACGAACGTCGGCTGAAATAGATGCGGCTCGACGATCTCTTCGAACAGCGCCATCAGGCAGTGGCCGTAGGTTCCGCCGGCCGGAGCGTCGATCCCGCGCTGGCGCAGCTCGGCGCTCACCCCTTCGAGGTTCTCCAGCCGCTCGGGCGCCACACCGCCGAACTTGGCGATCGCTTCGCGCATGGTGAGCCGCGCCCAGGGGCGCGCCCATTCGATCTCCTGGCCATCCCAGGTCAGCACGTCTTTGCCCAAGACCCGCTTGGCCTCGTCCGCCAACCCGGAGAGCAGCTCTTCGGTCAGGTCCATCATCTGCCGGTAGTCCGCATACGCCCAATAGAATTCAAGCATCGTGAACTCGGGGTTGTGACGGGTGGAGATCCCCTCGTTCCGGAAGTTCCGGTTGATCTCATAGACGCGCGGGATGCCGCCGACCAGCAGCCGCTTCAAGAACAGCTCCGGGGCGACGCGCAGGTAGAGGTCGATGTCGAGGGCATTGTGATGGGTGACGAAAGGCCGCGCCGCCGCCCCGCCGGGAATCGCGTGCATCATCGGGGTCTCGACTTCGAGAAAGCCGCGGGCGTCCAAGAAGGACCGAATCCCCCGCACGATCGCCGCCCGCAGCTCGAACACGGCGCGCGATTCTTCGTTGGTCGCCAGGTCCAAATACCGCTGGCGATAGCGCGCCTCGATGTCCGAGAGCCCGTGCCACTTTTCCGGCAGCGGCCGCAGCGCCTTGGCCAGAAACGTCAGCTCATCCACCATCAACGACAGCTCGCCCGCCCGGGTGCGAATCAGGTTTCCGGCCGCACCGATCTGGTCGCCGAGGTCGAGGTTCTCCAAGATCGTCCGCGAGATCTCGGGCAGCCGGTCTTTCTTGACGAACAGCTGCAGCTTCACCCGGCCGTCGTGCAGATCCAAAAACGCCGACTTGCCGTGCTCACGAATCGCCATCACCCGCCCCGGCACCCGCAGGCGCATCGCCGCACCTTCCAGCTCCTCGGCGGTTTTCTCGCCATGGGCGGAGTGGACGCCCGAAGGCTCCAGATCCCACTCGAAGCGCTGGGGGTAGGTCGGAATTCCCGCGGCAGCGAGAGCATCGCGCTTGTCGCGCCGGTTCTGGATCTGGTCGTCGAGTTCGGACATGGGAGAAAGTTCTTCGGCTGGCTGAAGTTTAAAGGAGAGGTTCTGGCCGGCCGGCAACGATAACCCAGATCCTAAAGCAGGCGAAGCGGTGCCCCTGGCTGGCTGCGCGGGCCTCTCCTGGGTGCGCGGGCGTCTCGCCCGCCCACGGAAATTGCGGGCCGGAGGCCCGCGCACCCAGGGGAGGCCTGTCCACTACTTCAAGCAGGAGGTCGTTTTCGGGATGCAGATAAAGGAGCCG
>JBBRUC010000069.1:0-27747 GCA_038248205.1 Thermoanaerobaculia bacterium
AGCGTTCGTGGACGAAAACGGCGAAGCGATCGGCAGCGACCTCGCGACAGCACTCATCGCGGGCGCCCTGCTCGACCGCGAGCCGGGCAAGGCGATCATCTACGACCTTCGCTCCTCGCGCGCCACGGGCGAGTACATCACGGAGCACGGCGGCGTCCCGGTCCGCGAGCGGGTCGGCCACTCGTTCATGAAAGCCACCCTGCGGGAACGGCACGGCATCTTCGGCGGCGAACTCGCCGGCCACTATTACTTCCGCGACCATTTCTACGCCGACTGCCCGCTGATGGCGGTGATCGAGGTCTTCAACCTCCTCCGCGCGACGGGCAAGCCGCTCTCGGAGCTGGTCGCCCCGCTCCACCGCTACGCCAAGAGCCCCGAGATCAACTTCGAAGTCGAAGACAAGGACGGCATGATCGCCCAACTCGCCGAGAAGTATAAGGACGCGGAGATCGATTACCTGGATGGAATCACGATCTCCTACCCCGACTGGTGGGCCAACGTCCGCCCCAGCAACACGGAGCCGTTTCTACGGCTGGTGATGGAGGCGAAGACGGCGGAGATGCTCAAAGAGAAGGAGCAGGAGTTCTTCGCGATGTTGGGCGAGCCGGCGGAGTAGCGAGGTTCGCAGGCCCGCGACACCGCTCGGCCAAACGATAACACCTGTGAGACGATCCGACACACCGGTGCAGCGAGCGGGATCACAAGTGCCCTGAGCCAGAGCACCCCTGAGCTGAACCGCGACAACAGTGCCCTGGGCCAGAGCACCCCTGAGATGAACCGCGACAACAGTGCCCTGGGCCAGAGCACCCCTGAGCTGAACCGCGACACCAGTGCCCTGGGCCAAAGCACCCCTGAGCTGGACTGTGACAACAGTGGCCTGGGCCAGAGCACTCCTGAGATGAACCGCGACACCAGTGCCCTGAGCCAAGGCACTCCTGAGCTGAACCGCGACAACAGTGCCCTGAGCCAGGGCACCCCTGAGCTGAACCGTGAAACCAGTTCCCTGAGTCAGAGCACCGCTGAGCGGGACCGTGACACCGATCACCGGCACCGCGAAACCGGTAGGCGCGGCCGCAGGTGCGGTGCGAAAATCCAACCACCGACCGCGCCGCACCGGACTACCGCTTCTCCCGTCCCCACCGCTCGATTTCGCGGACGATGAAGCGAACTGCCGGGACGGCTCGGCGATCCCCCGGAGGAATTCGGTGCCGCAAACGATGGTTCGACCCGTGACCCGAGCCCGTAAGGTTGCGCCGACGCTCTTCCCTGGGCACGCCTGGCTCCAGCCAGGTGTGCCCAGGATCATGCGAAACCTTGAGGCGGAAGCCGAGGTCCGATACCGTGCGGTGACCAGGCCATGAAGAGCGACCGCAAGAAGATCCTCATCCTCGCCGGACCGAACGGTGCAGGAAAAACCACCTTCGCTAGGATCGACCTGGGAGCGAAGGGTCTCGAATCGCCATCGGCCAGACAAGGAACGGGCGCCACCTTCGCGTTGTCTATGTGCCGGATAAGGAACCCAACAGCGTGTTTGTCATCACGGCCTATGAGCTTCGAGGAAAACCGCTGATGGCTTATCGGCGACGGAAGAAGGCGAGGAGCACGAGATGAAGCAGAGCAGATTCCCGGAAGGATGGGACCAGGACCGGATCGGCCGGGTCCTGGCTCACTACGAGCTACAGTCTGAAGATGAGGCGGCGGCGGAAGATGAGGCCTCTTTCGAGGATCAGAGTCAAACAGTGATGGAAATCCCCACCGGCCTCGTCCCGGCCGTCCGCGAGCTACTTGCGAAACACCGTTCGGCTTGAACCTCTTGCGCGCCGATCGGGCCGATAACCGGACTCGGTCCGGGCGTGCCCAAGCCGATTGAACGGCCCTTCAGACGTTGGCCGTCAGCCTGGGCTGGAATAAAGCGGCCCTGTGGGCCTCATGGCGCTCCGGTCAGGCGACCGCGTGTCTGGCACACCAGGGCGGAGGTGGTTTCGAGACTAAGCGGCCTGCCGCTTGCGTGGTTTCCGCTTGGCACGACCAGTCAGTTGAGCCGTCCTTTCGGCCAGCGCGAGAAGACCGAGAAGCGCCTCGTTGACGGCTTCAGAAGTCGGGAAGGCGTTTGCGACCACCGGATCGAGCAAAGCGACCGAGGCTCCCTTTGTGACCTCTTCGTAGAACTTCCCGCGTTCGAGTTTCGTGAAATCGGAGCGCTGGTATTCGGCGCGTATTTCTTCCTCATCCTTCTTCATAGATTTTCCTTTCAGCTCGCGTCGCGCGGCGCCCGCTGATGATGCGAATCGTTCCAGGCCTGAAGGTGTGCGAGACAAATTTCAGAAGGGTCCGATAACCCAGGCCGTTGGCTTGGGCTAGTATAGGGTGGCCCTTTGGGCCTCAATTCGGGAGGCGAAAAACCGTATGAGTAACGCCGATCCAGAACTCGACGACGATCTCTGGCCCGAGTACGACTTCTCGGAGGCGGCCGAAGGAAAGCTCTTCAGGGCTCACCAGCGAGGCACAAACGTGGCGCTCCTGCTGGCCATGCCCGGCGCCGAAGAGCTTGAGCTTGAGATACCGCGGTTCGAGGATCTCGCCCGCCTCTCGTGATGTTCCTCCTCGATACCAACGTCCGAGACCGCTTGATCACAGCCACGGCGCTCGTCCATGGGCTGACGGTTGTGCCCTCCCCTGTCGGGGGCTTCGAAGCCTCGGGTGTCCAACGGCTCTACTCCTGGGAGAATCCATGACCTTCGCCGACGCTCAGCGGAATATGCGTTTCGGGTATTTCTCCGGGGCTCCTGGCATCGCCGCCTCGGCGTTGGCTTGGCTGGTGGCCGGAGTGGTGGCGAGCTGGGTCTCGGCTTCTGCCGCCGTCATCGCTTTGTTCGTCGGCGGCATGCTCATCCACCCGGTTGGCGTCGTCCTGGCCAAGGCTCTCGGTCGGCCCGGCAAGCATGCGGCGGGCAATCCGCTGGGCGCCTTGGCCATGGAGAGCACGGTTCTGCTCATCCTCTGTCTGCCGATCACCTACGCCGTTTCGCGGTTCCACGTGCAGTGGTTTTTCCCGGCGATGCTGCTGGTCATTGGCGGGCGCTATCTGACCTTCTGCACCCTCTATGGAATGCGGATCTACTGGGCCTTCGGCGCGGCTCTCGCTCTCGCGGCTTACCTGCTGATGACGGCGAGAGCCGAACCTTCGACCGGTGCTTGGGTCGGCGGCGCAATTGAGGCAGCTTTCGCGGCAATCATCTTCTTTTCGGCGCGGCGGGAGGAGGCGACCCTTGGCGCCCAAGCCCCAGGGAGGGCTTCATGACCGACCGGCTCGAACGCAACAAGCAGAACGCGATGGCGTTTTACGACCTGATGTTCAACCAGTGCCAACCCAAAGAGGCCGTGGCTCGCTACGTGGGCGCCACCTACATTCAGCACAATCCGGAGGTCGCGGACGGCGAAGAGGCGTTCATCGCCTACTTCGAGCGGATGGCGCGCGACTATCCGGGCAAGCGGGTCCATTTCAAGCGCTCGGTCGCCGAGGGCGACTACGTCGTGCTCCACTGTCATCAAGAATGGCCGAACGACGACCACTGGGCGGGCATCGACATCTTCCGGCTCGACGAGGCCGGCAAGGTCGTCGAGCATTGGGACGTGCTCCAACGGGTGCCCGCCGAGGCGGCGAACGGCAACACGATGTTTTGACGACGACCCTCACCCGCTCCGGATTTGATCCTGTTCCTCGAGCACTTGGCTGCGGTATTTCTTGGGCTCGTAGTCGGGGAAGTAGTCGATGGTCCCGAGGAGGTCTAGAATTCCGAGTTGGTGACGCTTCGCGATGTACTCCTGAAGCGCTTCGGTCACGGTGGCCCGCTTGGTCCGGTGTCCACCCAACCGAACCGCTTCTTCAATGAGAGTTTCGTCTAGATCAAGACTCGTCGCCACGGCGACCTCCTCCACACTATTCTAGCCGACTTCTTGTGCGGCCTTAGCTTGAAGATCGCACCGCTGAAGCGCCTCAGAGCGACCGCCAACCGAATCGAACTCTTACGGTCTGGCCCTTTTTGGCGGCGGGGCCTTTGAGGGTCGCCGTGTAACCTGAAATGGCTCCTGGCTCGATCGGCCCAATGCGCAGGCTCTGCGCGTCCCCTACCGCCACGCCGTCAATCTCCAACTGCAGATCGGCGTAGCCCACGGCCGGGGCGTCGCCCAGGTTGATCCAGTCGCCGGCCAGGTACCACTCCTTCGCACCGGGAGTGAGAATCGGTTCTCCCAACTGGCGAACGATGGCGCTCGGCGGTCGCTGGGCGGCATAGGCGCCTTGTCCCTGCGATTCTAGGGCTCGCCGATAGCTTGCGACCTCGCCTCCCAACCGCCGGATCTGGCCTCCGGCTTCACCCAGGACGGTTCGAAGGGCGCGAGTTCTCTCCTTTTCCCGGTCCAGAGCCTTGGCGGTGAGCACGAGCCGCTCTTGGATCTCTTTCTTCGAGCCGTATCCGGCCGGTTCGGAGCTTGTCGTGAGCGCGGCCACGGAAGGCGGCGGCTCCGAGGAGGTGGTAAACGCGTACCAGGCACTGGCCGCCAGGGCGACGAGCAGAAGAATTCCCAACGCCCAGTTCCGATAGTTCGGCTCGGAGCGAGCCGAGTAGCCTTGGCCGGTCATTGCGATCCCCCTTGTAGGTCGGTTGCCCTGACTATAAGGGAAGAGCGACACGACTTTGAGCAACAAGTGTGGGATTCGTTGGGCCTGTCAGGGCCCGAGCCGAGTTTCCTTCGCCTTTCGTAGAGCGCCCCCCCGATTCCCGAAGGGGAGTAGAGTCTTTCTCGAACCGCCATGAAGATCGCCAAAATCATCCTCTTCCTTCTGCTGGGCCTCGGGGCGCTCTATGTTTTCGGGCGCTCGTTTACGTCGCACCTCGGCCCCGGCCAGTCGAGCGAGTTGGCCGCCGTGATCTTGGCTCCTCCTCCCGGCTATCGAATCATCGAGCGGGGCGAACTCACGTCGGCCGCGGCCGCGGCTGAACTGGAGGTCGAAGTCTTGCGCGGAAGCACCGGCAAGGTCGGAATTCACTTCGAGCGGCAGGGCGCCTCGGTCTACTGGCTGGCCGACCCGGAGGCGGATCTCCTCGAAGAGCGCTCCGCCGGAGCGAGCGGCACCCGCCTGGCGACCCTCTGGAAGGGCGAGCTGAGCCGCCGCCTGGCCTGGGCTCGCGCGCACGGCGACCCGGCGGTGCCGGGGCTGGCTCCTCCCGTGCGGACGAACCTCTATCACTGAGGGGATTTTGCCGCCCGGCGCACGGGATCCGGACCGCTTTCGGCGAGTTTTCTCAAAAACCGTAATCGAATCGTCGGCTCGCCCGAGCCCCTCCAGCTCACCCCATCTATTGAAGGTCCTCACCACCGTGCCTATTTTTGAGGCCGGCAACCCCTATTTCGGAGGAAGCATGAAATCAAGGTTCACCCTGTCGTTGACGTTCCTGGTCCTCGCCGTCGGATTTGTCGTAACCCTGCCCGCCAACGCCTACCTGGTCCACTACGGCACGGGGCTCCACCACTGGGTCAAGTCGTGCGGTCCCTATGCCGATGGCCACTCGACGTCGGAGTACGTGGGAGCGAGCGCGTGCCCGCCGAATGCAATCCTGCCGGCGGAATGCCGTTGCACCTACACCACCTACGACTTCCCCGTCGGCAATCCCTATCCGTATTTCCGCGTGGTGGCTGGAACCAACGACGACAACCCGGGTGACGTAGACGTTATTATCGACAGTGCTGACGTGATCCAGTGCGGACTTTCCGACGAGCCGGTTTGTGATGACGGCGAAGGAGTCTGCGGCAACACCTTCTCGACCGTCCCAGCGGACGCCTCGCAGGTCAACCCGAACCTGCGCGAGCTGATCGAGTCCTTCCGCGACGAGATCGAGCAGAAGACCGGCCGCCCGGTCGAATCGTTCTCGTACCGCTTCGCCCAGCCGCTCCAGTAGAGGCCTGCCTTGCCGCGAGGGTCGGCCCAGGGGGCCGGCTCTCGGGGTTGACTTCGATCGCCGCGTTCGCCTACCGTTCGGCGGAATTTGGGATGCTGAGCAGGCGGCGGTTCCTTATCGGCTGCGCTCTTCTGACGGGCGGCAGCGCCTTTCCCCGCAGGGGTTGGGCTCTGGGATCGTCCGCGCCGGACCGCGAGAAGCCTGGCGCGATCGGGGCCGACGACCCCCGGGTTTCCAGTCTGGTCGAGCGCACCACCGTGATCGACATGCTCGGCCTCTTGACGCTCGACTGGGAGCGCTTGCGTTCCTGGCAGCGCAACCCCACCCAATTTGGCGACGCGGACTTTCGGCGCCTGCTCGCTTCCGGCGTGAACGTCTTTCATCCGGCGGTCGACCCCAACTCTCCCGAACCCTACGCCGCGGCGATTCGCTGGGCGACGGACTGGAACGAGTTGCTGGAGAACCAGGGGCGGTACCTGCTGGCCGTCCGCGGTGTCGAAGACCTGGACCGCGCCCGCGCCGAAAAGCGGATCGGCATCTTGATCGGATTCCAGAGCAGCGAGCATTTCCGCACGGTGGAAGACGTCACCCGCTTCTACGGCCTCGGCCAGCGGGTCTCGCAGCTGACCTACAACGATCGCTGCCGCCTGGGCTCCGGCTGCCAGGACCGGCAGGACGTGGGGCTCACCGATTTCGGCCGCCAGGTGGTGACGGAAATGAACCGGGTGGGCATGGCGATCGACGTCTCGCACTGCTCGGAGAAGGCGACGCTCGAAGCGATCGACCGCTCCGCCCGGCCGGTCCTGGTGACCCACGCCAATTGCCACACTCTCGCGGCTCATCCGCGCAACAAATCCGACGCGGTGATCCGTTCCTTGGCGGCCCGCGGCGGGGTGATGGGGATCGCGGCGGTGCGCGCCTTTCTGGGCGCCAGGCCGACGATCGAAGGTCTCCTCGATCATTTCGTCCACGTGGCCGAACTCGTGGGCGTCGAGCACGTGGGAATCGGCAGCGACTGCGACCTCGATCCTCCGGACCCGGCGACCGGCCGCGTGCGGGCCGCCTATGACATTCAGGGGCTCTCGAACTCCCGCCGCGCCTACGATCTCGCCGCAGGTCTCCTGGGTCGAGGATTCGGCGACGCCGAGGTGGAACTCGTCCTCGGCGGCAACTTCCGCCGCGCGCTCGGCCGGATCTGGACCGCGTGAATCGGACTTCCCAATCCCAAACTTTGCACTTGACGCGAAACCCGAGTATGATGCTCGCGCTCGCCGAGTGGGCGAACGTAACGGCCCAGCTATACCGAGCCATCCCTCCCCATCTGGTCACGGAAGAAGAATCTCCCCAGAACAAGCTCGACGAGAAAACAGACAATCGAAGGTAGAATCAGCATGAACAAGCCGCTCGAACGGTGACCACGACGGTCCCCGCGCGTGGCGGTCTTAAAGCCCAGCGTGAGGGCGTATTTCACGATCTGTAGTCGGCACGCACGGTTTTGGCCGGACTCCGATTACAAACCCAAAGGAGAAGGTCAGCTATGCGTACCACCGGCGTTGTGAAGTGGTTCAACGACACCAAGGGCTTCGGATTCATCACCCCGGACAATGGCGAGAAGGATTGCTTCGTCCATCACTCGGCGATTCAGGCTCAGGGTTTTAAGAGCCTCGCCGAGGGCGAGCGGGTCCAGTTCGACATCGTCCAGGGCCAGAAGGGCCCTGCGGCCGAGAACGTCGTCAAGATCGGCTAAGCCCAAAGAACCCGAAGCTGTTCAATAGATAGCTAGGGGAAAAGGCCGGTTCGCCGCGAGGCGCACCGGCCTTTTTTTGTCTGGACGCCGTGGCCCCGAGGCCTACTTATGGGTCGCGTGGTCGATGAAGGCGGCGATGTCCGCCTTCCACTGGTGGAGCGACGGCTCGTGCAGGTACATCATGTGGCCGGCCGGGTAGTACTTCATCTCGATGTTCGACCGCAGGTCGGCGGGCAGCCCGAGATGGTCGATCATCGACTCGGTGGCGAAGAACGGTGTCGCGAGGTCATAGAGCCCATTGAGCACCAGCAGGCGCAGGTTCGGGTCGTAGATCATCGCCTGGCCGAGGTCGAGCGCGGTGTTGGGGACGGGCGAGGCGATGAACCAGCCGGAGTTGTGCTTCCAGTCCCAAGCAGGGGCGGCCATTTCGTTCATCACCTTGTAGGTCTTGCCGTCGCCGAACTTCAAATCCGAGTGCAGATAGTCCAAGAAGGCGGCGGTAAACGCGGCGGAGATCGCCGCCGACTGCGGGTCGTAGTCCGCCTCGACCGCCAGCGCGTCGAAGGTTCGGCCCAAGAAACGACCGTCGAGCCGGCCGACCACTTCGCGCTTCTCGCGCAGCAGCTCCTGGCAAAACTGCGACTCGCGCACCCGCAGATTGGCGCGCACCCAGTAGTCGGCGGAAAGGCCCGTATAGCGGTGAAGCTTTTCGGCGACGGCCTTGCGTTCCGCCTCGCCCAGGCGATCCCCTTTGGCGAGCGCAGCCGAGTACTCGCCGAGCGCGAAGGCCCGGACTTCGGTGAGCAGCGCCTCAAGGTCCGCGGGCGGGGAGGGCAGCGCCTTGTGTACCGCGGCCACCGCGGTGAAGGTCGGCAGGATCAGCGCATAGGGCCGGTCGTTGCCCGGCCAGGCGAAGATCGCTTCGATGTCGAGCGCCACGGAGACCAGGATCACGCCGTTGAGCGCCATGTTCTCGCGGGTCTCCAGGTACTTGGCGATGCCGCCCGAGCGGGTCGTGCCGTAGCTCTCGCCGAGCAGGAACTTGGGCGAGCGCCAGCGGCCGTTGGTTGAGACGTACTCCTTGATGAACCGGCTGACTGATTCGATGTCCTGGTCGACGCCCCAGAAGTCCTTGTCCTCGCTCTTGCCCACCGCTCGGCTGAGCCCCGTGCCGACCGGGTCGATCATCACCAGGTCGGTCTTGTCGATCACGCTCCAAGGGTTGTCCACCACCTCATAGGGCGGCGGCGGTGTCGGGCCGGAATCGACGGTAACCACCCGTCGCGGTCCCAGCGCGCCCATGTGCAGCCAGATCGAGGAAGAGCCCGGGCCGCCGTTAAAAGAGAACGTGACCGGCCGGGTCGTAAGATCCGTGTCCTTCTTCGTGTAGGCGACATAGCCGATGCTCGCGGCCGGCTCGTCTTTGCCATTTCGGACGATCAACGTCCCCGCCGTAGCGGTATAGGCGATCGTCTTGCCGTCGATCACGATGCTGTGCTGGGTCACCGACTGCTCGGACTTCGGCACCGCCGCGGCGGGTTTGGCCTCCCCCGCCGCCTCGGGCATCCCGTCCGCGCGGGCCAAGCCCGCAGAACACAGCAAGAGGGCGGCAAAAACGACGGACTTCCTGGTCATACCAATCTCCTTGGGCAAGTTGGGCTAGGGCGGTCGGGCAAACCGAACCGAAAAAGACGTAAGAGCCTCAAGGCTTGGTACGGGCGTGGGCGGGGAAGGTTGCGGGGGTGAGACGTTCCCTGCCGCAAGCTCGCGTAACTCTTCAGGGCATTCTTGGAGAAAGCCATGGCAGGATTCCAGGGCGGGCGCGCGTTCCCACCGAAGAGATTCGCCGCGTTGAGCCGGCTCCTGCGCCGGATTGCGGTCACGGGCCTTGGAGCGCTGGGCCTGGGTGCGAGTGTCGACGCCCACTCGGCGACTCTCAAAAGTCATCCTCCCACCGTCGAACCCGCCTGGGAAAGCCGCGGCAAGCGCTCGCGGACGGGCAAGCTCGTCCTCCGACTCGGTGGCTCGATGGCCGCGCTTTCGCTGGGCCACGGGTCGCATCGGTCGCACTCGTCGCATAGCTCCCACGCCTCGCACTATTCCGGCTCGGGAGGCGGTCACTCTTCCCCGACTCCTGCGCCGCGACCGCCCCCTCGTTCCACCCCGGCACCGATCTACACCCCAAGCCCCATTCCCAGCCCCCCTCCCAGACCGGCCGTGCCGGGAGCGGCACAGGTTGGAATCGATGCATCGGTGACGATCGAGGCGATTGATTCGACCGAACGGAAAGTGACCGCCAAGCTGGCCTCGGGGCAATCTCAGGAGTTCTTCTACTCGCCGACGGTCGAGATCGTGCGGCACAAGCCGAGCGAGGTAAAAATCCAGCTCGACCAGCTTCTCGCTCTGGCCCCGGATGCATTTCCCCTCCATATCGGCCAAAAAATCATCGTCACTTGGACTTTCGCCGAGCACAAGCGCGTCGCGCTGCGATTCACTCTCGGCGAAGCAGCACCATGAGCGAAGCCGTCGAGATTTCGGTCGACACAACGCTCCACTCCCGCCGGGCGATCTTCGAGACTTGCTACAAGTTGACCGGCGGCGCCTTTGTCTCGCTCACACGCGACCCGCAAAATCCCGACTTTTTGGTGGTCAGCCTCCGTCCACGAGAGGGCGCTCTCGACCCTTCGATCGCGGGAATCTTCGCCAACGAGCTGATCGACCAGGAGATCCGGACCGCTCTCGACCGAGAGATGGCACCGATCCGGGAGTTGATCGTGGCCCAAGCATTCGCCGAGGGCAATCTACTGGACTCACTTCGTGATGATGGCAACTCCTGCGACGACCCTCTCGGCATCAGTCGACTCCGCTGACACTTCAGCGCGGGCCTATAAGCTTCTTCCTTTCCGCTTCGAACGCTGGACCGAGCAAGAGGTTTTGCTGGTCAACGACGTCGGGGATTTCCTCTTTCTGGATGCCCGGAGTTTCGAGGCTCTGATCGGCCATCGATTGGCACCCACGTCTGCCGACTATCGGAACCTCAAGGCCAAGCTGTTCTTGAGCGACGGCGATCCCACCGTACCGATCGAGCTGCTCGCCACCCGGTATCGAACCCAGAAGAGTTTCCTTTCCGGCTTTACCGCCCTTCACCTGTTCGTCATTACCCTACGCTGCGATCATTCCTGCCCCTATTGCCAGGTCTCGCGGGTCAAGGAAAGCGGAACTCGCTGGGACATGAGTCGTGAAACGGCGGAAAGGGCCATCGAGCTGATGTTCCGCAGTCCGGCGCAGAGCCTCAAGGTCGAGATTCAGGGCGGCGAGCCGCTGCTGAATTTTGACTTGATCCGTTTCATCGTCGAGCGAGTCATCGATCGCAACCGTACGGAAGGCCGCCGAATCGAATTCGTGATCGCAACGAATCTCGCCCCGCTCGATGACGAGATGCTCACCTATATGAAGGAGCGATCAATCCTGCTCTCGACCTCCCTCGACGGACCGGCCCCCCTCCACGATGCCAATCGCCCGCGACCGGGACGCGATAGCCACTCGTTGGTTGAGAAGAATCTTGGACGGGCACGGGCGGAACTGGGCCACGATCGAATTTCGGCTTTGATGACCACCACCGAGCGAAGCTTGGCGCAACCGGAAGCAATCGTCGACGAGTATGTGAGGCTCGGTTTCGACTCGATCTTCCTCCGGTCGATCAGCCCGTATGGTTTTGCCGTTCGAACCGGGGCGGCAGCACGTTACCAGGCCGCTTCGTTCTTGGATTTCTATCGGGTCGCCCTCGACCGGATCATCGACTGGAACCGAAAGGGAACGGCGATACGAGAGGTCTTCGCACAGATCTTGCTCACCAAGATGATGACCCCGTTTCCAACCCACTATGTCGATCTTCAATCGCCCGGCGGCGCAGGGATTGGAGCGGTGGCCTACAACTATGACGGCGAGGTATATGCCTCCGACGAGGCGCGGATGCTCGCCGAGATGGGCGATCTCAGCTTCCGCCTCGGCAACGTCCATCGCGACTCGTATGAACAGATCTTCGGCGGCGAGAAGCTTCGTTCCCTGGTTGCTCATTCCGTCTTGGAATCCTTGCCTGGCTGCAACCGCTGCGCCTTTCTTCCCTTTTGCGGCGGCGATCCGATTTTCCATCACCGGACCCAAGGGGACGTGATCGGCCATCGGCCGACGAGTGCGTTCTGCGCCAAGAACATGGGGGTTTTGCGCCATCTCTTCGGGCAGCTTCGATCGGGCGATCCGTTCATCATCGACTTATTCACCAGCTGGGCGACCGGCTTTCCATTTCCTGGGCTGGACGAGATGCCGACGTGAGCCTCCGCCTCCAGACGCAGGGCCATGCCTCGTCCACCCTGCGAGCCAACATACTCGGTCGAATCGCCCTTGTGCCGACCGAGACCGAAGTGCGTGCCGAAACGGTTCTCTTGCTCCGTGCCGGGGAAGCCGACTTGGACCTTGACCTTGACCTCGAAGGCTACGCCGGAATTCTCACCACTGGGGACGAGCCAATCTCTCGCGCGGCGACACCGACTATCTCGCGCGCCCGGTACCTGGACCACCTTTCGGCTGGCGACATCGTCGTACTCCAGCCGACCGGCGGCGTGCGAACCCTATTTCGGCCCGCCTCGCCCCACAATTCGATCTTCACCACCGATCGCTGCAACAGCTATTGCGTGATGTGCTCGCAGCCACCCCGGAGGATCGACGACAGTGAGCGCATCGTCGAACACCTGCGGCTGATCGAGCTGATCGCACACGGCGCCCCCTGCGACATTCCTCGCGAACTCGGCATCACGGGAGGGGAGCCGACGCTTCTTGGCGACGACCTACTGCGGATCGTCGAGCGCTGCCGCGATCTTCTCCCGACGACGGCGCTCCATATTCTCTCGAACGGCCGGCTGTTCTACTACGGGGACTTCGCGCGCAGGCTCGGCGAGATCGAGCACCCCGACCTCATGATCGGCGTCCCGCTCTACTCAGATTTGGACTTCGAACATGACCGCGTCGTGCAGGCGCCCGGTGCCTTCGACCAAACGCTGATCGGCCTCCAGAACCTCGGCCGATATGACGTGCCGGTCGAGATCCGGGTGGTCCTCCATCGGATGACGATCGAGCGCCTGCTTCCGACCGCCGAATTCATCTATCGCAACCTGCCTTTTGCGGCTCACATCGCGCTGATGGGGCTCGAACCGATCGGGCTCGCGGTCAAGAACCTCGATGCGCTGTGGATCGATCCCCGCGATTACGGTGAGACGCTACAAGCCGCAACTCTCTATCTTGCCGCCCGAGGCCTCCAGGTGTCGATCTACAACCATCCACTCTGTGCCGTACCCAGAATTCTCTGGCGGTACTGTCGCCGATCGATCTCCGATTGGAAGAACGAATACTTGGAGGCCTGCTCGGACTGCGCCGTCCGCGATCGATGCGGTGGGTTTTTTGCTTCAGCGGTAGAGAGGCGAGGATTGCTTCGAATCCAGGCAAACCCGATTCGCGACTTGGAGTGATTGCTACTCCCGAATGAAGCCCAAGGCGTGGTCCAGAGTTAGGATGGCCCCCGCATGAAGAGAGGCCCTACATCCCGCCCTCTCTCGATCGGGATTTTGCACTCAAAGCGGGAGCTGTGGGTGGCTCTACTGATCGGGCTCTGCTGCATGCTGGTCTACAACGCCAACCGGCGGGCGATCAGCGCCGGGGACACTTATCCCGCGCGCTACCTGCCGTTTTCGATCTGGCAGAATCACAGTTTGCTTCTCGATCCGATCGCGCGGATCACCGCCCAGGGGCGAGGCCACGGAGCCTTCTGGATGGTTCCTGCGCGGGGCGGTCATATCATTTCGCTGTATCCCATCGTGCAGCCGGTGCTCCTCGCACCCCTCTACCTCCCTGCGGTCGCCTACCTGCATTACACCGGTTGGACCGATGGGCGCCTGGACCACGTCGCCCGGATCATGGAGAAGCTCTGCGCTTCGTTCGTGGCGGCTCTTTCCGCGGCACTTTTTTATCTGCTGGTACGGCGTCGGGCCTCGGTTTCGATCGCTCTGCTGATCACCTTGGCGTACGCCTTCGGCACCACCACCTGGATGATCAGCAGCCAGGCCCTATGGCAGCATGGGATGGCCGAGCTTCTGGTGGTCGGAACGATGCTCCTTCTTACGGGCCCCTGCACCGGGCCGCGGGTGCTGGCGGTGGGATTGCTCTGCGGGCTCATGGCCGGGAATCGCCCTCCGGACGCGCTCCTCGCCGCGGCGCTGGGGGTCTACGGTCTGATCTGGGCGGGACGACGCCGGGCGGTCCTGCTCGCGGCCGGGGCGGCGCTGCCCGCGGGCTTGCTGCTTGCCTACAACCTCGGTTTGGCCGAAAACTTGGCCGGCGCCTATGGGCGAATGGGCAGCGTCGGCTTCTTCCGATTTGACCTGGTCTCCGGCCTCTGCGGACTGCTGTTCAGCCCGATGCGTGGGCTGTTCGTCTACTCGCCTTTCTTGCTCTTCCTCGTGCTCGCCTGGCGGCTTCCGCCGGAAGACCGGGGCCTCTCCCTGGCGTTGAGAATCGCCGTCGTCCTCCAGCTCCTGCTCTATGCCAAGATCGACTGGCGGATCGGAGGGTACTGGGGTTCGCGCTACTTGACCGACCTTTTGCCGTTTCTCCTATGGATGCTGGTACCGGTCGTCGTTTCGTTGCGCGCCCTCGGCCGGGCCTGCTTCGTGATCGCGGTGGGCTTGGCGGTCGCGATCGAAGGGATCGGGGCCTTCTGGTACGTCAGCGCCTCCGACGATTGGACCTCCGCCTGGGACTGGCGCAACGCGCCGTTCGTCGCCTCCTTGCGGCATGGTCCCGCCCCGGCGGAGCTGCTGGTGGAGATGCGGGGACAACTAGACGCCATCGAGTCCGGCGACCTGCCGATCTCCAGCCTCGCCGCCGGCCAAGAGATCGTCGCGGTCGGCTGGGCGCTGGCCGGCCACGCGACGCCGAAGCAGGTGGCCGTCTCCGTGGACGGCCGGCGACCGGTAGGCTCCCGCGCCTTTTACGACCGGCCGGACGTCCGCTCCGCGCTTCGCGAGTCGAACCCCGCCGGTTGGCGCATCCCGCTCGACACGTCCGGCCTCGCAGCTGGCAAGCATCGCCTGTCCGCCTTCGCCTGGGCCTCCGAGGGAGGAGAAAGGTATTACCTGGGAGAACACGAGGTGACCATCCAAGCGGCGCCTGTCGCGAGCGGGATCGCTCCGACGGCTCCGACGGCTCCGATGGCTCCGATGGCTCCGATGGCTCCGACTACCCCGGCGGATGCCAGGGACCTCGCCCCCCTCTCCAAAGCGGCGGCGGTGCGGATTCGGGATCACCAGCAGGAGCCGGGGTACTGGCTCACCTCCTACACCAGCGCCGCACGCTTCGAACAGCCGCATCCGGAGATGAACACCTTTCTCACCTCGGTTCTGATCGAGCTGCTCGATCCGCTCGCGGCCGGCAACGGTCTCGGCGAGAGCGTAGAGCGCGCCCGCCGACATCTCACCCGACAGATCGAGCCCGGCGGGCTCGTGCGGTACCACGGCCTGCCGGACGCTCCAGGAATCGGAACTCTCGGGTGCGCCATCACGCCCGACACCGACGATACGGCGCTCGTCTGGAGGATCGCCCCCGAGAAAAGCCGGCGAGATCTACCGGCCGCTCTCGCGACCCTCGCCCGATATCGCACTCCCGAGGGGCTCTACCGCACCTGGCTCGCGCCGCGAGAGGCCTACCAATGCCTCGATCCAGGCGGCGATCCGAACCCTACCGATATCGCCATTCAGATGCACTTGCTGCTGCTGCTGTCAAACGAGCAGCCGCCAGCCGGGCGCGCGCTTTGCAAAGCTCTCCGCGCGGTCGTCGACCAAGATCGGATCTGGGTCTACTATCGAGAAGCGCCGCTGGTCCCAATCTTGCGACTGCCCGACCTTAAGCGCGCCGGCTGCCAGCTCGATCTGCCCGAATCCCGGATGCGGACCCCGGTGCCGGGTCAGGACACTTGGGTGTCCGTGGTGCGATGGCTGGGGCGGAAGCGCTTGGCTCCGGCCGACGCGGTGCAGATCGAATCGATTCTGCGCCAGCTGGCCCAGGATGATTTCGCCCAGTTGCGGAAGAGTCCGCCGCTTCTCTACCACAACGATCTCACCGCGACGGTCCCCCGATATTACTGGTCGGAGGACGTCGGCTACGCGCTCTGGCTAAGGCTTTATGATCGATATTCCGACTCTCGTCGTACCCAGCTCCACGAAAGCTCCCGCGGTCCGTTACCTGTCCTGCCTGCGCCTGCCGGAGATTCTCGTCCTTCAGGGTTCGCCGCTGCTGGGGGCGGCCTTCGCGATCCGGCACCCGACGGCGGCGGACCTGGAACCCTTGACCCTGCTCGTCGTCGCCAATATTTTCTTGGTGGCGCACATCTTCCTGGTCAACGACTGGTCCGGACTGACCACCGATCTCGCCGACCCTCATAGAGCCGCCGGAGTCTTTACGGCCCGCGGCGTGGGGCCTCACGAGATAGGCGTTCTGATGGCGGTCTTGCTGGCTCTCAGTCTCTTCCTCTTTAGCCTGCTGGGCCGGACGACCTTGTACCTGGCATTGGCCGTCGCTGCTTTAGGTGCCCTCTACTCCCTGCCTCGATTCGATTGGAAGGGCAAGCCGCTCTTGAGCTCCGTAGCCCATCTGACCGGCGGCGCCCTCCATTTCCTTCTTGGATATTCCCTGGGAGGGACGATCGACCGTCGCGGCCTCGCCCTGGCCGCCTTCTTTGGCCTGACCTTCGCCGCCGGCCACCTGACGCAGGAGATCCGCGACTACCAGGGCGACGTCCTCAATGCGGTGCGAACCAACGCGGTGATCTTCGGCCGGCGACGCACCTTCGCCGCCAGCCTGGTTCTTTTCACCCTGGCGTACCTTCTCCTCGTCTTCCTCGCCCTCGAAGGGATCGTCCCCCGGCCACTGGCAGCCGTCGTCGTCCTCTATCCTTTTCACCTGTGGTGGTCGCTCCACGCTCTGGCCGAGGGGCTCACCTACACCAGCGCCTGCCGCCTTCAAGCCCGGTACCGCGCGCTCTACGCCATCATGGGTGTTTCGATGGTGGCAGTGCTATGGCTGGCCCGATCCTAGGCGCGGAGTGCATCTCTCGGGCGCACTGCGGCTCTACCCAAATCCGAGCCAGCCGATAAACTCGCACCCATGCCTCCTCCGCCTTTCCCTCGAATCCTCGGCTCCTACTCGACCGGTTCCCCCGGTCCGCTGGTGATTGCGATCGGCGGTATCCACGGCAACGAGCCGTCGGGGGCGCAGGCGATCCTTCGGGTCTTGGCGGCGTTGCGGGCGGCGACACCCCATTTTCGGGGCCGGCTTCTGGGCCTGACGGGGAACCTTCGGGCGCTCAGTCGGGGCGAACGGTTTCTCGATCGCGATTTGAACCGCGCCTGGCGACCGGAGCGCATGGCGGCGCTCGAAGGCGCTCGGCCGGAGGATCTGTCGGGCGAGGATCGCGAGCTGGTCGAGCTGGGCGGGGCGATCGAGGAGGCGCTGGCCGAACGGACCGGGGCCGCGGTGTTCCTCGATCTGCACACCACCTCGTCGGACAGCGCGCCGTTTGCCATCGTCTCGGATTCTCGGGTGAACCGGCGGCTCGCGCAGGCGCTCGGGGTGCCGATCCTGCTCGGGTTGGAAGAGAGCCTGGAAGGGACCCTGATGAACCACGCGAACCGCCTCGGCCACGTCGCGATCGGCTTTGAGGCGGGGCAGCACGACGCGCCAGAGTCGGTTGCCCGGCATGAGGCGGCGCTCTGGCTGACCCTTGCCGCCGCGGGCTGCCTGGTCGGAGGCGAGAATCCTCCGGTAGACCTCTCCCCCCATCGGACGCTGCTCGAAGCGGCGACCCGCGGCTTGCCCTCCGCGCTGGAGCTGCGGCATCGCCACGCGATCCGGCCGGAAGACGACTTCGCGATGAATCCCGGCTTCAAGAATTTCTTTCCGATCCAGAAAGGGGCTGTGGTCGCCCACGACCGGAGCGGCGACGTGCGCGCCGAAGAGGGTGGTTACCTGTTCATGCCGCTCTACCAGAAGCTGGGCGAGGACGGCTACTTTCTGGTCCGCCGCGTGGCGCCGTTCTGGCTCGGGCTTTCGACCGTCCTGCGCGCGCTAAACTTCGATCGCCTGCTGCCGCTCTTGCCCGGCGTCCGAAAGGTCGAAGGTCGGAGCGATGCCCTGCTTCTCGACACCCGCACCGCCCGCGCCTTCGCGCTCGACATCTGCCACCTGTTGGGCTTTCGCAAGGAATCGCACGAAGGCCCCCTCCTGCTCGTCGAACGGCGGCGCCGACCGGCCGATCCAAAGGGGTAGGGATCATACGGCGGCTGGAATCGACCGGTCCAACCTGTCAGATCTCACCGGGCTCCATCACCGGCTCGACGACCGAAGCCGGCGACTCTTCGCGCAGGTGCGCTTCGAACAGCTCGGCCGAAAGCGCGAGAAAATCTTGGGCGGTAACGATGCCGACCAGGCGCCCCTCGCGCACCACCGGCAGGCAGCCGATCTTCTTCTCGCGCATGAGGCGGATCGCTTCGAGCGTCGACGTCTCAGGGGTCGCTGTGACCGGCTCCGATTTCATGATCTCGCGCACCAGGACCGGCGCTCCGACCCGGCCCGCCAGCCCGCGGGTGGCGAAAAGGCGAAGGAGGTCGCGATGGGAGACGAGACCGACCAGACAACCATGGTCATCTTCGACCGGGACGTGGCGGATGTGCCGCCAGCTCATCACGCTGGCCGCGAGATCGACCAGGTCGTCCGGGCGCACGGTGAACAGATCGGTGGACATGTAATGCTCGATCCGCTGGTAGCCGGCGCGCTGGTCTCCGACCGACAGCTCGGCGAGCGGCCACTCGGCCACCGGCCGCTCCCCTTTCTGCTCGGCAAGCATCGCGGCCGCAAGCGCCCGGTGGCGCTGCTCGCGGGTGCCGCGATCCGCCATGGCCGCGAGCGAGCGGAGCGCCCAGAGCGAACCGGTCTGCTCCTTTTGTACTCTCGCTTCGAGCAGATCGAGCAGGCGCTCGGAGTCCTCGATCGCCACCGTCGAGGCGAGTCCCGCGCGAGCGAGCGGCAGGAGGTGTTCCAGGATCAACTTCGCCGCGGGAATGCTCTTGCCGCCAAGCCAATCGAACTGCGCGCGCAAACCTTGCCGTGCCGCTGCGAGGAAGTTCTCGCGCGCGGCATCGAACGACATAGCGCGCGCAATCGGCCCGTACTCCTCAGGCATCGCCACCATCAAGCCGAAGAAGAAGGCGGCGTTGGCCATCTCGTCCGCGATCGACGGCCCGGCGGGGAGCGCGCGCGTCTCCACCCGAAGGTGGGCGCGCCCCTCGGAAACGCCGTAGCAGGGGCGGTTCCAGCGCCAAACCGTGCCGTTGTGAAGGCGTAGAGCGGCGAGCTGCGGCAGCTCGCCGCGCGCGAGCGCGACGAGCGAATCGTCCTCGATCCGGCGGGTCAGGACGACCCGGAAACGCGCGATCTCCTCGCGGAAATATTCGAGCACCGACTCGTGCAGCCACCCCTCGCCGAAGCTTACCCGGGTCGGGGTGCCGCGCTGTTGGTGGGCGGTGGAGCGGTCGTCGACCGAGTGCTGGAACAGGGCGATCCGCGTCTCGTGCCAGAGCCGGGAGCCTAAGAGGAGCGGCGAGTTGCTGGCGGCGGCGAGCACCGGGGCGGTCGCCGCCTGGGCGACGTTATACAGTTCGGCGAACTCGCGGGCTCCTACCTGAAAGTGTACCTGGAAGCTGGTGCAGGCCGCTTCGAGCATCAGGTTGTCGTGGCTCACCCGTAGCTCGTCGAGCCCCTTGATGTAGAGGTCGAAATGCCCGCCGCGCCGCTTCATCAAGACGCGATTGAGTTCGGCATACCGAGGGTTCGGCGTCAGGTTGTCGAGGGTGAGATCGGACTGCCGGAGCGTCGGCAGAATCCCGCAAAGCAGCACCTCCGCGCCGGATGCCCGCGCGGCGGCACGAGCGATCTCGACCACCTCGTAAAGCTCCGCTTCCATCTCGCCAAGACAACCTGCACCGAAAAGACGCGGCGAGAGATTCGCTTCGAGGTTGAACCGGCCGATCTCGTGGGTCAACCTCGGCTCATTCGCCCGCGCCAGAAGCTCGACCGCCACGGCTGCCGGGCGCATGGCCCGATCGACCAGGAACATCTCCTGCTCCGCGCCGATCCGCCGCACACCGGATTCGATTCCCCCGGCCTCGAGCAGCATTTCGAGCGCGGACAGGTCGGACAAGAGCGCGCGCAAGAATTCCTGCGCCCGCTCGGCATCCTGCTCGGAAGCGATGTCCTGCTCACCCATCGAAAAGAGGCCCTCGGGGCGCGACGCTAGCGCACACCCCGAAGGCGGTTCGCCACCCGAACGGGTAGCGCCGGACTCCACTACCCGTGGTTGAGGAACGTCCCGTCACGCAGCTCGGCCATCGCCTGCTGGATCTCGCCTTGAGTGTTCATGACGATCGGGCCGTGCCAGGCGATCGGCTCGCCGAGCGGCTTGCCGGAGACGAGGAGGAAGCGCATCCCCTCTTCGCCCGCCTGGACGACGACCTCGTCGCCGCGATCGAACAGGACGAGATTGCGGTTCTCGACCTCGGTGCTCGGCGTCACCTCGCCGCTTACGAGATCCTCGGTCGCCACCGGGAGCGGCTCGGAGGCGTTCAGGAACCGTCCTTTCCCGTCGAAAACATAGGCAAAGGCGTGGCGCGTGGTTTCAACCGGCAGCGTCTTCTTCCGGCCCGGGGGGACCCAGACGTCGAGATAGCGCGGATCGGCCGCGATGCCGTCCACCGGACCGGACACGCCCCAAAACTCGCCGCAGACCACGCGGACCTTCGTTCCGTCGTCGTCGGTGACCTCCGGAACGTCTCGCGCGACCACGTCCTGATAGCGCGGCGCGGTCATCTTGAGCGACGAAGGGAGGTTCGCCCAAAGCTGAAAGCCGTGCATCCGGCCTTGCGGGTCGCCCTGCGGCATCTCTTGATGCAGGATGCCGCGGCCGGCGGTCATCCACTGGACGTCGCCCGCGCCGAGCGAGCCTTGGTTGCCCAAGGAATCGCGGTGATCGACCGAGCCGGCGAGCACATAGGTGATCGTCTCGATCCCTCTATGCGGATGCCAGGGAAAGCCGGCCTGATAATCGGCCGGGCGTTCGTTGCGGAAATCGTCGAACAGCAGGAATGGATCGGTTTCGTCCGTTTCACCGAAGCCGAAGGCGCGGCGCAAGTGAACGCCCGCCCCCTCGAGCGTGGGGGTGGAACGGGAGATGTGCTTGACGGGTCGAATCGACATGTTGTGAGGCCTCCTGTGCGGTTGAAGATCCGCTTGCTTCAGAGGTGAACAAAGTCGAGGGCGAATCTAATCCAGGGGTGGACGATGAAAAAACGGCGCCCCGGTCGGGAGAACGGAGCGCCGCAGCAATCGGTGTGGTCGTAGGGGCGGAGCTGGCCTCCGCCAGGGGGCAGGCAAGCTGCCCCCCTACGCCAGACGGAGCGTTCTGACCGCTAGAACTCGAACTTCACCCCGAGCTGCAAGCGCCGCGGGTCGTAAAACGAGCGCGGTGTGCCGAAGCCGGCCGAACTCTTCTGGTTCTGGATGTCGTAGCCGGTCTGGTTGTTCGTCGCGTTGAACAGATCGGCCCGGAGTTGCAGGTTGTAGCGGCCGATCGCGAAGTTCTGAGTGTAGTTCAGGTCGATCTGATAGTGGGCATCGGTCGTGCGCGAGCCCGCCGGTTCGGCGTTTCGGTTGACGTCGCTCGTGCTCGTGGTGAGCGCGCGGTAGACCTCGACGTCCCAGACCTCCCACGGCTGGCCGGACTGATAGATCGCGAACGCGCCGACGCTCGCCTTCCAGGCCAGGTCGTACGAGCCGTAGAACTTCAACTGATGGCGGCGGTCGCCGCGCAGGTTGCCGTACTTCTTGTCCCACAGCTGGCGGCCGGCACCGTCGGCGAGGTTCGATGAGCCGACGAAGATCGCCTGGTCGTTCTGGGTCGTCGTGTTGTCCTGGTCGAAGTTGCCGTAGTAGTGGCTCCAAACGTAGGAACCGCGGAAGTAGGTCTTGTTGCCGCGGTATTCACTCTCGACACTCGCCTCGTAGTACTTGGTGAACGCTCCGTCGAGTTCGGCGATCACGTAGGAAGAGCCGCCGATCTCGCGCTGCACGTCGGCCAGATTCGGCACGTACAGCTCGTGCGGGATGCTGTCCGGGGCGTTGAAGACGATCCGAGCGTTGTTGTTGGTGTCTTCCCAGAAATTGTTGGCGTAGCGATACCGGGCGTGAACCCGGCCGACCCAATGGGAAGACAGCTGCCGCGAGGTGCCGATCAGGTACTCCTCGACCCGCCGCGGAGTAAGGTCGTCGTCGAAGAACTTGCCGGACGACGAGCCGAGCGGATCGCTACCGATAAAGGTGCCATCGGCGGCGAAGAACGCCCGGATGGTGCGGGCGAGGTTGCGGTCCCACGAGGCGGCGCGGGGCAGCGAGCTGGCCGCCGGGTTGTAGCGCGCCCAGTTGGCGAACAGGGTGTCTCGGCCGTTATACGCCCAGGTGGCCCCCACGCGCGGCTGGATCATCTCGTCGAAGCCGATGTCGTACATCTTGTACTGATGTCCGGGCGCCACCTCGAAACCGGACAGATTGCCGGAGGTCTCGCGCAGCCCTTGGCCGTAGAACACGTCGTTGCTCGCCAGGACGCCGAGGTTGAAGGTCCAGTTGTCGAGCCGGATTTGGTCGTTGATCTCGATCGAATGCGAGACGAACTCGGAGTGGATCAGCGGCACGCCGCCAGCCCCCACCAAACCCATCTGATCGACGGCGGCCTCGAAGAACACCTGCTGACCGTTGAACGTCGTGCGGCCTCCGGGTACGGTGATCGAGCCCCAGCCGTTGGAAGTCCGGCGCAGATCCTCTTCGTCTTTCGAGTACTGGTAGCCGAGGTGCAGCTCGTGGGTGACCTTCTGACCGAACAGCAGGTTCCAACCCGCCTGGTAGCTGCGGCGGAAATAATCCTGATTGTTGATCGTGCTGCCGCCGCCCACCTGACCGCCGCCGGTCCGTACGCCGTTCCGGTCGAAGCCGTAGCGCTGGATCAGCGGATCGATGAAGTTATTGAACGCGGTCTGCCCGGCGAGCGGCAACGGCACGTTCAAGAACCCTTGCTGGTCGAGATTCGCCACGTCCAGCCGCTGGCCGAGCGCGGGATCGAATCCGAACAGCCGGTCGGGCCGCGCCGAGGTCTCGTTAGTGAAGTCGGTGAGCTTAAAGTTCGCGAAGCTCTTGTCGTTGATGATCCACGACCCTTCACCGATCGCGATGCCCAGCGTGGCTTTTTCGCCTTGCGCGGTCGAGGCCGCGGCGAACGCGCCGACCGAGGTGGTCTCGTTGTCGCGCGAGGAGTCGCGATAGCTGCCGTTGATTGAAACGTTCGGCAGCGGCGTGTACGACAGCTTGCCGAAGTATTCATCGCGGGTGCTCTCGAAATTGGGTACCGAGCCGTAGGCGTTCGCGGTGTTGTTCCTCTCGGCCGTCGGCCGATAGTACGAGCCGTAGAAGAACAGGCGGTCGCGTACCAACGGTCCGCCCGCCGAGAGCACCGCCCAATCCTTGTCGTCTTCGAACACGGAGGTGTTGACGTTCTTCTCGCGCGAGCTGGTGCCGCTCTTGGGTTGGATCTGATAGCTCGCCTGGCCGTGGAAGCTGTTGGTGCCCGACTTGCTCACCGAGTTGATGGTGAAACCGCCCGACCGGTTGAAATCGACCGCGTTGGCGCCCCCTTTGACGATCGCGATCTGGTCGATGTCATGCGAGGACGGCTCGGCCGAAAGGGTGCCGAACAGCGGCAGGGTGACGTTGACGCCATCGAACTGATAGGCGTTGTCCTGGCCGCTTCCTCCCGCGCTCGGGCCGCGCACGGAATCCTCGGAGTACTGGACGCCGGGGATGAGCTTGACCAGGTCGCGATATTCCTGCCCGACGGGCAGCGCGTCGATCGTCGATTCGGTGATCGCGGTTTTCAGTTCAGAGGATGTCGTGTCGATCGTCGGCGTCCCTTCGGCGACGACCTCGATCGCCTCGGTCACCGCCTCGGGAGAGAGCGTGACATTTTTGACCGTGACCTGCTGCAAGAGCACCAGCGCCCGCTCGTTGGCCGGCGCGAGATCGCCGAGGGTGTAGGTGAGGGTGTACCCCCCTGGCGGGAGCAGCGGTAGGCGATATTCCCCATTCGCTCCGGTGGTCGTGGTGCGCGGCAACGGCAGCGAGTCGGTGCGAGCCTCTACGAGGACGCCGGCTACCGCCGAGCCGTCGGCGAGCGTCACGCGCCCCTCGATCGTACCGGTCTGTTGAGCGAAAGCGGCCGCGGCGCCGAGCCCCGATGCCACCGCGAGGACGACGAGGACTGCAAGGTACTTCTTCATCGAAGGAACCCCCTGTTGCGCAAGGCCGAAAGCGAAGCGCGGCGCCCCTGCGGCACCCGCCGCAAGCCAAGGGAATTCGAGCCGGGGCGGGAAGACCGAAAGAGCCGACGGACCCGGTCGGCGACTGCGAGAAATAACCAGAACAATGAGACTGGCCCGGACGATAGCACGGCCCGCGGGGGATGTGGCGACTTACACCACCGCCGCTTCCCCGATCGAAATCGTTCCGGCGTCGACGTCCAGATCGGCCTCCAGGCCGAGCGGCAGGGTGAGCATTTTCGGCAGGTGGCCGAAGGCGAGGCCGGAGAGGATCGGGATTCCCAAGTCGGCCAGGTGGTCGTCGAGAATCTCCTCGATGCTGAACGAGGCAGGGCCGTCGGCGTTGCAGTCGGTGCAGTAGCCGAAGACTACCGCCGCGGCGTGCTCGAAGGCTCCTCCCTGCGCGAGTTGGGTGAGCATGCGGTCAACCCGGTAGGGCGCTTCGTGGATGTCTTCGAGCAGGATGATCGCGCCGCGGGTGTCGATCTGCCAGGGGGTCCCCTGAAGCGCGGCGAAGAGTGTCAGATTGCCGCCCACCAACCGGCCGCGGGCGCGACCGCCGCGGATCTTTCGCAGACGAAACGCCCGGGAAACCAGCTCGTCGTCTTCCTTTTCCGGGTTCTCCAGCAGCCCGAGCGGCTCGGTGGACATCACGGCGCGCTTCAAGTGATCGATCGAGTAGGGGCGCAGGTTCGAGGCCGCTACCGGGCCGTGGAAGGTCACCAGTCCGGTCTCTTGGCGGATCGCGTTCAACAGAGCCGTGATGTCGCTGTAGCCGACCAGAACCTTCGGGTTCTTGGCGATCATCGGGAAATCGAGCAGCGGCAGAATGCGCGGCGTTCCCCAGCCGCCGGCGTAGCAGATGATCCCCTTTACCTCCGGGTCGGCGAACATCGCGTTCACGTCCGCCGCGCGGTTCTTGTCGGTTCCGGCGAACGAGCCGTACCGATCGCGGGCGTGCGCCCCTACCTTCACTTTGAATCCGAGCGCCTCCAGCTGCTCCTTGCCCAGATCGATCATGCTCGGGGTGAATTCGAGCGTCGCGGGGAGGATCATGCCGACCGTGTCGCCGACGGAGAGTTTGGGCGGCTTGATCGCCCGCCGAGGAGCGGTGGCGGCCTTGTTCGGCTCGACTCCCGCGGCACGGGCGGCAAGACCGGTGAGCGGCACGGCGGCGAGGAGACCGGCGAAATCTCGGCGGCTGATCATGGCCTCGAATCCTTTCCAGAAGGGGTGTTCGACTCGGGGGGAAAGCTCTGGTTCCGCCCATTCTAGTGCCCGGCGGGGGCCATATACTGCGCCGAGAATCGACCCGGCGCATGAAACGACTCGCGACAGCGCTCCTCGTCCCCGCTCTCCTGGCGCCGATCGCCTGTAGCCCCAAGTCGCCGTCGAACGGCACGGGCCGTTCCGAGAGCGAGGTAACGTCCCCGTCGATCCTGCTGGTCACCCTCGACACCACCCGGGCCGACGCGGTGGGCTACGAATCGAAAGGTGGGGATTCGCCGACCCCCCACCTTGACGAACTGGCGGCGCGCGGCCTCCGGTTTTCCCAGGCGTACACGACCGCGCCGCAGACCTTCCCGGCCCACGCTTCGATGCTCACCGGGCTCTACCCGAAGGATCATGGCGTGCGCGAAAACGGTCGGACGCTGCGCACCGCCCCCGCCGGCCACGAGCCGCTCGCCGCGCAGCTCACGCGGGCCGCCTATCGCACGGCGGCGTTCGTCTCCGGATTTCCGCTCGCCCATCCGTTCGGCCTCGCCGTCGGCTTTGAGACCTACGACGACGATTTCGGCGCCGGAAAAGCCGAGCGCTCCGCCGAGGCGACGACCGAGCGGGCGCTCGCTTTCTTGAAGAACGCCCCCCCGGCCTCCTCGCTCTTCCTCTGGGTTCACTACTACGACCCGCACGATCCGTACGAGCCGCCGGAGCCGTTCCGTTCCCGGTACTCGAAGGATCTCTACCTCGGCGAGATCGCCGCGATGGATCAGCAGCTGGGCCGGCTGATCGCGGCGTTCGAGGGTCGCTCAGGAAACGGCTGGCGGGCGATCGTGGTCGGCGATCACGGCGAAGGGCGCGGCGAGCATGGCGAGGCGTTCCACGGTCACCTGCTCTACCAGGGGACGATGCGGGTGCCGCTGGTGATCGCGGGAAATGGCATCGCCCCGGGAGCCCGCGACGAGCCGGTCTCCACCCGCCGCGTGTTCGACACGATCCTTGGCTGGGCCGGCATCGAGGGCACAGGGGCGGGGGCGAGCCTCGTCGCGCAGCGGCCGGAGATCGTCCTCGGCGAAGCGATGATGCCGTTTCTCGACTACGGCTGGCAGCCCCAGGCGATGGCGATCGAAGATCGGATCAAGGTGATCCGCTCGGGGGTCACCGAGGTCTACGATCTGGCGGCCGATCCGCGCGAGCGGAACGATTTGGGGAGCCGAGCCGAACCGAAGCGCGAGATCCGCGCCGCGCTCTCCGAGTACCTCGCGGAGCTACCGACCTCTCCCACCGCCTCCGACTCCCAGCTGTCGGACGAAGACCGGAAGCGCCTGGCAAGCCTCGGCTATGTGGCGGGAGGCGACGCGCCCGCGGTACTCGGTGCCGATGCACCGAACCCGAAGGATCAGACCGAGCTGTTCCGCGATCTCGATCTCGGTTCCGCGCGCTTCGTCCGCGAGGACTACGCCGGAGCGATCGCGCCGCTCGAACGGGTGGCGCAGAAAGACCCGAACAACGCCACGGCCCGCCTGCGCCTGGCGGTCGCCTGGTCGATCTTGGGGAAGGAGGCGAAAGCGGCCGAACAGTTCGCCGCCGCCCGGCGCCTCTCCCCCGATTCGCTCGACCTGCGCGCCTACGAGGGGCTCCATCAGCTCCGCTTCGGCCACGAGCGGGAGGCTGCGCCGCTGCTCCAAAGCGTGCTCGCCGCGGACCCCGAGCGCCTCGCGGCGCTCGAAGGGCTCGCCGCGATCCGGGAGCACGAGGGAAACGTCCCGGAGGCCACCCGGCTGCTTTCTCGGGTGATCGAGAAGAAGCGCGCGCCGGGGCCGGAGCTGTCCCGGCTGGGCGACCTGCGGATGGCGGTGGGCGACACGGCCGGCGCGCTCGAGGCGTTCGAGCGCGCCCGCTCCCTTCTGGGCGAGCGGTTCGCCGCGGATCTCCAATTGGGCGTTTGCTACCTGGCCGCCCGCCACATCGCCGAAGCGCGCGAAGCCCTCGACCGGGCGATCGATCGCTTCCCCGCGAAACACCCCGACCTGCCGATGGCGCTGTTCAAACGCGCCGAGGTCGCCGTTCTGTTGAACGAATCGGACCGCGAGCAGGCGATTCGCCGCGCTTGGGACCGGGCCGATTCGATCACCCGGCCGCTGCTTGAACGGGAGACGCTGTTTTCTCGCCCGAAGGGTCATTGACGCGAGAGGAATCCCGCCACAGTGTCCTCGACGAAACCGAAGGGCGCGGCGGATCCACAGCGCCGGAGGTGCGGCACCCCCACCTATCAGGAATGGAACTCTCTCTTCGTCATCCA
>JBBRUC010000070.1:0-27445 GCA_038248205.1 Thermoanaerobaculia bacterium
GAAGACGAGCTATTTATCCTGGGGCAGCACCGCAACTTCGCGCCAGGAGCCGCCACTGCTCGGCCCATGGGTGCGATTGAGCGAGGTGCAGGACCACGCGCCGTACCGAGGTTTCCACGCGGGCAGCGATTTTGATCAGTCGCAGACGCATCGTGCCCACCGTCGGGCGCTCGTTCGTGCAGCGGGCGAGGCGGAGTCGCATTTGTTGGAAGAGCACGAAGGCGGCGGCCGTCAACAGGACACGAAACTGGTTGGCAAGAAAGCGGGTGCAGCTCGTGCGGTCCATTTCGAGGTCGTTCTTCAACTCCTTGATCCGGTTCTCGGAGTCGCCGCGGCCTCGGTAGATCTGATAGACGATCTCGGGCGAGTGGGGCAGGTTGGTCACCACAAAGCGCGCGTTGTCGCGCGGCTCGCAGGTACCGAGGCGCACGACTTCCGCTTTCATGATGACGCGCCGGTGCAACTTCTTCCACGACTTCGCCGCATAGCGCGTCTCGTCGAAGGCGGCTTCGCTCTGGCCACTCTTCTCGGTCAACCGGCGAACCCGCTGCATGAGGGGCTCGGCCAGACGAGAGAGCACAGGATTCCTCCCGATCGCTACGAGGTATTCGACCTGCTCTTGCTCGAGAAAGGAGAGGATCTCGGGGCTCGAGAATCCGCCGTCGAGGCGCACCCGAAGGCGAGCGTGAGGAAACTTTCGCCGCAGGCGCGGGAGCAAGCGGCGCAGGAGGCCAACCGCACCCTGAGTCGCAGGAGCCCGGCCCCCGCGAAGAATCGCAGCTACCAGCTGCTGCTCGGGCTCCTTGTCGAAGGTGACGAACGCCAGCAGTGGTAAATAGCACCAGGCGTCGTAATGGCCGTTGAACAGCGAGAGCTGCTGCTCACCATGGGTTCTGTCTTCCGTAGGATCCAGGTCGATCGTGATCAGTTTGACGCGGCGCCCAGGTCGCCGCTTGTGGTGCTGCTCGATCACCACATCCGTCAGCTCCGAAGCCACCCGGTACAGATCGCGCGAGTCGACCCCATTCTCGAACCGGCTCAACGTCGCCTGGTCCGCAAGCCCCCGGCCGAGCCGCGGGTCGCGAGCCAACAGGAGCTTCTGGATCGGATCCTGGCGTAATGGCTTCGCGTCATTGCAGTCCCCGTAGCCGCACCCTATACCGAAGGTGCGCTGCCGAAAGAGGTCCAAGACACCATGGGCCACCTTGCCCGGCTGCCGCCGGTCGCGGATCGCCGCCGCCAACCGCTCAGTCAGGCCAATCTTGCGATCCAGTGCCGCGAGCAACACGGCTCCACCATCCACGCTCGTGGTCGGTGTATCGAACTGCACCTGGACGGGACGCTTGAGAAGCTCTGGAAAGAAAACACACTGTGTGGCAGAATCGCTCATCGGCAAGGCTCCGTTCGAACGTCAGAATTCCCTTCTCGCAAAAGAGATTCTCCGTTCTCGGGGCCTTCCGTGTCTATAGGTTCAGCGCCGCTTCATGCATTTTCCGGGTTAGAGGGGGAGAGGTCTGTTCAGATTGGGATCTCTCAGGCAGGAAGGCTCTGCTTAGGAACACTGACGCCGCTCTGGTCGCCAATCCTCGGCATCCAGAGCGCCTTAGCCCGTTACCCGCCACGGATCTTCCCGGACCTGTGGAGCCAAAACGTTCAACAGTTCAGGCTCTGTGCATCTGATCTACAGGGAAACGGCATTTCTGCCAGGGGCTGCTGCCGTTCTCCGCCGAAGCGGACTACTAGCTAGGGTCGCCTAACCCCCCCAGAAGAACTAAGTTCGGGATAACGAGCGGCCGCAGCCGAGGGAGAGTAATTCTACCTGCCGATCGAAGCGTCGCGAAAAGCCCGGAGCACGGAGTTGATGCGCGTCTGATAGCCGACCCCTTGGGTCTTGAACCAGTCGAGGACATCGGCGTCCACCCGCAGGGAGATCGAGCGCTTCGGTGGTTCAACAGCAAAGCCTCGACGTACGATGCCGCGGACAATGTGCTCGACCGAGGCTTCGGGGTGCTCGGTGCTCAGGGAGATCTCGTCGTCGCGAAGGGCGCGAACGCGCTCCCAATCCGTCTCAGAAGACATTCGAGAAGTAGAGGGCTTCTTCATGATGAGTCGCCTTTCGGAAGGAGATGACACGGATCTCCGTCGTGGTCTCTAAGTGAACGATGGAAACGGGTGCGCCGCTGAGAAGCCCCAAGGTCATGAACCGCCGCTCACCGTAGGCGAAGCGATCGTCCTCGAACGTGTACGTCATGCCGCCAAACACCCGCTCAGCGTCGGAGAAATCGAGTCCATGCTCCTGTAGGTTGCGCCGCCGCTTTCTCTCGTCCCAGGTGAAGCGCACTTCCAGAGTGTAGGGGCGATCTGTATATACGTCAACTGCCAGAAGAGTGGGTCTGGGCTCCTACACTTTTTTGCCGCGCTGCCCAGAGCACAGGCATCGTGTCCCATCGCGTCCCCCTACCGCGCTGCTCGAAACACCAGCGAGGCCCAGAAGCTTTCCCAGTCGGCGTCCTTGGCGTCCGGCGGCGCCGCGATCATGTGAACCGCCTTGATCAGCCAGATCTCCCCTCCGGCGGGGCCGGCGGGCAACTTGAACCGGGCTCGGCCTTGGCTATCCGTGCGGACTTTCAGTTCCCCGGCATCCGGTTGCGAGTGGGGGAGCGCCACCACCAGGGCTCCCGCGAGCGGTTTGCCGCGGTAGAGCAGGCGGAACGGCGTCTCTTCCCCCGGCTCGGTCTCCAGCGGGTTCTTCTCCGCGATCAGCTCCAGCTCCATGCCGACGGGTTGATCGAAACCGGTGCCGGCCGTACCGCCGACGCCGAGCAGTGCCTTGACACAGCGTGAGTAGACCTCGCGGCTGGGAACCTCGCTCAACTTTCGCTTCTGGCGCAGGTCGAGGATCGACTCCAGCCCTTCGAGCCGCAGGTAGTCCGCAAACTTCTGCGGGTCGAGGCTGACCGAGGCGCGATTGCTGTCGTAGACGATTTGGTAGACCCCGGCCGGGCCGAGGGTCGCGAACCCGGCCGGCTCGCCGCCACGCACCCCGGGCACGGGCTTCTCGCCGTTCGGCCCGATGATCGAAAAGCGCTCGATCCGCTCGGGATCGCGGGGCACCGGGTCGCCCACGAAATGCTCGCCTACCCGCAGCCGTATGGCGACCTGGGCGCCGGGCGCGGGTGCGAGCGACGCCGGCTCGATCCAAAAGTCGTGCCCCGCGGCGGGAATCGCGGTGAGCAGAAGGCCGAGGGCGAAGGGTCGAAAAGATTGAAGAGAAGGGTGCATGGCGTCGGGTTCCTTCGAGGGAGTTGGTCAGAAACAACGGGGCGGGCGATTCCTCGCCCGCCCCGGGAGTCTAGTCGACGGACCGGTCGCCAAAGATCGGCGCCGGCTCGTTTCTTACGGTTGGTGCGGTGAGCCGGGGAGCGGGGTGGTGAGGTAGGGGAACGAGGAGTTGAACTGGCTCGCGTCCTGAAGCGTACCGTCGGTGAACGGCAGGTTGCCGGACGGTGCATCGGCCGGGCTACAGAACACACCCGGGAACGCGTGGCACAGGACACCCATGGCGACACGGAGTTCGGCGTCGACGACGTCATCGCCCGGCCGGCGGCCATTCGGGAAGCCGGCATTGTCGCCGCCGAGGACGCCTAGATTGTTCTGAAGCTCTTTCGGCGTAGCCGGAATCGAGGTGTTCAGGCGCTGCATTTCGGCCGGACCGCCGAGTTCGTTCAAGCCCGGGACGCCGGTCAGGAACGCGGCGACCAGGTCGGTACGCGGGAAATTGTTCGGAGCCCGCACGCCGGCGGCGCCGAAGAGGATTTCGAGCAGCTCGGGCAAGGTCGGGTTGGTTACGTAGTCGGCGAACTGACCGTCGGCGCTCGGCAGGCTGGCGTTGAACCGGTTCTTGTCCTTCAAGCCGATCACGATCTCATTGACCAGCGGCAGGCCCAGGCGCGAAACCTGAACGTATTCGCCGCTCTGGTTTTCCGGATTCTCAAATCCCGGGGCGTCGAGGAGGGTTCGAGTGCGTGGCAGCGCCGCGGTGGTCCAACCGCCGATTACGCTGCCGGTGCGCGAGGTCAGGCAGCTGGCGGGAACTTCAAGAGCCAGGGAGGTAATGTTCTTGTCGGCGATGTCGCTGGGAATCGCGTCGCGGCTGCCCAGCGGATCCGAGAGGTTCACCAAGTCGAAGATCTCGCCAAGGTTGACCGCGAACGACTCGCGCCGCTGGCCGACGAAGACTCGACCAGCGCCGCAGCCGGGGATGTTGATCTCGTGGATGAACTGGTGGGCGTAGGCGTTGTAGTTCGGGATCGTCTTCATGCCGACGTTGTCGAGCGGCTTGGCGAAACGCTTGCTGCCGGTGACGGCGTTGCTGACCGGCTGCGTCGTGCGGTTGGGGTCGGAAAGCGCGCCGCGAATGACCCACATCGTGTAGGTCTCCGGGGTGTTCAAGGTCGCGTCGCCCGGGATGGCGACCGGACCCGCAAATTCCAGAGGAATCGAAACCTGCTTGCCACCCACGGGCAGTGCGATATCGCGCAGCCCGGTGGTGAATCGGAATTGGAAGGTGAGGTCTTCGACGCCGTCACCGCCGTTGTCGATGTGGATGCGGTAGAACGCGTCCGGATCGAGCGAGAAATAGTTCGGACCGCCGTAGGCATCTTGAAGAGGCAGGTAGTTGGCGATCAGAGTGACGAAGCCGGCGCGGCCGGACTCGTAACTGTTGAACATGTAGAAATCGGTGCCGTCCACTTTCGGCATTTCGGTGATCCCGGGTGCCTCGCGATGGCTGGAGGCTGCGGCGGGCAGTGCGGCAAGCACTGCAAGCAACGCCAGGGCTAGCGGCGTGAGTTTTCTCATATTGACTTCTCCTGTCGGACTTCGTGGTTTTACTTCACTCAAGCGTTCCTACGGTAACCATGGGAATTCGGATGACGGATCGCGAAGATGGATTTTTATTCTTCGGTTGGGCCAGAATCGGTTGAAGTTAGCGGTCAAGAGCAAGATTCATTCCACTCCGAGAAGGCTGGGTTTCGCGGGTGTTTTCCGATGACGATCGGAAAAAGCCAGGCGTTCCGGTCGATTCTCGGCGGAATGTTCTGCCGTACATCGGAAGGGGACGTAGAATCGATCGCCAAAGGGGGCCACCACCGCATGAACCGTAGAAACATCTTCGCCGCCGCTCTCGTCTTGCCACTGTTCGCCGTCCCCGCGCTCCGCGCCGCCGATCCGCTCTCCGACCTGCGCTCGGTTTTGAGAAAAGCTGAGACGGCACCACCGATCCGGGCGCAGATCGGCATCGTCAGCGTCCGCAAGAGCAGCGACGAGGGAGACGGCCAGAAAACGACGGAGGAAGGCTCCGCGCTCGCGGAGCATGACGCGACGGGCCTACGCCTCTCCTGGACGGCGCAGCAGATCCGCGCCGAGTGGCAGGCCAAATGGCGCCGCGCCGCCACCCCCGACGCGGCCGAGCACAAGGACGGCGGCCTCGGCCTGCTCAACGCCGAGAAGGCGACCGAGCTGCTCGACCCGGCGGAGGTGCTGCGCCTGGAGATCGAAGGGGCGAAACTGATCGAGGAGAAGGTCGAACCGAAAAACGGCCGGCCGACCCGCGTCCTGATACTCGAACCGCGCGATGGTCTGAACCCGCGCGAGAAGAAGAGCCTCAAAAGCCGCGACGAGGTGCTCAAGATCTGGCTCGACGCGGCGGGCCTGCCCCAGGCGACCGAGCACACCGCCAAGCTCAAGTTCAGCAAATTTCTGATCACCTTCGAGGTCAGCCTGCATGAGACGCGCACCTTCGCCCGGGCCGGAGGCCGCCTCTACGTCAGCTCCTCGGTCGAGATTTCCAGCGGCTCGGGCCTCGGTCAGTCCGGGGAGACGCAGAAGACGTTTCGGGTGACTCCGGTCGGCTGAGCGGCGTTCGTCGACGGCCGGAAGCTTCGGAGGTTTGAGCGCCGAGGATTGCCGCAGTAAAGCCTAGGATCGATCCGCCCGCAGCGCGCGCCATTGGCGTGCCAGGAGCCGGCCGCCCCAGAGCAGGGCGGCGATCATCAGCAGGCGGCCGAAAGCGTAGGTGAGGCCGGCGAGCCGGTGATCGTAGGCGAGCAGGTGGAGATCTCCGAGGATGTTTTCCCAGTCGTGGTAGCCGGGCACCTCGCGGCCGGTGACGCCGCCGAGTAGGAGGAGTTCGCCCGAGCGGGCGTCGGCCATGTAGGGGGCGACGTCCATGAAGTTTTCGGCCAGCCACCAAAGGGCGACCGAGGCACCGAAGGGGTCGCGGGTGCGGAAGAGGAACGCACCCAGGCAGATCGACGGCACGAGAAGCTGCCCCAGGGTGCCGCCCAGGGTGTGAAGGAAATCTCCGAAGAAGAGAAAGATCATATGCCCCGCCTCATGGAACGGCAGGTTGATCCAGTGGAGAAACGACTCGCCGGAATAGTTGCTTGCCACGGTGGCGAAAAGAAACCGAAATCCCCAGACGACCAGGATGCCGTAGAGGACCGTCCGCCCGACGAATCGGCCAGGTCGGGCTCCGCCTTCTTCTTCAAGCAGCAGCGCGCGCCAGAAGTCTTTGGGTTCTTGAGGTGGGGGAGGAGGAGGCGGGTGGTAGTGGGTTTCCCCGTTCCTCGCCGCCACCTCCGCGAAGCGCGCGAAGACGATGCCGCACCGGGCGCACTCGGCGGCGTCGTCTTGCCGTTCAAATCGGCATTTGGGGCATTGCATGAGGCGCAGGAGGGTTATGGTGTGGCAATTGTTAACCTGGATCGATGGAATGCGTGAGGAGCGGAGTCAATCCTCTTCGATGGGATCGTCATCCCCATCGGCCTCGTCTTCGCTGCCGGAAAGCGAGGGAGATGGCTCTTTCCTCTTCTTGAGGAGGCTTTGGGTTTTCTTCTTTTCTTCCTCGAACTCTTCGTGTGAGAAGAACGAGCGGCGGGGAATCACGTGGACCTTCCCCTTGCCATACCCCTGTTGGCTCCCCCATTCGAGATCGTTCGTGACGTAGAGATCGTCGTCGTCGGAACTCTGTTCGCCTTCGGAGTCCTCCGCGCCAAGGTTCGCTCGGAATCGGTTCAGAAGGGGATTCTGATTCGCGACGTGCTGACGGGCCGCCGCCGCGTCGAGCCGGCCTTCGGCCGTCTGCTCGCGCTCCTCCTTCGTGAGGTCCAGGTCGCCGATGATTCCTCTATTGGCCACCAGTTTCTTGCGCAAACCCTCGTCGGCGATATGGTCGGTCGTACCCGAGTAGAAGGTGCCGAACTTGTGCGCCTCCGGTTTCTGCGGCGGGTGGTTGTATCGGCACTTTTCGCACTGTTCGCGCGACGAGGCCGAGTAGTGCTCATGCTCATTGAGCTTGCTCTTTTTGAACGGCGGGTAGTCCTTCTCGATTTTGTCGGTTACTCCTTCGGAGTGGAGCGTCTGGCCGAGCCGGTTCTCGGCCAAGTCGTCGATCGGAAGACTGTCGGCGTTCGGGGGCAAGCTGCTTGGCGGGATCGAGCTGGAGATCAGTTTGAAGGGCTTTTCGCCTTCCGGCTTATAGCGCTTCGTATAGAGGTTTTTATCGCCTACGTTTTTGCCCGCCTGGTTGAGCCGGCGAATCACCCGCCGTTCGGTGCGGAACTGCGGGGCCTTGGCGTAGTCGACCTGCTGGCCGACCGCCGGGCCGGTCTGTCGGGCGACGACCGGCGCCTCGCGTTTCCTCTTCTTGGTTGGCCGCTCCGGCAACGCCGGGGTCTCCTGGTCGGAGGCCTTGAGATCGGCGATCTTCTTGTGCAACTCGGGGAGGTTGTAATGCTCGTCGTCTTTGCCGTGCAGGTGGTGTGCCCAGGCCTTGCCGGCGTCGTCGAGGTCGTTCTTGTACCAGTTGGTTCGAGAGATGTCTTTGAAGGCGTTGTGCGGCTTCTTGCCCTTGTCCGAATAGACGACGCGCTGAATCGGCGAGATCGCCGGGGCGTGGAGCCGTTCAAGCGAATGGCCGAATCGCTCGGCCCGTTCGAGCTGGACCGAAAGATCGGCCGTCATCGCCCCTTGGGACCGCTCCGAGGCGAGCGAAGACCCCACCTCGATCTTCGGTCGCGGCGAAGGAGTGTTCGCTAAAGCGAGAGGGGCGTGCCGGCTCATCAGGATCCTGGCGGCAATTTAATCCACCCACCGGACCCAAGCAAGCGGGTAGGAGTCTCTACCTTCGGCTTACCGCGACTCTTCGTCGTCGGCGGTCTTGCCGCCTTTGAGCACTTTGATCTCCAGAATCTTGAACGGCTGCTCGCGGTAACTCAGACGGATCGCCTGGCCCTTGGAGAGATCCTCCGGTCGGAGCTTCTTGCGGCCGGAGAAGGCCGCCTTGTCGGCGGAGCGGAGCTTGATGCCGTCGGGCAGTTCGAAGGCGAGTTCGCGCTTATCGTCGAGGCGGATCTGTACCTCGTAGCCGGGTGCGGGACCGACGGCGAGGATCTCGCCTTTGACCCATTTGAGCTGGGTGAAGGCCTCGTTGTCGAGCGTTCCACCCGCGGCGGAGCCGGAAGCGTGAAGTCCGAGTGGAGCGAGGAAGGCGGCGAGTAGGAGGGCGGTCGAAATCCAGGCGGTCTGGCGGTGTTGGCGCATGGTGCAGTCTCCCTAGAGGCGTTGGGCCGTTGCGACGAGCGAGGATTGTACCGCGCGATCGTTGGTCTCGATTCTTTCTTCGGTTCCCGCGAGGGATTGGATTTCGTCAGAATAGGAAGGTGTTCGGTTCGCAGCGAGATCCCCGGCTCTCGGCCCGCCGGGCGTTCGGCCTTCTTCTGCTCTCGGCAGGGGGATCCGCGGTGCTCTGGGTCTATCTTGCTTTGGGGTTTCGAGCCGGCAACGCCGGACGTCAGGTGGGACTCTTCCTCGGTGCGATTGCCGGGCTTACCGCTCTCGCCGGGGTGGGCTACTTCGCCGCCCGCGCTGTGGCCGCGGTCTCTCCTCGGCTGGCGTTTCGCCTGATTTTTGCCACCGGAGTCGTATTCCGCCTCTTGCTTCTTCCCGTTGGGCTCTCTCCGTCCCGCGGTGCGATCGCGGACGACCTCCTCGGCCGGGCCGTCGGCTTCCAGCGGTTCCTGCTCTACGACCAGGACATCTGGCGCTACCTCTGGGATGGCCATCTCGTCGCGAGCGGCACCGATCCCTACGAGAGGACGCCGGCGGAATGGGAGCAACGCGCGGAGGCCGGAGACCGCCAGGCGGCCGCGCTGCTTGATGCGGCTCCCTGGCCGGACGCGTTTGAGATGATCGCCTACCGCGATCACCGAACGGTCTACCCGCCGCTCGCGCAAGGAGCCTTCGCCCTTTCGGCTTTGCTCGCGCCGGGGAGCGTGATCGGCTGGAAGTTGCTTCTCCTCCTCGTCGATCTTGCCACCTGCCTGCTGCTCGCGGCGCTGCTCGTGCGCCTGGGGCGGGAGCGTTGGGAGATTCTGCTCTACGCCTGGAACCCCTTGGCAATCAAAGAGATAGCGGGTTCGGGGCACGTCGACGCGCTGGCTGCCTGTGCGCTCACCGGCGCGGCGTTTGCCCTCGTGGCGGGGTGGAACGCGCGGGGTCGAAGGGCCGACCCAAAGGGTCATGGGCAGCGGAGTGCCCTCACGGCGAGCGGTGCCCTGGCGGGGCTCGCTCTCGCCGGTCTCGCGAAAGTGACACCGCTCGTCGCGGCCCCGGTGTTCCTGGCGCGGACGGCCTGGCGCCGGGCCTGGGTGCTTCCCCTCGTTCTCGCCCTCGGCTGCCTGCCGTTTTCGGCCCAACTGGGAGGATTCGTCGCCGGTCTCCAGGCCATGGGGGCGCGCTGGCGATTCAATGTGGGAGCGTGGGATCTGGCGACGGCGCTCGGAGATCGAATGGCCCCTGGGGCCGGCGGGCCGCTCGCCTGGGCGGCACTGCTCTGCGGCACCCTCGGCGTCGGCGCCTGGGCGCTACGGGATGGGAGCCGGCTCGGCGCCTTGCGCGCCGCTTACGCCATGCTGCTCGCGTTCCTTCTGCTCGGTCCCGCCGTCATGCCCTGGTATGCGGTGGTCCTGCTGCCGCTCGCCGTGGCGGTTCGCGGCGGTGCGGGGCTCGCTTTCTCCGTTCTCGGCTTTCTCTCCTATGGGGTCTATGTCGACGGCACGGAGCCGCTTGCCGGGCGCCTGCTCGTCCATCTTCCGACCTGGATCTTGTTGGTCGGCGAGTTGCGCCGGGTGCGACGCACCGAAGGTTCGGTCGGGGAGGCCGAGGGGGATTCGGCGGATTTATGATCGACTTGCCGCCGCAATCGCGCCTTTTCCTGTGAGACCATGGTTCATGGAATTCTCCGAGGTGCCCCGATGAGCGAACCGAGCGAACCTGCCGAACCGATCAAGCGCACCCGCCTGGAGAAGTGCGAGCGGCACGGTCTGCACTATGACCCGGCAAAGATGTCCGGTTGCGTGATCTGTCGCCGGGAAGCGGGGGGATCGCTCCCGCCTCCCGATCCCCAAGCCCAAGGGGAGGGCGAGGGGACCGAACCCTCGGCGGCCCAGGGAGCGCAGTGGACCGCGCCCGGCAATCGAGGAGGCGGCTCCTACGCCAAGCCGTTGCTGGTGGCGGCCGCCCTCTGCTTGGGAGTCGGAGTCGCGCTTTCTTTTCTCCACGGCGTGGTGGCCGACTCTCTTCGCTTTCGGGGCGGAACCACCGAAATCGAGGGTCCAGAGATTTCCAGCCGGCAAAGGCTTCAGATGGAGCAGGCCTTAAAGGAGTTGCGGGAGTCCGGACCGAAACCGGACGCTGATTGGACCAGCGACGACGACCAGGAGTAGCCGTCGGAGTTAGGTTCCCGGTAGACCAACGCCTGCCACCCGCCGGCTACTCGTAGATCTCGCCGAGCACTTCGCCGTGGCGACGGAAGATAAGGCCCGCCAGGTGGGCGCTCACGAACAGCCAGTGGATGCCGAGGATTCCACTCAACGCCGCTCCGGCGATCGGCACCGAAGCGAGGTCCAGCCGTACCAGCCAAACCGCCGCGCCGAGGCCGAACAGGATGTTGGTAAAGGTCACCGCTTCAGCGCCGCAGGCTCGGAACGCCCGGATGTGCAAATCGATGCGCAGCACGTTGTCGGGCATGAACTTGCCGACCGATCCGAGCGCCATCGCCCCGGCGGCGATGCCCACCCAACAGAGCACCGCAAAGCCGATCCAGAACAGGAAGTTGGGCCCGGGCGAGAAGATCGCGGAGCGAAAGACGAAGGCGAAGATCGCGGCCGGTGCAACCTGCCAGAGCATCAAGATCAGATAGACCAGCATGTCGAAGAACCGCTCCCCCCACGAGAAGTAATCCGGCCAATCAGGTAGCTCGTCTTGCCCCTCTGCGGTGGTGCGTGCGATCTTGAATTGCAGTCCAATTAGCAGCGACCAGAAACCGAGCGCCAGGAAGTAGCGATAAAATCCGAAGCCGAAGCGAAGCATGACCTCGACTCCGCCCTGGCACAGGAGAGCGATGAGGAACAGGAACTTACCGAACCCGCGAAACGGATAGGCGAGCGCCTGCCCGATCGAATAGGGCTTACGCTGGGCGGCCAACCGCTTGACCTCGCGCGGGGAAGCTCCGGCGCGAACCGCTGCGCCTTCCAGCGGCAGAGCACGCTCACCGCAAACTTTGCAGAAAACGAGCGCATGGCCGACCACGGTACATTCCGGACAGAGATTGCGCCCGCAACCGTCGCACTCGTAGAGCGCGGGCACCTCGGGGTGCTGCGCACAGGCAAGGTTCATTAGGATTCTCTCAGGCCGAGTATAGCCCGACCGAAGCTAGTGTGCTTCCTCAAGGTCCTTGATCAGTGCCTTCATCTCGGCGATCTCTTTGCGCTGCGTCTCAATGATCCCGTCGGCGAGTTCCCGGAAGCGCGGGTCGGAAATGTGGGCGCGTTCACTGGTCAGGATCGCGATCGAATGGTGAGGAATCATCGCCTTCATCCAAGAGACGTCCTCCAAGGTCGATTGGCTGCGGACGAGCCAGAGCGATAAGCCGAAGACGAGCACGCTGCCGACCAGGATTCCGAGGTTCAGCCGTCGATTGTCGTACATCTGGACCGAATTGAACCACCGCTCGTGAAAGGAAGTTTGTCTCGCTTGTTCTGTCTTTCTGGTCAGGGGTCACCTTGGAGCGGGCTTGAGAGACGCCTTGGGTGGGGAGTAGGCGTGTAGAAGAGCATTGAACGTGGTCATGGCCGCTTCGGAGGAAAGGATGCCGACGTGGGTCTCGGCAAAGCCGAAGACTCTTCGGGCTTCAGCTTGCGCGGCAGGATGGAGTTCGCTCTGCAGGGCGATGACACTATCGTTCTCGGATCGGAGGAGACTTCGGTTTCCGCGGTATCCAAAGAAAAGAAAAAAGTCGACCTCCGGTGGGATCTTTCGCTGGAAGAGCGAAGCGAGGAGCTTCCCTCCCGGGCGCATGTCGGACCACGCCGGAATAGAAGGCGGGGCAAGCTTCGCCAAGACTTCTCCACCCCAAGGGGTAGAGAACGAGACGAACAACTTCACCCAAGGAAAGCGATCGTGGTAACGGATCAAGAATGATCTCACAACCAGGCCGCCCATGCTGTGTGCTGCGATCTGGAGAGTGTCGAACGGAAACCGGGTACGGAGGTTTGAGAGTTTCCAAGAAAGAAGATCGGAAACAGTGCCCACGCCCAGCCCTGATGGAAAGTGGAATATCCAAGGTTGGAAACGGCTCCGATCGAGATGCCCGATGAGATATTTCCAATCCTGGGGCGTGCCTGCAGCGCCATGGACGAAGAGGACCGGCGTCCGTCGAGGATCGTACGGTTCGAGAAAATAGATGTTGGCGCCGCGTTGTTCCAAAACACTCCCGGGCGCCCAATAGCCTCGCTTTCCGTTTCTGCCGGAGAATATTTCGTTGTCGAGAGTTACGATGGCCCCTCCCTGGTCGTCGCTTAGCGGTTCGGTCGGACCGGAAAGATGGACCTGTGAAAAGCGAAGCGCCAATTCATCGACATCCCCTTTGGCCAAGGTAAGGTCGAGCGGCGAAACGACGTCATGGAACGCCGCAAACGGTCCAAATCCGGAGAAGCTACCGAAGGGTTCGTCAGGATCAAGTGCTAAGTTGCCATTCGCGTCGCCGAAGGCGGCCAGCCGGCATTTTCCTTTCGGAACGACCAGCTCGAACTCGCCGGGATTTCGGAGCAGTTTGTAACCTGAAGGCTTTAGCAGGCCGTCTCGCTCCGTCCAGGCTACCACCACCACCGGGTGGCGCCAGGTAGGTGTGCTCGAGACTCTGCCCGCTAGGATGACAGAAGCCAAGAGTGTTTTGGACTGGACTCTCAGCCGAACGAGTGAGCAGCCGGCGAGGAGAAGACAGAGCCCGGCAGTGAGGGCGAAAGTCCCCCGCGAGGTGAGATGGCGCATAGTTAGATATCTTCCCGTCGACGTAGCCTAGACATGTGGCCGGCTGTCTTTTAAGAAAGACCCAGTCTCAAAGGGTTTGTTTTCTCGTCTCGGTTCCATCCGATTCGACAGCTGCCACTCCCCTGGGTTCCCCGACGCCTCCTCGCAACGAATAGGATTCTCCGAAGAGGAGCTTTTCCGGAGGAAAACCACCCATGCGCACTGTCCCTCGATCGATCGCCCCTTGGCTGCTGGCTCTGAGCTTTCCGAGTGTCGGGAGTCTCGTGGGCGCCGCCGTCACGCAAGCCAAACCGGACGGTTTTCTGCTCACGATCTCGGCCGAGATCGCGGCACCGCCGAGCACGCTCGGGTCGTCTTCGCAAAAAAGGACGAGATGCTGCACTTGAACGGTGCGCTCGGGCCGCTCCAGGGTCTCGCGGTCACCGCCACCGACCTGAAGCTCGGCCAAAAAGATCTCGACCCCGTCTCGGCCCGCCTGTTCGTCGAGCTGCTCTCAGGCAACCGGGTGGTGCAGGTTCTTGCCGACCTCGACGCGGTTGAGGAAGCGGTGCAGCCGGCAAAGTAGGTATTCTCCGAACGAACGACGACCTCCCTTCCAGAGCTTGGAGGCAAGAAGGAGGCAAGGCCGTCGGCTTGACGGGGCAGTTCAGATCAACCGGCGCGCGGACAGCTCGGTCTTCAAGAAGGCGTAGTAGATCGGCGCCGCGACCACCCCGGCGATGCCGAATGCGGCTTCCATCACCAGGAGTGCGAGCAGAAGCTCCCAGGCGCTCGCTTTGATTTGGGTGCCGACGATCCGCGCGTTCAGGAAATATTCGAGCTTGTGGATCACGAACAGGAAGATGACCGAGCCGATGGCGGCGCTCGGCGAATGCGAGAGACTGACGATCACGATGACCGAGTTCGAGATCAAGTTTCCCACCACCGGCACGAGACCCGCGACGAAGGTTACGACGATCAGCGTCTTGGTGAGCGGCAGATGAACTCCGAGGATCGGCAGCAGGGCGGCGAGGTACAGCGCGGTCAATAAGGTGTTTAGAGCCGAGATTCGGACCTGGGCAAAGACGATGCGGCGAAACGCCTCTCCCAGGTTCTCGGCGCGGTCGGTGAGCGCCCGGGCGAGCGGTGCCCGCTCGCCTCGCCTCCGGGTCTCGTGCAAGGAGATCAGGGCGCCGAGGATCATGCCGATCAGGACGTGAAGAAACGTCTTGCCGAGGTTGGTGCCGAAAGTTTTGAGTTCGCCCGCATGCTCCCGGAGCCAAACCACCGCCTTGTGTTCAAGTTCGGTCGCGTTGGCGGGAATCTGATTCGCGAGCCAGGCCGGTAGCTGCTCCTTCGACCCTTCGAGGACGTCCGCCATCTTCGCGAGCAGATCGGGAAGTTTTCCCTGGTCGCCACGAAGAAACGCGATGCCTCCGAGCACGATCAGCACCAGCGCCGCGATGACGATCGTCGACAGGATCGTGACGGCAAAGACCTTCCGCCGCTCCCTGCCCGTACTCTGCAAGAAGTGCAGCTTGCCGGCAATCATGTGGACCAGCTCGTAGACCGCGAGTCCCCCCACCAGAGCGGCTAAGAGATGCAGGCGCAGAACCAGGAACAACCCGATCGCGGAAAGAACCCACGAGGCGATCTCGAACGAGGTCGGACGGGGCAAGGGAAGGGCGTCGGGCTCTGCGGTCTCTAGGGTCGCCATGGCACGGGGAGCATGGCACAGGTGGGGGCCGCCTCGACGACGCGATGCGGAAGAGTGGAACTCTAACGTGCCCCCCCTGGGGATCCCAGGGGCCTGGGTTTTTCGGCCGCTACGCGGTCTCGACCGCGGTCGAAATCACCTCAGGTCGTTTGGCGGCGGAGTGGGAGCGGAGGCACCGGCGGCGATGGACCAGGTCGACGAATGGTCCGGGCTGTTCGTTCGCCTTACGCAGGATCGCAAGGAAAACCCGGATGAGCAGCAGGTTGCCCGGCATCGGAAACGACAAAAGGCGCGCGATCCGCGGCTCCAGCGCGCGGAGGTCGTCGCCGCGCCTCAGGTACAACAGAGCGAGGCCCTGCTCCATGTAGGCATCGGCCGCCAGGATCGGATCGCCCGTCGTTTCGAACGTCAATGCGGCTCGCTCGAACAGCGAGGCGGCGCGGGCGAAGTCTCCATCTTCCGAGACGCGCTCGCCGCGCAGGAGGAAGCTTTCGGCGAATCGGCGCGATGGTTGAGGTGGCGGCTCGATCGCCTGCGGTTCGCCCGGGTTGCCCGCGGCGGTCGATAGAGGACGTCTCCTCCCGAAAGGCAACGGGTTGTTGTCCATGGAGGGATCATAGTTTAAAGAACGCTCCGAAGTTCTTCGATCGGTCGAAAAGGTGGGGTCAAAGGGGCCGGCAGAACGATTTTGGTTATCGCAAAGGGCGATTCGGTAGGTTCTAACGTACATCGATCGGGAGAAATGCCCAGGCCAATTCGAAGCCGTGGAGTGAACTTGGATTGAACGATAATGCCTCCCAACCGGGTGCCGGGCTTCTTGGATCGCTCGGCGATCCTGGATACTCTCCCCGTCCATACCCGGCCGGTCGAGGGCCCTGGGGCCCGAGGAGAGTCTCTGCATGACGAACGACGAACCGCCCGAAGGGATCTCGGGGATCTCAACCCAAGATCGCCTCCGCCCAATCCTCAAAAGCCAATACCATGCGGCGCTCGGGATGCTGCGCCAAGGGGTCGAGCGCTGCCCTGAGGATCTTTGGGCCGATACTTCCCCGATCAATCCGTTCTGGCGGATCGCCTATCACGCGCTCTACTTCACCCACCTCTATCTCCAACCGAAGCTCGAATCGTTCAAGCCCTGGGAGCACCACCAGACGGGGATGCACGACCTCGACGACGTGCCGGCGGAGGCCGAGCTGCTCGAATGGCTGGAGCTGCCGCACCGACCGCCGCGAACCGGGCAGGCGTATACGAAGGAACAGATCCTCGCCTACTGGGCTCTCTGCGATGCCATGGTGGACGCTTGGGTGGACCGACTCGATCTGGAGAGCGCCGAGAGCGGCTTCAGCTGGTACCCGATCGCGAAGCTCGAACACCAGATCGTCAACATCCGCCATCTTCAGCACCATGCGGCGCAGCTTGGGGATCGTTTGCGCAACACGACCCGCGAGACCGGCGTCGAATGGTATGGGCGCTGGCCGCGGCCAGCACAGCCGGCGTCGTAGGGCGCCCTAGAGGAGCATCGGCTCAATGAACTGCGCGGTCGAAATACAGGAGTGGCTGGATTCGCGGGCCGACGAGATGGCCGATCTCGTCGTGCGTTTGGTCGCGGTGAACACGGAGAACCCGCCGGGGCGTGGCCTCGGCGCCTGCGCCGCCGTGTTGTCCGAGGCAATGAGGCGCCTGGGTGTCGCGACCGAGGTCCACGAGATCGAAAACGGCGGCGCGTTAGAGGCGCCGTGCATCGTCCGCGGGACCGTGGGCGACGGGGAGCGAGTCGTCTACTTTCATGGACATTTCGACGTGGTACCCGCGCAGAGCCCGACGCAGTTCGAGCCGCGGCGCGAAAACGGTCGCATCACGGGCCGCGGCACCGCCGACATGAAGGGCGGGCTGGTGAGCATGCTCTACGGTGCCGTGGCCGCCCGGGATCTCGGCTTGCTGGGCGATGCGCGGATCGTCCTGCATTTCGTGTGCGACGAGGAGACCGGCAGTACGGTCGGGTCCGGGCATCTGCGCGCGGCGGAAATGATCGATCCTTCGGCGATCGCGATGGTGACGGCGGAGCCGACCGGCGGCGTGGTCTGGCATGCCTGCCGCGGGGCGATCACAATGCGCGTCTCGGTTCGCGGCAAAGAGGCGCACGTCGGCCTGGCTCATCAAGGCGTGAACGCTTTCGAGCATCTGATCCGAGTCGCCGCCCCCGTCGTTCGATTCGCGGCAGAGGTGCGGACGGAGCGCACGGCGTTCACCGCCGAGAGCGAAGAGGCCCAAGGCTCGATGATGGTCGTCGGAGGCGGGCTCGGCGCCGGGGTGAACTTCAACGTGGTCCCGGGCGCGGCGTGGTTCTCCGTCGACTGGCGTTTCAATCCCGAGAAGTCTCTGGAAGCCGAGATGATTCGGCTCACCGACACGATTCACCAGGCGGCCGAAGCGGCAGGCGCCGACATCCAAATCGACGTGCTGCAGCAGCAACCCTCCGGCTCGACCGAGCCAACCCACCCGCAGGCCGCCAAGCTCGCGACCGCCATCGCCGCCGTCGAGGGGCGGGATCAGCGCTACGAGCTCTGACCTGGCGTCCTGGAGACGCGCTGGTACGCACAGCTCGGAATCCCGGCTTTCGGCTACGGCGGCGGTCGGCTCGACGTATCCCACGGTCCGGGCGAGTACATCGACGAGGGGGCTATGCGCCGCTGCGCCGCCGTGTACGCCCTCTACGCCGCCAAGGCCCTGCGATGAGCGGGGCGGTCTCGGCCGTTTTTCGTTGAGGATCTGATAAGGAGAATGCCATGCGGTGCTTGAACCTGCTCGTCCTGTGGATACTGGCCCTCGGGATGTCGTCCGGTCCGTCGTGGGGAGGGGAGCTTCCACCGCTCGGAAGCCGAGCGGCGGATTGGGCCGCGGCTAGCGGCTCGGGAGCGGTCGCGACCGCGGAGAAGCGCGACGGCAAATGGACCTTCGCGCTCGGTGGGCAGCCCTTTGCAGCAGGACATGACGCCGTCGCTCCGGAGCGGGTGCTGTTCGAAATCGGGTCGATCACCAAGGTATTCACCGGACTTCTGCTCGCCCACGCCGTCATCGACGGCAAGCTCGGGCTCGACGACACCTTGGCCCGGCGCCTGCCGGTCAAGTTCGCCTATCCGGAGACTGGGGCGGTCACCTTGAAGCAACTGGCGACTCACACGTCCTGCCTGCCCCGGTTGCCCGACAACCTGATGAATGCGGCCGGCGCGGACCCTTATTCGCAATACGACCGAAAGGCGCTGTTCGAGTATCTGGCGAGCGCCAAGCTCCCCGGCAAGGCGCCGTGCGAGGCTGAATATTCGAATCTCGGTTTCGGTATCCTCGGAGTCGTCCTGGAGGTGGCGTACGCCGAACCGTGGACGCGACTGATCGAGCAAAAGATCACCGGGCCGCTCGGTATGGCGGATACCGTCCAACAGCTGTCGGCCGAGCAGAACTCGCGGTTCGCGGCGTCGTGGGCGGGCAAAGAGCGGGCAGATCCCTGGACGTTTCAGGCGATCGCGGCAGCCGGGGCGCTGCGCTCGACCCTCGCCGATATGGCGAAATTCGCCGATGCTTTGCTCGCGGGGACGAAAGGACCGCTGGGCGCGGCCTGGCCGTTGCTTGCGGGCGACTATGTCGAAATGCCGGCGGTCGGTGGCCAGATTGGTCTGGCGCTCGTTCACGCTCGGGACCACGGCGAGGAGAGCTACTCGCACGAAGGGGGAACGGGCGGCTATCGGAGCGTGATCCAGGTTCGTCCGGCCAGCGGCCGGGCGGTGGTCATCCTTGCCAGCAACGCGGCGGCCAATCCTTCGGCCTGGCTCGCGAGCTGGTCCGCCGAGGCGACCCCCGCCGCGGTGCGCTCCAGGGTGGTGCTGCCGCCGGCCTTGCTCGACGAGTACGTCGGTGTCTATACGATCGACAAGACCGCTCGCTTCACCCTGATCCGAAAAGGCGATGGCTTGGTCGCGCGCCTTACGGGACAGCCTTTCGTACCGGTCTTTGCGAGCGGACGTGACGAGCTGTTCTACGAGGTGGTGGACGCGCAGCTCAGCATGCGGAGGAACGCGGAGGGCCACGTCGACGGACTGGTGCTCCACCAAAACGGTCGCGACGTTCCGGCTACGCGCGAAACCGCCGCCGCTCCACATATCGAATTTCCCAATCCCGCGGCGCTTGCCGAATACGCGGGAACTTACAACTTCGGAGCTTTTCAGCCTGGGGCGACGCTCACGGTGAGCGTTCCCGGCGATACGCTCTTCGCTCAGCTTTCCGGCCAGCCGGCGTTTCCCGTCTTCGCGACCGCAAAGGACCATTTCGACTACGACGTGGTTGTGGCCACCCTGACGTTCGAGCGCAGCCCCGATGGGAAAATCGTCGCGGTCATGCTGCACCAGAACGGCGCGGACATGAGAATGCCGCGAAAGTGAAGACGGCGTACGCAAGCGGTTGGACGAAGCGAGCTACACGATTCGTTTCACGCCGCGGAAACCGACCAGCACCTGGAGCGCGGTCAACATCCGGCGGATGGGGGAGTTGATCGCCGAAGGGCGCGTCGAGCCGGCGGGCCTCGCGGCGTTTACGCGGCGTTCGGAGAAGAAATCGGCGATCTACTCCTATGAGCAACGAGACGAGGCGGCGTTCGACGCCAACTTCGAGCACCGGTTCCGCGCCGGGAAAGCCGCCTGGACGTTTTTCCTCGCGCAGCCGCCCGGTTATCGGCAGTTGGCCACATATTGGGTGATGACCGCCAAGCGCGAAGAGACCCGGGAGAAACGGCTAGAGAAGCTGATCGAAGCTTCCGCCGCGGGCAAGCGGATCTGAAATACGCCCCTACCGCGCCGTTCCCCGCTGCACCCGGACCCGGCCACCTCCCCGTACGTCCACCGAGACCTTGCGCCAGGCATCCTCTTCGGAGCGCTCCGAGTAGTAGCCCAGGACGTACTGGTTGCGCAGTTCGTCCAGGATCTCGCCGAGCGCCGCGGCCGCTTGGTCGGTCGAATCGATCACCTCGATCCGGCCGCCGCTCTCGTCGATCGCGCGTTCGAGGAACCTGGACTCGCGTTCGTTGCCTCGTGCATCGCGCCAGATCGACCAGCGCTTCAAGGGTCCCAGCCGCTCTTCCTCGCGCCGCAGACGCACCCAATAGAGCGCCATCGGCTCGCGCTTGAGCCTCTCCGCGATCCGCGCCATGGAGAGCACGCTTTCGACGTCCTGGCCGTCGGAGAGCAGGATGATCACGCGTCGCCCTTGGCGGGTGGCGAGCCGCTCGATCGCGAAATATAGGGCGTCGTGGAGCGCCGTGCCGCCGGCCGTCTGCGCATCGGAGAGGGCGAGATCGAGCACGGTCGGAACGCTGGTGAAAGGGGTTTCGAGTCGTAGACGATCGGCGAACAGGAGAACTTTCGCCTCATCGAGCGGGCGCATCGCTCGCAGAAAAGCGCGAGCGCCGTCGAGCGCCGCCGCGAGTCGTTCGCCCTGCATGCTGGTGCTCGAATCAATTAGCAGGGTGGCGGAAAAAGGGATGTCGCCACGTTCGAAAGTAACGACTTTGGGCCGTCCGCCGCCTCGCTCGCGAATCGTGAAGGCGTCGCGGCCGAGTTCTTCCGACCGCCCCGAGACCGTGACGTAGAGCTGCCGGAGCCGGACGTCGATCGTCAAATCGGTCGCGATGTTCGGCGTACGAAACATCGTGCTCGCGACCGCCGCGCCGCCCGGCGCATAGGCGACGGCCTCAAACCGATGTTCGACGTTGTTCTGCCCCACATCCGAAACAACCCGAAACGGGGGCTTCTCGGCGGAGCCCACCCGCTTGCCATCGAGAAAGAATTCGACCCGACCGATCGCGCCGCCCTCGGAGGACTCGACGCGCAGCTCGACCGGACCGAATGCCGCCTGGCTGGCGGGCGGGCTGGTGAACGCGATCTCTACGGCGAGCGCCGCGGACGCGGAGCCGAGGGCCAGAGCGAAAGCGACGATTCCGAGGAATAGGCGTCGTTTCACGGCCTGTCCTTTGGAGTTGCCGGGGTTGCCGGAAGTCCGAGCGCTGCGGCGAGGGCCGCAAGGCGATCTTCCGCCGCGCCTTTCAACGTGAGCCAGAGCGCATCGATTCGCCGCCGCGGCAGTTCGCCGTAGCGTAGCCGCGGAGAGTCTTCGCCGGTCGTCCGCGGTGCCCATTGCGCGAGCTGTTCTTTCGCCGCCGCCGCTTCGGCCGTCGTCGAGCTTTGAAGCTCGGCGAGCGCCGCCCGCAGGAGCAGGAGCTTTTCGTCGCCGGGAAAGCGCGCGAGGCCGATTGCGACCGCGCGGCCCGCCGCCGCCCGGTCCTTGGCGGCGATTTCGAGTCGCGCCAGCTCTTGGGCGGCGAGAGCGAGGAGCCAGTCGTTCTCGTCCGCCGAAGAGCTTGGCGGAGGGGGCTCGCGGAGCGGGGCGACGATTTGCAGAAACAGCTCGCGGGCGTGTTTCGTCTGGCCGATTCGCGCGTTGTTGATCGCCAAGCGAACGCTCGCTTCGAGGTCGTCGGGGTTTTGCGCCAGCAGGCGGGCGAGCTTACCGGCCGCTTCCGCGTAGCGCCCATGGCGCTCGTCGCTCTGCGCCGCCCCCAGCAAGGCCTCCGGTTGCTCAGGGTCGATTTCGAGCGCACGCGCAAATTCCGTCTCGATCAGGCTCGAAAGGCCGCTGCGATCGAGGTTCGGCGTCAAGCTGACGAGAAACCCGGCCGCGAGCCGCCGGCCCTCCGGGGTTGGGACCGCCCGGGCATACAGCTCCGCGAGGCTACCGACCAGAATCACCGCATGCATCGCCGGCTGGCTCAGCCGGCGCAGTTGATAGGTGCCGTGGAGAGTGCGGTAGAGCGCCATCAGCGGCAGCAGACTCTGCGGGTCTCGCTTTTCGAGAGCGCGTAACACTACGCCTTCGAGCCCGGTCAGTTCCTCTCGGGTGGCGGCGTTGGGGCCGGACAGGAGTGGCACCTCGAACGCGGCGACCTCCGCGAGCGCCGCCTTTTCATCTCCCGTGCCCAATCGCGCCAGGATTCGAGAGTAGGTGGCGCGCAGAGCCTTGGCCTCCGAACGGCGCCAGCGTCCGGGAGCGTCCGAGGCGAGGGCGTCGCCTGCTTCCTCGGCGAGCCCGCCTGTCGCCGCTGCCGCTCCCGCTTCGCGTCCATTCTCGTTCTGCGCCGGATCGCCCGGGGGGAGCAGGTCGACCGCAAGACCGGCTTGCTCGCTGAGCCAGAACGAGGTGAGGCCCAGCGCGTCTGCGTCGAGGGAGAAAACGGTGAGCCAGTCGCGCCCTCCTAGGCCACCCGCCGAGGTTCCGGGCATGCTCCGGGCGGGCTCTGCGATGGCCGGGATGGTGAGTGGAACCGCGAGCAGGCCGATCGCTTTCGATCCCGCATGGCCGACCAGGATGCGCAGGCTGTAGCTGCCCGGCCGCAGGCCGAAGCCTCCAACGAAACGGAGGCCCTTCGTGCGCAGCGTCTCTCCCGCATCGGGGATTTCGACCGTTTCGAGCAGCGATGCGGCGAGCGCGCCGCGGGAATCGAGCGCATAAATCGCCACGTCCACGGGCAGGGTGGGGAAGTCGCCCTCTTCCGCGGCTTGGGCGAGCCTGCCGCCGACCGCCTCGACCACCAGGGCGAGGTTCACTTTGTCGGGCGACGCCGGATTCTTCCCCGGCATTGCGAAGGCCCGGGCGGCGATCGCCACCGGCCCGCCCTGCTGGCCGCTCCAGAGAAGCGCCGCGCTCTCCACTCTGAGGCCGCCGGTGCGCAGCACGCGCACCTCTGCCGGCGGCCTTTCCTCACCGGCCGTCTCCGCCGCTTCGCTCGCCGTGCCCGCACCGAACACCGAAGCCGCGGCGATCGGAAATCCGGCGAGAAGCAGGAGCGCGGCGCGCTTGCGGGTTCTACTCATCCTCCGGAGCGAGCTGCGGCCGGAGCGGTGGCCGTGGGGGAGTTCGCGGCGGGCGAATACCGGGTCACCACCACCGTTTCGGCCCGCCCGAGGTCGTCCCAAATCCCGGCGGCGATCTCGTGCGTTCCCGGTCGCAGCACCAGGGTGACGCGGCAGCCGACGATCTGGCCGAGGGCGGTCAGCAGGTTCTCGTTCGGCACCCGGATCGGCGCATCGACGATAGTGATCGCGGAGAGCCGGCCCTTGGCGTCCTTGGCGCCGACGTAGATCCGCAGTTTCCCTTCGTGAACGTTCTCTTGAGGGAGCAGCACCAGTTTCGCCATCGGCACCTTGACCAGCAGCGCCAGCTCGACGGTGCCCCCCTTGCCCGGTCGCTCGGCTTCGATCTCAATTTGGGCGTCGAGCGGATTGGCGTCGGGACCGGCGTCGGACGGGGAGTCGAGCAGCAGCGCGGTCGCCGTCCGCTCCTTCATCCGTTCGTCCGTGGTCTGGTCGCGGTCCGCCTCGCGGTGGCGGATCTTGAAGCGCCGGTCGCGCATGCGCACGTCGATCGAATGGAACCGCTTGTCGGCCGGCCGGGTGGGCGAATAGCTCAGCAGGTAGGCGCTGGTCAGCTCGTTTTTGATCCGGGCGAGAAACCGACCGGGATCGGCGTTCGCCGCGGCGGCCAAGCCTCCCGTACCGGAAGCGGCGATTTCGATGCCGAAGGTGCGGGCAAATTCCTCGTTGCGGCCGAGGTCGGTGGGGAGCAGAGAATCGCCCGGATTTTCGGCCGAGACTCCGAGGCTGCCGTCGGGCAGGGCGAGACCGTAGATCGTCACCCGCTGGGCGTTGGCGTGTTTCGTCAGCTCTTCGACTTTGTCAGTCGTGTCGTCTTGGAACCCCTCGACCGTCGACAGGAAATCCTGATAGGGGGTGTTCTCGTACTTCCGGCGGAACGCCTCGATCAGCATGTCGGCCGGCCGCAGCGACAGCCCGCCGCCCACCCACAAGACCGCCCGCCGTCCGGGCAGGCCGGACATCGCGTCGATCACCGAAGAGAGCGCCGCGATCGTCCGCCGGTCTTGGGCGTTCTGAGTCTGGGTATACAGACGGATGGCCGCTTGAACCGACCCCGCTTCCATCTCCGAGCTGTCCGGTCGCTCGCCGCCGGAAGGCAGGCTCGCGCGCTGGATCTCTTCGAGCACCCGCCGCCGCGCGGCCGAGGCGTCGAGCCCGCGCGCCGGGCGGTCCATTTCTTCCCGCAGGGCGGTACGCAGCGCTTCGCCGTCGCCCGGGGGAATCTCGGAGAGCCGCAGCCCGCCGTCGTACCCGGCGAGCAGGACATGATCGTTCCGCCCGCTCCGCGCATCGAAGAACGTCTGGAGCGATTCGCCCAACCGCTTGCGGGCAAAAGGAGGCAGGCTCAGGTGGTCGACGAACACTGCGAGCTGCAACCGGCCCTCCGGCGTGTCGTCCAAACTTCCGCTCCGCGGAGCCGCCGGCTCGGCCGGGTGTCCAGGGGTTTCGAGCGCAGGGGTCGTGGTCTCGATCGTCGGAGATTCTTCCGGCGTACCGGGACCATAGAAGTGGCTGATCTCGACCCGCTTGCCGTCCTCGAAAAGCTCGAAGTCGGCGGCGGAAAGCCCCGGGACCGGCTTGCCGCTTTTATCTGTTACCACGACCTCGATGTTGACCACCCGAACGTCGACCGAGGCGAAGAACGTCGACTCCTCGGTCGAATCCGCCGTATCGGCTGCCTCGGCCGGCTTAACCGGCTTCTTGGCGGCGGGCGTCGCCGTGGTCCCGAGAGCCGCGACGAGAAGAAACAGGACGACTTGCCGAGTAGTCGATCGCGGCACCGGTGAAACCTCCAAATTGTATTTCGGGGCCGGATCGTAGCACCGGACAATGCTCACCTGCGCCGCGGCAGGGCCGAGTTGCGGCGACTTTGCCATAAATGGTGCTGGGGAGCTGGTTTAAGGGCAGGTCGACGGAGCTCTTCGACCGCCTCGAGGTCCAGTGATTCAAGCGAAGTTAGACGGGTCTTTGATCTCCGGGGCTACAATAGCCAGGTGTTCTTCGAATGGGACCGGAGAAAAGCGGCGAGCAACCTGAGGAAACACGGGGTGTCCTTCCCGGAGGCATCTACCGTTTTTCTCGATCCACTGGCTCTCTCTTACTCCGATCCGGACCCTTCCGGGGAGGAAGAGCGTTTCCTGACCTTTGGACGTTCGACCCGCGGTATAGATCTGGTCGTGGCCCATACCGAGCCCGACGAACAGGTCGTTCGCCCCATTCGCAAGCGTCGAACCGAGGCGGCGTAGGCCCAGGGCTAAGGTGCTTTTCCTGGGACCGTAGGCGGCCTCGCCGACGTTTTTCTAGAACCGCCAGACCCCGCTCGAAAAGGGTGGGAGTTTTACCTTGCGCCCGGTCTTGCCGCCGGTTGGCGGGGGGACGCCTGGGGAGATGTAGAGCGGATCGAAGTGGTTGCCTAGATAAAACGGTCCGGCCTCCACTTCGACGGCGCTCAAGTTGTGGACCACGAGGGCACGGGCGCCTTCGTAGCGGCGGAGGAAGCTCAAGACCGAGGCCGGTTGGCCGACCGGGCGCACCCGCTCCATCGTGCCGAGGCGCAGGGCGTTCGAGCGATGGCGGGCGCGGATCAGCAGGCGGTAAGCGGAGAGCAAAGAGGTCGGATCGGCCGTCTCGGTCGCGACGTTTGCGCCCTGGTGACCGGGGGCCAGGTCGAACCAGGGTTTGGCGGTCGAAAATCCGCCCGCGGGGGTGGCGTCCCAAGGCATTGGTGTCCGCTTGAATTCGTCTTTCGAACCCGGGCCATTCTGGAGTCCCAGCTCTTCGCCGTAGTAAAGGAACGGGGTGCCGGGGAGCGTCAACAGGATCGCCGCGGCGAGCTTCAACCGCGCCGGGTCGTTGGTCAACTCGGTGGCGATCCTGGATTGGTCGTGGTTGGCGAGCAACGGCGCGTCCATCACGCCTTTCGGATAGACCTTCTCCATCTTGTCGAGCGCGGTATGGATCGCTCCCGCATCTCCCGCTTTGACCGAGGCGACGATCCCGCTCGCGAGCGGGAAATTCAAGTTCATCGGCAGCTCGTCGCCGCCGCCCACCGCCAGGGTCGAGCCGTAGAAACGGGCGACATGCGCCGCGTCGGTCCGGTTCTCGCCTACCAGGAGCGCCTTGGGATTCGCCTTGCGGACCGCGGCGGCGAACTCTCTGAAGAATGCGTGAGTTTCCGGCGTGTCGGTTTGCCCTGCTGCTCCGCCCTCTTCGATTCGATCGCGGGCGGCCACGAGACGGAAGCCATCGACCCCGCGGCCGAGCCAGAGCTTGGCGATCCGCTCGATCTCGGTGCGCACCGCCGGGGTCGTGGGGTTGACGGGCAGGTCGAGGATCACCTTCATCCCGCGCTTGTGCGCTTCGGCGATCAGACGGGCAAAATCCTGTTCCGTGCCGTAGGCGGGCCGGACCTTTTCGTAGTCGGTGACGTCAAAGCCATGGTAGGACGGGGATTCGAAAATCGGCATCAGCGACAGCGCGTCGACGTCCAGGTCGCTCAGGTCTTTCGGGTCGCCGTCGTTCAGATAGTCGAGCTTCGAGATCAGGCCGGGCAGATCGCCCACCCCGTCGCCGTTCGAATCGGCGAAGCTGCGCACGAAGACCTGGTAGACCACCGAACCCGGCGCCCACCCCAGTTGCCACGCGTCCGCCGGAACGAAGTTCGGTAGCTCGTCGCCCTGTGTGACAACCGATGCGACCGGCTTGTCCGTTTCTGTCGTCGCCGTCCCCCCGGCCTTGGGAGTCCCTTGGGAACTTCCCACCGCCGAAGCTCCCAACCCCAACCCCACCGCCATCACCGTTGCCATCGCTCTGAGTGCTCGCATGGCGGTATCTTACGGCCGGAAGCCCCGGGAACAAGCGCAATGACCGATTTCGGCGACGTGTCGCCGCACTCTGGGAGCTTTTTTACCGCTCCTTCTCGTACGGCACCCCCAACGCCTTCGGCGGGCGCGAGCGGCCGATGAAGCCGGCGAGGACTACGAGGGTGAGGACGTAGGGGACGATCTGGATGAACTGAACGGGGATTGCCGCCACCCCCTGCATCTGGATCGAGATCGCTTCCGCGAAACCGAACAGCAGGCAGGCGAGCATGGTCGGTACCGGTTTCCATTTGCCCATGATCAGGGCGGCGAGGGCGATGAAGCCGCGGCCGGCGGTCATGTTGCGGGTAAAGAGCGACGATTGGCCGATCGATAGATAGGCTCCGCCGATCGCGGCGAGCGCACCTGAAAGGACGACCGCCAGGGTACGGATTCGCACGACCGAGATGCCCGCCGCATCGGCCGCCGCGGGGTTTTCTCCGACCGCTCGCAGACGCAGACCGAAGCGGGTGCGCGCCAGAGCGAGGTTCAGGATCGGCACCAGGGCGAAGGCGATCTCGATC
>JBBRUC010000071.1:0-26886 GCA_038248205.1 Thermoanaerobaculia bacterium
AGGCAAAGACCGGCGGGATCGGCGACCGAGGTGTCGTTCCATTCGAGAAGCTGCTGCGCCTCGCCCGCGGTCAGCAGCGGCAGCTCCGAGATGCGCCGCTGCGGCGCGTCCGCGATCCCTTCGAGCAGGCGGACGAGGTGCCGCTGGAAACGGCCGATGGTCGTAGGGTCGAACAGGTCGGTGCTGTGCTCGGCTTCGAAAATCGTCCGGCCGCCGGAGATCCTCACTCCCAGCGTCAGGTCGAACTTCGCCGTGGCGCCCCCGATGGCGCCGGGCGTGATCGTCAGCTCCCCGGCCGTGACCGCCTCGGAGGAAAAATTCTCGAACGCGAGCATCACCTGGAACAACGGGTTGCGCGACAGATCGCGGCCGGGCACCAGCTCGGCCACCAGTTTCTCGAAGGGGAGGTCCTGATGGGCGTACGCCGCCAGAGCCGACTCGCGCACCCGCGCCAGCAGCTCCTCGAAGGAGGGATCGCCGGCCAGGTTCGCCCGCAGCGCCAGAGTGTTGACGAAAAACCCGATCAGACCCGCGACCTCGGGCGAGCCGCGGCCGGCCACCGGCGCGCCCACCAGGAGGTCGTCCTGGCCCGTATAGCGACCCAGCAGCCCGAGGAAGGCGCCAAGGTGGGTCATGAACGCCGTGACACCCCGGGTCGTCCCGAGCCGCTCCAGACGGAGCGTCAGATCCTCCGACAGGTCAAGCCTCTGGACCGCGCCGCGGTAGCTCCATATCGCCGGACGCGGCCGGTCGAGCGGCAGCTCCGAAACCGGCGGGTCTGCCAAGCGCAGACGCCACCAGGCGAGCTGCCGTTCCATCTCTCCGCCGCTCAGCCAGCGCCTCTGCCAGACGGCGAAATCCGGATACTGCACCGGCAGCTCCGCGAGGGGGGAAGGCCGGCCCGCCGAGAAAGCCCCGTAGAGCGCGGCCAGCTCGCCCACCAGGACGCCGATCGACCAGCCGTCCGAGACGATGTGGTGCATCGCCGCGAGCAGCCGGTGCTCCTGTCCTCCGAGCCGCAGCCACAGGGTGCGCAGCAACGGGCCGCGCCGGAGGTCGAACGGCCGCTCCGCCTCGGCGTCCGAGAGGCGCGCCGACTCGGCCGCGCGCCGCGACGCGGGCAGGCCGGCGAGGTCGACCGCGAGGAACGTCCGGAAAGTCGGCGGGTGGACGATCTGCAACGGATCGGCCTCGCCCTCGTGCACCTCGAACGTGGTGCGCAACGCGGCGTGACGCCGGACCACTTCGGCGACAGCGGCGGCAAGGGCCGCCGGTTGCAGCGGACCGGCAAGCTCCAGCAGGACCGGCAGGTTGTAGGCCGACGACCCCGGCTCCAGCCGATCGAGAAACCACAGGCGCTGCTGCGCGAACGACAGCGGAGCCGAGGGGAGCGCCGGGTCTAGGGTCGGCCCCGACGCGGCGCCGCCGCGCAACAAATCGGCCTCGATCCAGGCCGCCAATCGCGCCACTGTCGGCTCCTGGAACACCGTACGCACCGGCAGTTCCACCCCGAGCCGCTCCCTCACCAGCGCGATCAGGCGGGTGGCGAGCAGGGAGTGCCCGCCGAGCGCGAAGAAGTCGTCGGCGGCGCCGATCCCCTCGACCCCGAGAAGGGCCGACCAGACCTGGGCCAGCGCCGCCTCGATCGGCGTACGCAGCGGCTCTCCGGCACCGAGCGCCTTCGGGGCGGGCGCCATCTTGGCCAGCGCGCGGCGGTCCACCTTGCCATGAGGAGTGAGCGGCAGCTCGGCCAGGACGACGAACTCCGACGGCACCATCGGTTCGGGAAGGGATTGCAGGAGGGCGCGGCGCGGGTCCGAAACGGCATCCTCGGTACCGGCGAGGTAGGCCACCAGCCGCGGGCCGCCCGGGCCATCGGTACGCACCAGCACGGCCGCGCCCGCGACTCCAGGCAGGCGCGTCAGCGCCGCTTCCACCTCGCCCAGCTCGATGCGGTATCCGCGGATCTTGACCTGCTGATCCAGCCGCCCCAGGTACTCCAGCTCGCCGGCCGTACCGTCGAATCGCAGCTTCGCCAGGTCGCCGGTGCGGTACATGCGCTCGCCGGGCCGTTCGGCGAACGGATCGGGCACGAACCGCTCGGCGGTCATCTCAGGGCGGCCCAGATAGCCGCGGGCCAGGCCGTCGCCGGCCAGACACAGCTCGCCGGGTACGCCCCACGGCAGGCGTTCCATCCATCGGTCCACCACGTAGGCGCGACTGTCGTGGACCGGGCGGCCGATCGACGGCGGGCGCTCCGATCGCGCCGCCACCAGCGCCCAAGTCGAGTAGGTCGTGTCCTCCGAGGGGCCGTAGAGGTTGTACAGCCGCTCGGTTTCCGGGCGCGCGTAGACCTGGTCGGACAGGGTGCGCGAAAGCGCTTCTCCCGCCAAGTTCACCGTCCGCACCGAGCGCGGCAATGCGCTTTCGCGCAGCAGCTCGGCCAGGGCCGAGGGCACCGTGTTGACGAGCGTCGCCACGAGCCCCGGCGGCAGCTCCGGCGGACCGGCGAGTAGCGCCAGCGCGTCCTCCAGAAGGATCACTGCCCCGCCCCATGCCAGGGGGACGAACAGCTCGAAAACCGACAGGTCGAAGGTCACCGCCGTGCCGGCCAGTACGCCCTGCAGCTCCGCCGGGCCGTAGACCTCGCGCGCCCAGTAGGCGAGCTTCACGGCGCTCGCGTGGGTGATCGCCACCGCTTTGGGACGCCCGGTCGAGCCGGAGGTGTAGATCAAATACGCCAGGTTCTCAGGGACGGGCTCGATCGCGGGTCCCGCCGCACCCTCCAGGCTTTCGATCCCCTCCTCGGTGACGACAATCCGGGCGCCGCTGTCGGCCAGAAGGAAGGCCCGCCGCTCCTCCGGATACCGCGGGTCGATCGGCACGTAGAACGAGCCCGAGCGCAGCACGGCCAGCAGGGTCACCACCAGGTCGGCACGGCGCTCCAGGCAGACCGCCACCGCGACTTCGGGGCCGGCGCCCAAAGCGCGCAGCCGCCGGGCCAGAACCGCCGAGCGCGTCGCCAGCTCGGCATAGGTGAGAACCGCTCCCTCGGCGACCAACGCCACGGCCTCTGGAGTGAGCCGCCCCTGGGTTTCGAACAGGGCGTGCAACAGACCCGTCGGGTGGCCGCGATACTCGGAGCGGTCCAGAGCGCCGAGCTGCGCACGATCCTCCGAGGAGAGCAGCGGCAGCGTCGCCACCGGCGCGTCCGGCCGGGCCACGGCGCCTGCCAGAAGTCGCTCGAAGCCCCCGATCAGCCGGCGGATCGTCGCGCCGTCGAACAGGTCGGTCGAGTATTCCAGCCAGAGACGCAGACCGCCGCCCGAGCGTACGTCGCGGCCGACGTGGAACGACAGGTCGAACTTGGCCGTGCCGGTATGGGCGCCCGCGACTTCCGCCAGGGTGAGACCGGGGCCGAGCGCCAGGGACCCCCAGCTCTCCAGATACGCGAAGACCACCTGGAACAGCGGGTTTCGCGACAGGTCGCGCTCCGGCGCCGCTTCGGCCACCAGCCTGTCGAACGGCAGATCCTGATGGGCGTAGGCCGCGAGAGCCGACGCCCGCACCCGCGCCACCACCTCCGCGAAGGAGGGCTCCCCCGCCAGATCAACCCGCAGCGGCAGCGTGTTGACGAAGAACCCGATCAGCCCTTCGAGGTCGGCGCGGCCACGCCCGGCGACCGGCGTGCCGACCAGCAGATCGTCCTGTCCGGTATAGCGGTACAACAAGACGAGGAAGCCGGCCAGCAGCGTCATGAACGGCGTCGCGCCGAGGCCCCGACCGAGCCGGTCCAGAGCGCCCGTCAGGGCCACCGGCAGATCGGCTTCCTCGACGGCGCCGCGCGAGGTTCTGACCGCCGGCCGCGGCCGGTCGGTCGGCAACTCGGATGCCTGGCGATCGACGAGACGGACGCGCCAATAAGCGGCTTGCCGCTCCAGCTCCGCTCCTACCAGGAGCTGCCGTTGCCAGACCGAGAAATCGGGGTATTGCAGCGGCAGTTCCGGCAGCGGCGACGGTTGCCCCGCGGCGAATGCCGGATAAAGCGCCGCCAATTCGCGCCCCAGGATCTCGACCGATCTGCCGTCCGCGACGATGTGGTGGAGGTTGACCAGAAGCTGGTGCCGCTCCGGCCCGAGGCGCAGCAGGACCGCGCGTAGGAGCGGCCCGCGCCGCAGGTCGAACGGCCGGCGGCCCTCCGCGCTCAGCCGCCGCGCGGCTTCGGAGTCTGGTGCGCCGAGACCTTCGAGGTCGAGCACGGACAGCGGGCAGACGGATGGCGGTTGAATCACCTGCACCGGATCGGCGGCGCCTACCGGCCTTTCAAACGCAGTGCGCAGCGCCTCGTGGCGCCGCACCACTTCGGCGAGCGCCGCGGCGAGGACCCCAGGTACGAGCGCGCCGTCCAAGCGCAGGACGATCGGGATGTTGTAGACCGACGAGCCCGGCTCGAGACGATCGAGGAACCAAAGCCGCTGCTGCGCGAACGACAGCGGCGCGCCGGGGCCGGCCGGCGCGATCGCCAGGGGCTGCCCCCGCTCGGGCCGCGACCGGAGAAGCTCGGCCTCGACCCAGGCCGTCATGGTGGCCACGGTCGGCGCTTCGAACATCGTGCGCAGGGGCATCTCCACCCCGAAACGCAGGCGCACGCGATCGACCAGCCGGGCGGCGAGGAGAGAGTGGCCCCCCAGCGCGAAGAGGTCGTCCGTCACGCCGACCGAGGGGACTCCCAAAAGCTCGGCCCAGATCGCCGCCATCCGCGCTTCGAGCGGCGTACGCGGCGCCATCCCCGCCGGACTCGATGAAACCGGCGCCAAGCGGGCCAGGGCTTTGCGGTCGACCTTGCCGTTCGGCGACAGCGGCAGGGCGTCGAGGAAGACCCACGCCGCCGGAATCATCACCTGCGGCAGCGTGCCCGCCAGGGCGTCGCGCAACGGTTCGCCGGAGCGCTCCGCCCCGGCCGCCGGCACGACGCAGGCCACGAGGCGGTGTTCCGGCTCCTGCACCACGACCGCCGCCTCGCGGACCGCGGGCAAGCGGACCAGCGCGGCCTCGATCTCCCCCAGCTCGATGCGGTGGCCGCGGATCTTGACCTGATGGTCGATGCGGCCGAGCACTTCCAGATCGCCGGAGGGCATCCGGCGCGCCAGGTCGCCGGTCCGGTAGAGGCGCTCCCCGCCCGCGCCGAACGGATCGGGCACGAAGCGCTCCGCCGTCAGGTCCGGCCGCCCTCGGTAGCCCCGCGCCACGCCCGCTCCGCCCAGGCACAGCTCCCCCGGAGCGCCGGGCGGCACGGGGCCGAGGCCGCGATCCAAGACATAAGCCCGGACGTTGTCGATCGGGCCGCCGATGTGCGGCGGGCGATCCCCCTGTGGAGAGACCAGGCCCGCCGTGGCCACGACCGTACACTCCGTGGGGCCGTAGGCGTTGCTCAGCTCGAACGGCAGGCCCACGTCCGGGCGCCGCAGCAGGCGGTCGCCGCCGGTATGGAGCAGCCGCAGACGGAGCCCCGCGGGGACCGGTTCGGCGAGCACCGCCTCGGCCAACGGAGTCGGCAGGAACGCCACCGTAATCCCTTCCGCCGCGGCCCAAGGGAGGAACGTCGGAGGCGAGAGCACCACCTCGGGCGGCGCGGGATGCAGCGACGCACCGGCCGAGAGCGCCGGCCAGATCTCCCAGACCGAGGCGTCGAAGCCGGGGGCCGCCACCATCGAGACCCGCTCGCCGGGGCCGAGGCCACCGCGCCGCGCGCTCCAGTTCGCGAGGTTCGACAGGCCGCGGTGGTGCAGCTCCGCGCCCTTGGGCGCGCCGGTCGAGCCCGAGGTATAGATGACGTAGGCCAGGCTTTCCGGGTCGGCCGGCCGGCCGAGCGGCGCCTCGCCCGGCTCCGCGCTTCTGGCGCTCCCGCCGATCCCGTCGAGCGCCACGAGCGGCACCGACAGTCCGCTCAACCCGGAGAACCGCTCCAAGAGGCTCTCGGTCGAGAGGAGTGCCTGGACCCCGGCGTCGCGCAGGATCTGCTCCACCCGCTCGGCCGGCCAGGCCGGATCCACGGGCAGGTAGGCGGCACCGGATTCGAGCGTCGCCACGACCGCCACGATCAGCTCAGGGGAGCGATCGAGCAGCAGGCCCACCAGCGTCTCCGGGCCGGCGCCAAGATGCCGCAGGCGGCGCGTCACGGCAGCGACCCGAGCGCTCAGCTCGCCATAGGTCCATGAGATCTCGCCGGCCAATACCGCCAAAGCGCCGGGGGCTCGCCGGGCGTGCTCCTCGAACCGCCGTTCGACCGAAAGGCTCGGCAAGGAAACCTCGGTCCGATTCCACGTGAAGACGGCCTGATCCCGCTCCTCCGCGCTCAGCAGAGGCAGCTCGTCCACGGCGCGTTCCGGGTCGGCGACGATCCCCGCGAGCAGCGTTTGGAAGTTCGCGAGCAGCCGGCCCACGGTTCCCGAGTCGAACAGGTCCGTGGCGTGCTCGGCGATCGCCGCGAAACCCGATCCTTGGAGACCACCGCGCTCCATGAAGAGGACGAAATCCAACTCGGAGGCGCCGGTGTCCACCTCGGCCGCCGCGGTGACCTGGGGGCCCAGAGGCCCGAGATCCGGCCCGGCCGGAGCATCCTGGATCGCGAACACCACCTGCACCAGCGGCGCGCGCGACGCGTCGCGCACGGGGGCCAGCTCCTCCACCAAGCGGTCGAAAGGGAGGTCCTGGTGAGCGAAGGCCGCGAGCACGCTCTCCCGGACCGCGGCCACCAGCCCGCGGAAGGTCGTCCCGGCCGTCACCCGGGCGCGCAGCGGCAGCAAGTTGACGAAGAACCCGATCATCCCTTCGAGTTCCGGTCGGTCGCGTCCCGCCACGGGGGTGCCGAGCACGAAGTCGTCCTGGCCGGTGAAACGCCCGACCAGGATCTGAAAGGCGGCGAGCAGGGTCATGAACAGCGTGGCGCCCCGCTCCCGGCTCCACGCGGTGAGAGCCTCCTCCATTTCCGGCCCGAGATCGAGTCGGAGGCGCTCCCCGCGTAGAGATGGCGTTGCCGGCCGCAAGCGATCCGCGGGTAGTTCCAATACGTCGGGCGCGCCTGCGAGATGAGCGCGCCACCAGTCCACGCGAAGAGCCGCGGAATCGTCCACGAGCCGACGCTGCCAGACCGCGTAGCCAGAGTACTGGACCGGCAGGGGCGGCAGATCTGCGCCGCGGTAGAGGGCGGACAGTTCGCTCATCAGCACACCGATCGACCAGGCGTCGGAAACGATGTGGTGAAGGCCGACGAACAGGCGGTGCTCTTCCGCGGCGAGCGCCAGAAGAGCCGACCGGAAGAGCGGCCCGCGCTCCAGGTCATAGGGCCGGCGGGCCTCCTCCCGGCAGATCCCCTCCACCGCGCCGTGGCGCCTGGCATCCGGCAGGCCCTGGAAGTCCACCACCGGCAAAGGCGGCCCGCAGGAAGAGGCATCGACGATCTGGACCGGCTCGCCGTCCGGCCCCGGAGCGAACACGGTCCGCAGCGCCTCGTGCCGGCGGATGACGGCGGCGAAAGCGGAGCGGAGCGCCGAAACGGACAGCCCGCCGCGCAGGTCAACGGTCTGAGCCAGGTTGTAGACGGCGGTACCCGGGCGGAGCCGCTCGACGAACCAGAGCCGCTGTTGGGCGAACGACAGCGGCGCGGGGCCGACAACCGGAAGGCCGGCAAGCGGCGACGCCGCCGCGCCGCCACGATCCTGGCGTTCCACCCAGGCGGCAAGCGCCGCCACGGTCGGGTGATCGAAGATGCCGCGCACACCGGGATCCGCGCCCAGGGCCTCGCGCACGCGGGAGGCGACCCGGGACGCGAGGAGAGAGTGGCCGCCCAGGGCGAAGAAGTCATCTTCCACTCCGACCCGTCCGAGCCCCAGCACCTCCGCCCAGATCCCCGCGACCACCGCCTCCGTGGGGGTGCGGGGCGCCACGGCTAACGGGTCGGCACGTTCGGCGGGCTCGATGCGCGCGAGCGCCTTGCGATCCACTTTGCCGCTGGCGGTCAAGGGGAGCGCGTCGAGGAAGACCCAACTTGCAGGGATCATGACCTCGGGTAATGAGCGGGCCAGGAATCCGCGCAAACCCTCGGTGTCGCAACCGCCGGCCGCCCGTTGCACGAGGTACCCGATCAGCCGCCCATCGCGCGCCAGCACCGTGGCCTCGCGCACTTCCGGGTGGCGCAACAGCGCGGCCTCGATCTCCCCTAGTTCGACGCGGGTGCCGCGGATCTTGACCTGATGGTCGATCCGGCCCAGGAACTCCAGGTCGCCCGACGGCATCCGGCGCACCCGGTCGCCGGTTCGGTACAGGCGCTGCCCCGCTGCCGCGCTGAACGGATCGGGAACGAACTTCTCCGCGGTGAGGGCCGGACGGTGCCGATACCCCCGCCCCAGTCCGACTCCGCCCAGAAACAGCTCGCCCTCGGCCCCATCGACCACGGGGTCCAGATCCGCGTTCAGCAGATAGGCGCCGACGTTGGTCAAGGGTCGGCCGATGTGCGGCAGGCCCTCCTCCTGTTCCTGCGGAGGCACCTGCGCCACGGTGGAGACGATCGAAGTCTCCGTGGGACCGTAGACGTTGCTCATCAAGAACGGCGCGTCCGGACGCGGGCGACGCATTAGCCGATCGCCGCCGGACTGTAGGCTACGCAACCGGAGCCCGTCGGGGATCGGTTGGTCCAAGACCGCATCGGCCAACGGCGTCGGCAGCCAGGCCACCGTAATCCCCTCCCGCGCCGCCCAGGGGAGGAAATCCGGCGGCGTCAGCACCTCGCGGGGCGCCAGGTGGAGCGACGCACCGGCCGAGAGCGCCGGCCACATCTCCCACATCGAGGCGTCGAAACCGGGCGAGGCCACCATGGAGACGCGCTCCCCGGGTCCGAGACCGTAGTGACGCCGGTTCCAGGCCACTACGTTGGACAATCCGCCGTGGCAAAGTTCCGCCCCTTTGGGCGCGCCGGTGGAGCCCGAGGTGTAGATGACATAGGCGAGGCTCTCGGCGTCGACTTCCACGATCAAAGGGCCGCCGTCTTCGTCAAGAATCTGTTCGAGAAGTACGACTCCGCCCGGCGCGGAAAGTCCGGGGAACCGGCGGAGGACCGGCGCCGTGGTCAGCAGAACACCGGCACCGGAATCGTTCACGATGTAGTCCACCCGCTCCGCGGGCTGGGCCGGGTCGATGGGCAGGTAGGCGCCGCCCGCTTTGAAGGCAGCCAGCGCGGCAACGATCAGCTCGGGCGAGCGCTCCAGCAGCAGGGCGGTCAGCGACTCAGGGACGATTCCCAGCCGCCGCAGGTGCCGGGCCAGGCGATCCGCCCACGCATTCACATCGGCGTACGTCAGAGAGACGCCACCGGCCGAGACCGCGAGGGCGCCCGGCGCCTCCGCGGCCCAGTCCTCGAAAAGGCGATGCACCGGAAGATCCGCGCGGTCCTCCCCCTGCTGAACCTCCACCTTGCGAGGAGTGCGAATTGCGCAGTCTTCGATTGTTAACTCCTCACAATAAAGGCAGTTTGGCGCGCAAAAGTACGGCTGCGGTCAGCTACGAGCTGATGCCACACCCTTGGTGCGGCCTCAATCCGATTGCGGGACACTCCGCGATGGAATCAGGAGGCTCCTGGCCGGGTCGGCAAGGTTCCGATCAAGTCTAGGAGAGCGGGCCGTGGCTCCACCAGGTCCAAAACGTCGGGTTGGCCAGAGACTCTGCCGCCAGGGGTTCGGGAAACTTCGCCAAGGCCGAAGTTCAAAGCTGCTCTGCCAATTCGGCGACCGGCTCCACCGGAAGACCCAATCGCAGCCAGTCGCGCGGGCTGACAGGTCGAAGCTTTTTCCCTTCGCCGCTTTGGGATCTGAGGCGCTCCAGGCCACTACTGGGCTGGGCCAGATCACTGAGCGAAGTCGAAGGGCGGCGAGAGATCTCACAGCAACTGCTGCGGGTCCACATCCACAATCAACTCCGCCGCAAACGCCACCTGGCCCAACACGTCGCGCAGAACCGTATGTAGATCCCGCATCGAGGCCGAGCGGAGGAGGAGCTGGAAACGCCATTCGCCGCGCAGGCGTTCGAACGGGGCGGGGGCCGGGCCGTTCATGCGGATCGATTTGGCTTTGGGGTGGGCGGTGACGCGGTTCGAGAATTCGGCGAGGCGGTCGTGGGCGCGATCGCGGTTCTTGTCTTCGGCCAGGATTTGGACCAGGCGCGAGAACGGCGGGTAGTGAAAGGCCCGGCGGAAGCGCAGCTCTTCGCGGACGAAGCCGGCGTCGTCGCCTTTGAGCGCGGCTTGGATCGCGTAATGCTCCGGATGGTAGGTCTGATAGATCACCTTGCCGGGAAGGTCGCCACGGCCGGAGCGGCCGGCTAGCTGGACGAGCAGGTTGTAGGTGCGCTCGACGGCGCGAAAATCGGGGAAACCCAGGTAGCTGTCGGCGGCGAGCACGGCGGTGAGCGAGACGTTGGGAAAATGGTGTCCCTTGGAGACCATCTGCGTGCCGATCAGCACTTGCGAGTCGCCGCGTGAGAAGCGTTCGAGCAGGGCGGCCGGCCCTCCCGGGCGGCGGGCGGTGTCGCGGTCAAGGACGTCGAGTCCGACGCCGGGGAAGAGTTCGGCGAACATCTCCTCCACCCGCTCCGTGCCCGCCCCGATCGGCTCGAGCGCCGCCTCACCGCAGGTCGGACAGAGCGCGGGCATCGGCCGCATCGAGCCGCAGTAGTGGCAGACCAGCTCGCGATTGCGCAGATGGAGGGTGCGGGCCAGGCCGCAATCGTCGCAGCGAAAATCCTCGCCGCAGGCACGGCAGAGAAGCATCGGCGAATAGCCGCGCCGGTTGCGCAGCAGAATGATCTGCTCGCCACGTTCCAGGGTCTCGGCGATCTCCGCCTTAAGCCGCTCCGAAAAATGGATCTCCCCCGGCACCCGGCGCGGCGCCTCGGAGCGCAGATCGACGAGAATCCCTTCGGGCAGACTCCCCTGTCCGGCGCGCGCGGTGAGCGCCAGGCGGCTGAGCTTGCCCTGCTCGGCGTTCTGCCGGCTTTCGAGGCTCGGCGTGGCGGAGACCAAAAGCGCCACCGCCCCCGCCGCCCGCGCCCGGACCAGGGCGAGGTCGCGGCCGTGGTAGCGCGGCGCGGATTCTTGCTTATAGGCAGGATCCTGCTCTTCATCGACGACCAGCAGGCCAAGTTTCGCGACCGGGGCAAACAGAGCCGAGCGCGGCCCGAGGACCACCCGCGCCTCGCCGCGTCGGACCCGCTCCCACTCCTGATGGCGCTCCCCTGCCCCGAGCCCCGAATGGAGGATCGCGAGGTCGGCGCCAAAGCGCTGCTCGACCGCCCGGGCGAGCGCCGGGACCAGCGCGATCTCGGGCACCAGCAGGATCGCCGACTTGCCCCCGGCGAGCGCCGCTTCCGCCGCGCGCAGGTAGACCTCGGTCTTGCCCGCTCCGGTGACTCCGACGAGAAGGAACGGCGCGTACTCCTCCTGGTCGATCGCCTGTTGAAGGACCGCCACCGTCTCGGCCTGATCCGGGCGCAGCTCGAACGATGCCACCTCGCCGGCCCCGAACATGTGGCGATCGAGGTCCAGGCGCTCCACTTGCGTGAACTTGCGCACGATCCCCAGATCGGTGAGCCGCTTGAGCACCGCGGTGCTCGCTTCGGCCAGAGCCGAAATCTCTGCCCCGGTCGCCGGCCGGCCGATCGCCGCGAGATATTCGATCGCCGCCTTGCCCGGCGCGGAGCGACCGCAGGCTGCGAGGTGCGCCTCTTTCGGTCCGGGCGCCAGCTCGAACGCCGAGACGTAGCGGGCACCGCGGGTGGTGCGTTCCTCGCTCGCGACCCACCCCCGCTCCACCAGATCGGCGAGCAACCGACCGACCGGTGTTTCGAGCGGCTGTTCCGAACCCGCGAGCCGCTGCACCAGGTCGGTCACGCTCGCCCGCCCCAGCTCTCGAAGAGCCTCCAGCAATCGCTCCTCGTCGGCGCTCTTCGGCGTGCCGAAGGCCCCGGCCTCGGTCGCCCAAACTTTGCGATTGCCCTGCGGCGGTAGATCCCCCGGCACCATCGCGCGGACCACGTCGCCGATCGGCGCCAGGTAATACTCGGCGGCGAAGCGCGCCAGCTCCAACAGATCGGCCGGGATCACCGGTTCGAGATCGACGATCTCCTCGATCGGCCGGATCTCAAACCCTTCTGGCCGACGATCGTGGAGCGCGAGAATCAGCCCCGTGAGGCGCCGCTTGCCCACCCGGACCTTGGCGCGCACCCCCGCCTGCGCCAGCAACGCCAGCTCGGGGGGGATCTCATAGGTTAGAGGTGCCGGCAGCGGCAGCGGCACCGCGATCTCGGCGAAAGTCGCCACGGAGAAACCTACTGTTCTAGCCCGCCGCGCGCGGGCGGCACGCCTCGGAGCAGAAGGCCCGGCCGTCGGCGCCGATCGCCACTGTGCGGCCGACCGGCACGTGGGTACCGCAGGTGGCGCAGCGCACCATCGGCAACGAGGGCTCCGGCGGCGCGGAGGGGGAAGAGAACGGGCCGGCGGCGCCGGAGCGTGAGAGGTGTGACGCGGAACGCAGCAGGCGCCCGAGCCAGCTCAGGACGATCCAGGCGAGGATCGCTAGCTCCAGCACCCGCCACATCAAATCGCGGCCTTCCGCCTGCGGTCGATTTCGGTCGCGAGCCGCTCGACCTCCGGATTGGCCGGCTGCAAGCGGCGTAGCTGGTCGAGAATCTTCGTCGCCTCGTCGAATTGGTGCAGATCGAGACCGAGCACGACGGCCTGATTGAATCGCGACTGCCAATGCTCCGGCGATAGTTTCTCCGCCTGGCGGAACCGGACGAGCGCCTGATCGAATTCGGACAGCTCCCGGTGGGTGATCCCCAGATCGGTCAGCAGGTCGGCGTCCGGCGTGCCCACCTTCTCGAACCGGAGGTATAGATCGCGCGCCCGTTCCCAGCGGCCGATGTCGAAGTTCAAGTTGGCCAGCTTCCGCACCGCGTCGGCGTCTTCCGGGTGCTCCTCGACGTAGGTCTTGAGCTTCTGGATCTCCGCCATAGGCGGCCCGCCTCCCGCGGTTGGCGCATCGCCACCCGGGGCGGAACCGGTAGGCGCGTTCAGCGGCGTCGGTGCACCTTGCCCATCTGGCGCGCCGGGGGCGCCCATGCCTCCGGCCGGATCTTCGATCGGCCTTTCCGCCAGGCGGCGCGGGGGTTGCTTCGCCGCGATCGCCTCGAACGCCAGATAGGCGCCAACGAATCCGAGCAGGAAGCCGAACAGCAGGAAGAGCAGGTTGTCTCGGTTCACTCGATATCCTCTTGTTGAATCATTTCGGTCGCCGGACCGCGAAGGCGGATGGCGGTCCACGTGCCGGCACCGAGCGGTTGGCCGCTTGCCGGATCGCTCGCCTGCCAGCTACCTTCCAGTTGGCCGGTGGCCAAATTCAGGGAACCTTCAAAGATCCGGGTCGGCGCGCCGACGATCATCACCGGATCGAGCTTGAGATCCTTCCCCTCGCGGCCGCCACGAATCGCCACGGTTTCGCCTTCCGCGGTATGCAGCGACCCGAAGACCACCTGGTCCGAGAGCTTCAGCTCCAGGATTCCGACCGGGCCACCGGAGTCGAGCGTGATCTGCCAACGGCCGGCGAGCCCTTCCTCGGGTTTTGCGACCTCCGGCAGGCCGAGGCTCTGCGCCCGCAGGCGTTCCAGTAGGGCGATGCGGCGCAGGCGCTCGGTGAGGGCGGAAAGGGCGCTCGAGACCTGGCTCTCCGCCCGGTCGAGATCCGCCCGCGCCGTAGCAGCATCGCGCGCCGCGCGCATCGGCACCGCGCTCGACTCGACGAGCTGATCGTCGAGCCGCACCGCCACTTCGTCGGCATGCAGCCGGGCGCCGATCTCGCGATTGCGCGCGTCGCGGTAATCCGCCACATCGGTGGAAAGCAGGCGCCGGTCGATCGCCAGCTGTAGCTCGATCGACTGGAGATCGAGCACGCTCGCCCCTTCTTGGGCGCGCGCCGGTTCTCCCGCGGCGCCGAACAGGCCGAGAGCCAGGAGACAGGAAGCGAGGACTGCCTGGGAGGAAACGCGCGGGAATGAGGGCATCAGAATTCGATTCTAGCAACTAACTCGGCCCCGCTCACGAACCCGTCGAAAAGCGATGCTGGCTCAGTTTGGCTCGCGCAGGCGACTGGCAGCGACGCAGGCGCGCGCACGAAGGAGCCGAGCGAGCCAAACTGAGCCAGTATCCGAAAAGCACGAAGGCCGCCCCACCGGGGGCGGCCTTCGCACCAACGACAGGAAGCATGCAGCGAAGCGTTACCGTCAGCTTGCTACCTTGGTGTTTTGGCGCTTGAGGAGACTCGACGTGAGCGAGCGTTCGACGAGATCTTCGGCATCGCGCTCGCCGATGTTCTTGACGTGGGCAACCTCGCTGACGATGAAGTACTTCGCCCGCTCGTACATCTTCTTCTCGCGGAACGACAGGCTCTTGCGCTGCGAGACCAGGCGGAGATTCTTGAGCACCTCGGCGACCTCGGTGAGACGTCCGGTCTTCATCTTGTCGAGGTTCTGCTTGTACCGGCCCTTCCAATCCTTGTAGGTGTCGATGTTGCCGTCCTCAAGGATCTCGAACAGGGCACGGATGTCGCGCGTGGCACAGAGCGGCCGGAGACCGACCAGCTCCAGATTGGACTTCGGCACCATGACCTTCGAGTTGTTCGACAGCAGCTTCAGGTGATAGAAGGTTTGGTCCAACCCCGCGATCTCGCTCGCTTCGATCTTCTCGACGAGACTGACCCCGTGGTTGGGGTAAACCACCTTCTGACCGATTTTGAATGTCACGATCCGGGCTCCCGTGGAGGTTGGAGAGAAAGGAGGAATGGAAGAGTAAGTCTCTGGGAGACTTACGCTTACGTCGCCAAGTTATACACCAGGAGCACCGTTTCGTCAAGCGCCTGAGCGCCGGGCCGGCGAGCGAAGCCCGACGATTCCCGCCCGAGTTACGCCGGCCACCGAGCCTTGGGGAACTTCCTTTCGCGGCACCGCCCCCGATTGACACCTTTCGATCGACGCCCTACCATCGCGCCCGCAGCCGAAGTGGCGGAATGGCAGACGCAGTGGACTCAAAATCCACCGACCGCAAGGTCGTAGGGGTTCGACTCCCCTCTTCGGCACCACCTTAAAACCCCAGCATCAAAAGAAGTTACCGGCTCCCTCCTTGCCGTCCCCGCACGGCTCGGATATCGTCCGCCGAATGGTTGCCGGACATTTCGTCTCCGCGTTCCCCACCCCGCTCGACCAGTACCCGCCCGCTTCGAGCGCCGGGTTGCTGGCAACGCTCTCCGATCGCGTTGCGGTCGATCCGTTCAACGCGGTGGCGACGATCGTTTTCATCCTGGCGATCCTCCATACGTTCGTGGCGGCCCGCTTCATCGCGCTCGCCCATCGGATTCAGCAGCAGCACGACGACGAAGCGATCCGCGACAAACGGCCGAAGCGACCGAGCGTCGCCGCCGAGATCCTCCACTTCTTCGGCGAGGTCGAGGTGGTGTTCGGGCTCTGGGCGGTCGTCCTGATGCTCGCCTTGACGCTCTACGACGGGTGGGGCACCGCCAAGGAGTACCTGAACCACACCGTCGATTACACCGAAGCGCTGTTCGTCATCGCGATCATGGCGCTCGCGTCGACCCGGCCGATCATCGGCCTGGCGGAGAAGATGCTCCGTCGCGTCGCCTCTCTCGGCAAGGGAACTCCGCGCTCCTGGTGGGTCGCGATCCTCACCCTCGGGCCACTGCTCGGATCGTTCATCACCGAGCCGGCGGCGATGACCATCTGCGCCATTCTGCTCGGTCGGCAGTTCTACGACCTAAAACCGAGCCCAAAGCTCAAGTACGCGACGCTGGGACTGCTGTTCGTCAATATTTCGATCGGCGGAACGCTGACGAATTTTGCCGCTCCGCCGATCCTGATGGTCGCGGGGCCGTGGAACTGGAGTTCGGTCTACCTGTTCGATCACTTCGGCTGGCGGGCGGTGCTCGGAGTGCTCGCCTCGACCCTCCTCTACAGCCTGCTGTTCCGCAAGGAGCTCAAATCCCTGGCCGCCCAGTCACCCGCGCCGGATATCGAGGTGCCCGAACCGGCGGGAGATTTTGAAACGATCGATTCCGACGATGGCGAGGCCCGGCACACCCTGCTGCCGGTGCCGGCCTGGATCACCGCGGTCCATATCGCCTTCATGGCCTGGACCGTCTTCAACTCGCACTCCCCGGCGCTCTTTCTCGGCGGGTTCTTGTTCTTTCTCGGCTTCGTGGCGGCGACCTCGCCCTATCAATCCCTGGTCAACCTCAAGGGCCCGTTGATGGTCGGCTTCTTTCTCGGCGGCCTGGTCATTCACGGCCGGCTTCAAGGGTGGTGGATCTCGCCGGTACTTGCGAGCCTCACCGAGGCGCCGCTGTTCTTCGGTGCCGCGATCCTCACCGCGTTCAACGACAATGCGTTGATCACCTATCTGGCGACCCTCGTGCCGAATCTCGCCGAGCCGCTGCGCGTCGCCGTCGTCCAAGGCGCCGTGACCGGCGGCGGCTTGACGGTGATCGCCAACGCGCCGAATCCGGCGGGTCAGACCCTGTTGGGTAAATTCTTTGGCGTTGACGGCATCTCGCCGCTCAAGCTTCTGCTCGGGGCGCTGTTGCCGACGCTTGTCGCAACACTCATCTTCCGGTTTCTCTAAGGGAGGTCCGTTCATGATCAACGCGATCGAAGCGCTCAAACGGCTTCGAGAAGGAAACCGACGCTTCGAAGCCGAGGTGCGGAGCAACGCGGCCGTTCCGACCCGGTCGCGGCGCGAAGAACTCGCCGCCGAGGGGCAAGAGCCGTTCGCGATCATCCTCGGCTGTTCCGATTCGCGGGTGCCGGCGGAGATCGTCTTCGATCAAGGGCTCGGCGACCTGTTCGTCATCCGGGTCGCCGGCAACATCGTCTCGCCGTCGCAGGTGGGAAGCGTGGAGTTCGCCGCCGAGCGCTTCGGCACCCGCCTCGTGGTGGTCCTCGGCCATTCGAGTTGCGGCGCGATCCTCGCTACGCTGGAAGAGATCGGCAGGGCCTCGGAAGCCCAGTCGCGCGGCCTCCATTCGATCGTCAGCCGCATCCGTCCCGCGGTCGAAGGACTGTTGGCGGCTGATTTGGGCAACGATCCGGACGATCTGCTACGCCAGGCGGTCCGCGCCAACATCCAAGCCTCGGCCGACCATTTGCGCCACGGCTCGGAGATTCTGATGCACCTGATCCAAAACGACGGCCTGCTGGTCGTCGGCGCCGAGTATTCGCTGGAGACCGGCGTGGTCGACTTCTTCGAAGGCCTGCCGTAGTCCGGCCTCGCCCTTCGTCCCCTCCCCTACCCCACGCAACAGCTTCCCGGCGGCAGGTCGACCGCCAACGCCGCATCGGCGACCCCCATCACGAGCGCCGGAACGTCGTCGTTGGCGCCGCCGTCGAGCACCAGCTCCTTCAACCGGCTCCACGGAGCCCGGGTCGAGCTTGGCGTGGGAAACGACGTGCCAGAGGTTGGGGTACTTGGACCAGCAACGGCGAACGATCTGCGCCGTCGCCTCGATCTGCCAATCGGAGAAGGTGTCGGAAGCCACCTGGGCGTTCACCACCTCGATGCCGAGCGACCAATGGTTGACCTTCTTCGCGCCGCCGTTGACGTCCGGGTGGCGCTTTGAGTTCTGGACGTGCCAGGCGGCGCGCGCCGCGGGCGCGCCGGACCACACCCGATTTCCGTGCTGGGCTTCGTTCTCGTCGGGCACGAGCCAGTGAAAACCGGCGCCGCACCCGCTCGGGGTTGCGACGCCGGTTCGAAGTTATGTACCGCTTGTACCGCCTACTGGAAGTAACCGCTGACGTCGATTGTCAGATCGAGCGTCCCGCTCGTCTGGAAGGAGATGACTTTGAACGATCCGTCATTCTCCAGGCCGACGATCGCATTGTTGGCTCGGGTCTGTCCGGCCCCGAAGTTGAGCGTCACCGTGCTCGGAACCGCTCCGGCATAGGCCGTCACGTGCCCGTCGGTGGCCGCGTTGATCGCCGTGACGTTGACCGCCAACGCCTTGGCTCCGACCGGAATACCGCAGAGGCCGGTGGTCGCGAACGTCCGCACCTGGCTCGGCACGAGCGGCGGACCGTTGGGACCGCGAGTGTCGACCAGCCGGCACGGGGAAGTGGTGAAGAACGAACCCATCGGCGGTGCGTCCGGACCGATCGGCGCAAGGCTCTGGATCGTCAGATCGGAAGGAGAACCGGCCTCGAAAACACCGAGCGTCGAAGAAGCCGGAACGGCCGTCCGGTCGATGTCGAACCGGAACGACACGAGCGTCGCGTAGTCGATCTCGGCCGGCGGCGTGGTGGCCGCGGGGGCGGTCCAAGTGATGCCGGTGGCATCGGTCGTGGCCGTCCAATCGTTGGTGGCAAAGCCGTCGCCGTCCGCGTAGACGATGTTGGTGATCACCGCGCCCGTCGCGTCGAACGGCACATGGAAGCTCTTGATTCGCCGATCGAAGTCGTGATTCTGAAGCGCGTAGGCGAAGCGCTTCCGCCCCGGGCTGCCGGAAACGTCGGTGACCTTGACGGCGAGCTGAACATGCCCCTCGCCGCCGGTGTCGAGCGTACGGTTATCGGCGTTCGCCCCTGGGGTCGTCGGATTGACCCAGGCGTTGATCGGCGGTCCGAGCGTGTAGGCGCCGACGGTCGGGAATGACCAGGTGCTTCCGGGCTTGGTCGGCGTAACCTGGCGGAAGCCCATACTGTTGAAGATGTTCACGTCGTTGCGGATGATGTAGAACGCCTCGACGTAATACTTGGCGCCCGCCACCTGAAGGTCGCTTTCCGCCGCCTTGAGGCCGTGGGTAAAGGAGTTCTCACCCGAGCCGGAAAAATCCTGGCTGCAATCACCGTTGGTGTCGAAATGGGTCGAGATGCCGCCACAGTGCGACCAAATTCCGGTCGAGGCGGTGACCTCGTTGCGCGGGCCGAGCGATCCGGTGCTGTTGTTCGTGCCGGTGCCGTAGACGTCCGTGCAACCGGAGCCGAGCACGTGAGAGTCGGTGCATGCCCCGGCGTCGCAGCCGTTGTTCAGCGTGAGGAACGCATGCTTGAGGTCGCTCTTGCCGAGCGGTTCAAAGAAGTCGCCGGAGGGCGTGGCGCGCGTCATCTGCCAGACCAGGAAGGGATGCTGGTCATTCCAAGGCGGTACGCCGAGATTGGTGAACTTCGAGTACCAGGGGACATTGGCGGTGCCGACGTTCTTGAGATCCGCCGACGGGAGCACGACGACCACCGACCGGCCGTTCACGGTCGAAATGCCGGCTTGGCCGATCGAGGTCATGTTGGTGAGCGAAACATCCACCGTGCCGCTCCAATCGCCGCACGGCGGCGGTGCATCAACCCCCGCCGGGCGCTCCGGAACCGGCGGCAAGGTGCCGGCCGAAAGCGTCGCATCGAGGTCGAGGACTCCGATCGAGACGCCGACGTAGCTCTCGTAGCCCAAGAGCCGGGCGAGGTCGGGAAGAATGCGTAGGTCCGCGTTCAGATACCGAAGCTTGCCGGTCGGCGCGTCGAGTTCCCACTGCGCATCCGCGGTGGTGAACAGGGCCATGCCGGCGGCGTCGAACAGCTCCAGTACGCCGGGCTTGGCGCCGGGACGCAGTTCCATGCCGGTGAGGTCGAAGGTACCCGCGGGACCGACGAGGCGAAATCCGCCCTGGAGGTGCATCGAGGTGCCCTCAAACCCGCGGAAGCCGTCCCACGCCACGATCGCGTGCAGACCGATCCGGCCGTCGAGCGCAAACGAGGGCGCGTTGCGCGGCACCACCGACAACGGGTGAAGCGCATGGCCGGAGACCGACGGCGAAAGGTCGGTCACCTGGAATCCCAGGCCGGCCAGCGTCGAGCGATCGAGGCCGATCGTCGCGACACCGTCGAGGAGATCCCACGTCGCCGTCGCCACAGGTGGCTGCTTGGCCGGAGCGGCGGCAGCGTCCGCCCGTCCCGGCAGAGCGCCAAGAATCCAGCAGAAGGAAACGAACAGCGAGAGCGCGATCCGGGACGCAAACCGCTCGGATCGGTGTCGTGAGGTTTCGGCGTATTTCACGCAACTACCCTCCTGAGTACTTTTCGGGGTCGATACGGGTGAATGGATATCCTCACTCTAATGGCCCGGCCGGGAGGTTGCAAGGGTTGGGATGCCCTGCCCACCGGTCGCCAACTAGAGTTGGCGCCAAAACCGGTGTGGTAGCTTCTGTGAGCCGGCCCCTCCACCCTATTTTCGGTAGTGGCTCCGTGTTGGGCTCGCACAGGCGACTGGCAGCGCCGAACAAGGCGCGCACACGTAAGGAGCCGAGCAGAGCCAAACGGAGCCACTACCCAATCTTCGATCGGACCCTTCCGTGGCTCTCACTTCGACGGTCTACAACCTGGACATCGCGCTGGCCGACGTCGACCGAGGGGTCTACGAAGACCTGGCGCTGCGCGTGGCTCTCCATCCCTCCGAGAGCCTGGATTACATGCTGACCCGCGTCCTCGCCTACTGCCTCCAATACGAGGAGGGGATCATCTTCTCGCGCGGCGGCATATCGGACCCGGACGAGCCGCCGATCCGGATCGTCGATCCCACCGGTCGCATCACCGCTTGGATCGAAATCGGTGCCCCGGACGCCGAGCGCCTCAACAAAGCCGCCAAAGCCGCCGACCGGGTCGCCGTCTACACCCACAAGAACCCCGCGATGCTCCAGCGCCAATACGCCGGCCGACGCATCTATCGCGCCGCGGAGATCCCGATCTACGCCCTCGACCGCGCGATGATCGAAGAGGCCGCGCAGCACCTCGACCGGCGCACGAAGATCGACCTCTCCGTCACCGAAGGGCAGATCTACCTATCGCTCGGGGAGCGGAGTTTTTCGGGGGCGGTGGTGGAGCACCGGATCGAGGGGTGAGCTGCTCAAACATCCGCCTCGGAGAGCGATGCCAACTTGAGCAGATGTCGCAAGAGGCCGAGTTTCAGCGGATGGTTCCCATGAATCGGAACCGAGAGCCTGACGTTGCGCCCCAGCTTTCCGTAGATGTGGTGGCTTCCCTGGATTCGGAGTAGAGACCAGCCATTCGCTTCGAGGGCTTTGGCCAGTTCACGACCGGTTACGCTCTTCATACGGCGATTTCGATCAGCCGTCCTTCTTCTGACGCCGCCGGATCGAAATCCACCGCAAGGCAACCCTCGACGGCCTCGTAGAGATTCTTCAGGAGGTCTTCGAAGTTCTCGCCTTGCGTTGCGCAACCCGGAATGGCCGGAACCTCGGCCCAGTACCCACCTTCTTCCGCTTCATGTACGACAACTTTTAATTTCATGGGGGTCATGCTACCACTGCTGGGTGCATCGAAATTGTTCCCTCTTCCAAGCCACGGGAATGAATCCCCCAGATAGTTGTTATCACCAACCATGAGCGCCTCCGCCCCGCCCGACACCGCCCCTTCGCTTCCGGTTCTCGACTCCCCTATCGCCTTGCGGCCGGCCGATCCCACTCTCGTACGGGATGCGGCGGACTTGCAGCGGTCGCTTTCCGATTTGGTCCGGGTGGTTCAGTTCCGCGACCGGGACCGGATCTGTTGCCACGACATTTCGGTCACCCAGTGCTATGCGCTGGAGGAGCTGATCCGGCGCGGGCCTCTCACGCTCAACGAGTTGGCCCAGGTGCTGTACCTGGACAAGAGCACGGCGAGCCGGGTGGTCGACAGCCTGGAGCGGAAGGGGTACGCCACCCGCTCTCCCCATCCGGCCGACGGCCGGGCGCTGCTGCTGGCGGCCACCCCCACCGGCCGGGCGCTGTGCGAGCGGATCGAACGGGATCTTGAGCTGGAAGCGCAGCGGCTGCTGGTGGACATCGAGCCCGAGGCGCGGCGCGCGATGGCCCTGCTACTCGGCCGCCTGGCCCGCGCCGTCGAGTCGCGCACGAGCTGCGGCGTCGATGGCGGCGCCTGTTCAACCTGCTGACCTTTGTGTAAACCGAACTGTAGCGTTTTGAGACCCGATAGTTGTCATTACCAACCGAGATTCGATCTCGAACCTCAGGAGAACGAACGATGAACACCGAGACCACCACCCCGGCCGCCGAAGCCCTCCCTGCCCCCTGCTGCGGACCGACCTGCTGCGGCGGAGCGACCGCCGAGGCCGGCCCGACGACGGCGCCCGCCGACCGCGCCGCGATCCAGGCCGCCGTGCGCGCCAAGTACGATTCGGTCGCCCAGGCGGTCGCCGCCGGCAAATCCGGCGCGAGCGCCCTTGGCTGCTGCGGCGGCGATTCCTGCGCCGATCCGATCACCGCCGACCTCTATACCGAGGCCGAAACGCTCGGCCTGCCGAAGGACGCGATCCTCGCCTCGCTCGGCTGCGGCAACCCGACCGCCCTCGCGGAGCTGCTGCCCGGCGAGGTGGTGCTCGACCTAGGCTCCGGCGGCGGCATCGACGTCCTCCTCTCCGCCCGTCGCGTCGGCCCCACCGGCAAGGCCTACGGCCTCGACCAGAGCGACGAGATGCTCGCCCTGGCGCGCCAGAACCAGGCCCTAGCGGGAGCCACCAACGTCGAGTTCCTGCGCGGCGCGATCGAAAACGTACCGCTGCCCACCGACACCGCGGACGTGATCATCTCCAACTGCGTGATCAATCTCTCGGGGGACAAGCGACAGGTGCTTTCCGAGGCGTTCCGCGTGCTCAAACCCGGCGGCCGCCTGGCGATCTCGGACGTGGTGTTCTTGGGCACCGTCCCGGCCGATCTCAAGAGGAGCGTCGAACTCTGGGCCGGCTGCGTCGCCGGAGCGCTCGAATCGGACGACTACCGGACCCTGCTCGCCGAGGTCGGATTCGAAGCGATCGGCATCGAGCCCACCCGCATTTACCGCGCCGAGGAGGCCAAGGCGTTCCTCGTCGGTACGAACCTCGACCACCTGGCCGGCCGTCTCGACGAGATCGACGGCAAAGCCGCCGCCGCGTTCGTCCGGGCGAGAAAGCCGCTCGAAGTGGCCTGAAGAAGAGGTTCGCCCGCACGGCCTGTGGGAAGCGCCGGCCGCGCGGGACCGGTCGGCTATACGCTATACCTCCCCTGCCCGTACACTTCGTACCGATGATGAAACTGCTCCCCCGCCCTAATCGGCTCCAGGCCCTGGGTTTGGCCGCTCTCACCCTGCTCGGATTTGCGGCATCAGCCTCCGCGGCGGGACCTGGCTGGCAACGGGCGACACCGTTCGGCGGGCCGCTGCTCGCGGTGGCCGAGGCCCCGTCCGCGACCAGCGTGCTGTACGCCGCGGCCGGAAACGGCCGCTTCTTCCGCAGCCGCAGCACCGGCGCCACCTGGGAGCGCCGCGCCCTCCTTCCCCCCGATGTCGAAGACCTGCAGGTCGCGCCGCACGACTTCCTCACGGTCTACGCCCGAACGGGTTCGCGCCTGTTCCGGTCGCGCAATGGCGGGCATACTTGGAAGGATCTCGGCCCGTCGGCGGTCGTGGCCCTGGATCCCGTTCATTTCGGGGTTCTCTTTGCCGCCACCGGGCAAGGACTCCTCCGCTCGACCGATCATGGCGACACCTTTGAACCCTGGGCGTTCGCCAACGTTTCAGTGGTCGCCGTGGCGATCGACCCCCATGATCTCTCGACGCTCTTCGCGGTTACGGACCAGAGCGAATCCAACCCCTCCTTGTTCGTCTGGAAGAGCACCGACGACGGCCGGACCTGGGTGCAGACGGGGATCTCGGCAACTCGGCCGGCGATCGATTTCGTCCGGCCTCGTTTCATCTTCGACCCCGAACACGCGGGGACGCTCTACGCCGCCTTCGTACACGATGCCCGGCTCGATCCGATCTACCGCACCACCGACGGCGGTTCGACCTGGACCTCTTTTGCGGCGGACCTCGGTCTGGTCGATCTCGTCGCCGCGGCGAATGGTACGTTGATCGGCTCGAGTTTCTTCGGCACCTCGCGCAGCCGCGACGGCGGGACGACTTGGAATCCTTCTCTCCCGGCTCACTTCAATTCTCCCCTTCAGCCGCGCGACACGCTCGTGCGCCTCGCGCCTTCGGCGGTGCCGGAAAAAGTGCTCGCGGCCGGCGCCACCGGCTTCTGGTTTTCAGCCAATGCCGGAGCGGCCTGGACCTCTTCGAACCAGGGCATCCTGGCGCAAGGGGCCACCTCGGTTGCTGTCGCTCCGATGGGTCCGCCCGCGGTCTACGCTACAGCCGGCATCGGCGTGTTTCGGAGCCTCGACGAAGGGACGACCTGGGCGCACCGGTACACCGATCTATTCGATTTCTCTCCGCTCTATCTCGAAACGTTCCATCCGGAGGTTCCGACTACGCTGTACGCCACCGGATTCGACGGTGTCGAGACCTATCTCGCCGAGAGCACGAACGGTGGCCGCAACTGGGCGGTGCTGCCCGTGCCGTACAACTGCAATTCGGGGGATTCGCTCTGCGACATCGGCATGTTCGTGGCCGGCCTCGATCCGCACGACCCGGACGCTGTTTTCGTCGCCGGCACCTACTTCTTCCACTTCGCAGGCTTCGGCGATTTTCTCCTGCGCAGCAGCGACGGCTTCGCCACTTATGCAACCCTTGCTCCGCTCCACCGCCTCGGCACGTTGATCGTCGACACCGACCGCGCCGACACGCTCTACGGCATCACCTGCACCGGGCTCCATCGCAGCCAGGACGGCGGCAAGACCTGGCGGCGCTTTGGAACCGGGCTCCCCAAGCCGCTCTGCCCGCAGGGCACTTCCCACCCGGTGATGGCCCGCGACCCGCAGGACGGCCGAAAGCTCTACGTCGGCACCTTGACCCAGGGAGTCTTCGCGAGCGCCGACGGCGGTGAGACGTTTCGAGCGATGAATCGCGGCCTAGAGACAGCGGCGATTCAATCCCTCCTGATCGACCCGCAAGATCCCTCCCGCCTCTACGTCGGCTTGGCGGATCGGGGAGTCTTCCAATGGAACGCCGGCCGAACGAGATGGCTCCCGATCAATCAGGGGCTGCCGCTAGAAGGCTTTGCCGGCTTCGTGGCACTCGACCCACAGAACCCATCCCGGCTCTACGCCGCGAGCCCGAGTTTGGGGGTGTATCGGATCGATCTGGAGGATGCGACGCCGTGAGTTTGGGGGATTTTCGTTAGGCGATCACCAGAAACTCCGGCGGTGCCAGAAGGCCTCGGCGTCGAAGCGGCTCAGGGCCCTCTTGTTCACACAGGGTCCGCAGGCGTGGCATCGTTGCCGCTGCGCGGACGAGAAAAAGCTTCGCGGGCGCTGGAGGAACACCCGGCGCCCAGCTCGGTGGAGGCTGACCGATACGCTCCGCCATCAGCTCAGCGACGCCCGCTGCCGTCGCCAGCTCGGTCGCGTTCAACCCCGCGGGAGCCGGAACGTCGGTCCAGACCAAGCCGGAGCGCTGGGCATCGGCCAGCCACTGTCTGGCCGAAAGAGCATCCCAGCGAAGGAGAGCGTACACGAGGTCTCTAAGATCCATGAACCGACTCCCAAAGGTCCTCAAAGGCGTATCGGGCCTTGAGCCCGCGACCAGGAACAACGAACTCCTCGACCGCCTGCCACACTTCCTCTCTCGTCCCCGGAACCTCGGGAAGGAGAAGCCGCGCATCACTGATATCCACGTCGTCTCGCCAAGCGCTCAATTTCATGGCCAGGAGCTGCGGAGGCGCCAGGGCTCGAACCAACAGACCAGGCCGGTCGAGCAGGACTTCACCGGGGAGTAAACCCTGGAGATAGCCCTTCACACCATCGTTGAGCCAATCCTCAGGAAAGTCGAGGTTGCTCGCCACTCGGCGCGCGGCATCCAGCAGGGCAGCGGAACCTCCCAAACCCAAGGAGCAGACATCGACATCGCGAGTCGCCTCGCGAGCGTTGTACAACATTACGAGAGCCGCACCCCCTGCCAGCACGATTTCTTCTCGCGGAGCCGTTCCTGTTGCCTCAAGCTCACCTGCCAGTTCTTCGAGAGCACTGACGATCATGGCTCGGGAGAGGAGGCTCATCCCTCATATCCTACGCGCTTCCGCCGCTATCGCCGCCTCGATCTCGGCGTCGGACTTGCCCGTTTCTCGAAGCAAGTCCCGGTAGATCCCGGAAACGATCTGCAGATGCGGATGCTCGTGCCCAGTACGCTGGGTGAAGTCGAGACAGATAGAGAGCGCCCGACGCATCAGCGGCTCCGCCTCGCCAATGCGGTTCGCGGCATGGAGCAACGCGCCAAGGTTGTGGAGGTCGCGTACGACCTCGGGGTGATAAGGCCTCAAGCCCGCCTCGTCAATCGCGAGGGCTCGGCGCATCAAAGGCTCCGCCTCATCAATGCGATTCGTGGCCACGTGCAAGAAGGACCGAAGCACGAGATGCCTAGCGACCCTGGGGTTATCCTTTCCCAGGCTCGCTTCGTCGATTGCAATTGAGCGGATCAGCAGCGGATCCGCTTCAGCTATGCGATTCGTCGTTAGGAGCAGAATGGCCAGGTTGTAGAGCGCCACAGCAACGTTTGGGTAATTCGACCCGAAGCTCCTTTCGAAAATCGTGAGCGCCCGGCGCATCAACGGCTCCGCTTCGGTGAAGCGCTTCGTGGCCAGAAGCGACCGTGACAGGTTGTTAAGGTCTCTTCCGACGTCGGGGTGGTCTGCCCCGTAGCTCGCCTCATCGATCGTTAGCGCCCGACCTAACCCGGACTATGCATGAAGGTTTCGACCGAGGGTGTTTTCGGAGCACCGGATCGCCGGGTTTTCAGTTTCGTCTGGTTTCGCTGGGCGATTGAAGCCCGAAAGGGCCTGAAAACAAGCTTGTCGTGAAGGCGGAGGTC
>JBBRUC010000072.1:0-26786 GCA_038248205.1 Thermoanaerobaculia bacterium
AACGTCATGGGCATCGCCAAATCGGCGCTCGAAGCAAGCGTCCGCTATCTCGCCTATGAGCTGGGGAAAAAGGACGTGCGGGTCAATGCCGTCTCGGCCGGTCCGGTACGGACGGTCGCCGCCCGCTCGATCCCCGGCTTTCTCAAGATGTACAACAAGGTGGGTGAAATCGCGCCGCTCGGGCGCAACGTCACCCACGAAGAGGTCGGTAATCTCGGGCTCTATCTGCTCTCGCCGCTCGCCTCCGGGACGACCGGCGAGACGGTCTACGTCGACTCCGGTTTCCACGTCATGGGCATGGAGCTGGGCGAGTAGGCGCGACGGTCAAGCGTCATGATTGCCTTCGTCTTCGATCGCCGTTCGCTTTTCCTTCTCGCCGGGGGAGCGGTGTTCCTCGGCCTGGTGCTGGTGGCGATCGGCTTCCTGCTCGGGGTCCAATACGGCGTGCTGCCGCCGGGGGCCGCCCAGAGCACCCTCGCCCAGGCTACGGGGCCGGCTCTCCCCGTGCGGCTGACTGGCTTTGCCGATCCGCCGACTGCCGCGGATTCAGCGGATTCGGACGCCGAACCGGCCGAAGACCCGGGTTGGAACGAGGGCGACGCGGTTCCGGTCACCGGCGACGGGGTGGCCGAGCCTTCGGATCGCTACGATCCGGAACCTCTGCCCGATGGCAACTACGCGCCGGAAGATTCCTCTCCGGTCGAGTCCGTTCCGTTCTCCGCTGCACCCCCTGCCCCGGTGGCGAGACCCACGCCGGCAAAACCGGCGGCTGTGAGCAAGCCCGAGCCGGAATCCGACCCGATCATCGATTCGCGCGGAGGGGTGCCCGTAGCCCTTCCTCCGAGCGTTCCGAGCACTCGGGGGGGGGAGGAGGCGCCGCCGGCCAAGAGCGCGGCGCAAGACGCCCCGACCGCACCGGCCGCTGCCACTGCGGCGAGTGCCGAGGTGGAGAGCACGACTCCGGAGCCCGGCCGTTACGCCGTTCAGGCCGGCGCCTATCGCGAGCGGCTGAACTGCGACGCGATGGTCCAGAAGCTCTCTGCACGGGGCTTTTCGCCGTACGTGGTGGAAATCGTTCGCGCGGGCCAGTCGCCGCTCTACGCGGTGCGGGTCGGCCGGTTCCCGGACCGCGCGTCGGCCGCGAAGGTGGCGACGAAAATGCACTCTCAGGCAGGCGTCGCGGTCGTGGTGCTGTCGATCGGGTAGCGCCTTTCGGTCGTGGCTCCGTTTGGCCCTGCTCGGCCCACCCGACCCGATCGACCGAATCTATCGATTCAGCTTGGTCGCCGAGACCGAGAGGATCCACGCCTCGTTGCGGTAGAGCCCGTTCAGACCGTTCGGATTGCGGAACGTCAATCGGTCGTCAAAACTCACCCACTGCAAGCCGATGTCGAGCCAGTCGAGGCCGTAGCCGAGCGCCACGACGGTCCGGTCGGCGTCAGGGAAGAACGGGTTCAGGCTCGCCTCCGGCTGCGGTGTCCGTTCGAGCGCGCCGCCGAAGCGAAACTGCGATCCGCCGGCAAGAGTCCAGCGTAGGCCGAGCCGATAGCTGAAGGCGTCCTCGTAGGCGCCCTGGAGCACGTAGCCGAGAGAGGGGTTGTTGACGAACGCGACGCCCGTTCCCTCGAACTGGCTCCACTGGGTCCAGCCGAGATCGAAGGAGACCTGGACGTGATCGCTCCGGCCGACCGCGATGCCGAGCGCGCCGGAGGCGGGGAACTGAATCCGGCTCTCAATCGGCAGGTCGGAGTCGAACGGCAACGCCGCCCGGGCGAGCTGATCGAGCTGTGCATTGCCCGAGGCGAGTTGGGTGAGCCGCCCGGAGCCCTGGTACGAGACTTCGATCGGGCTCTTGTACGACAACCCCCACGAGAACGTGCTCGTCGGCCGATGCAAAAGGCCGACGGTAAAGCCGAGAGCGCCGTTGAAGTCGGTGCCGGCATCGACCGAGGCGACATCGCGCAGCTGGCCGGATACCGGATCGGGCAGCTGAATGCGGCGCGAGGACGACAGGTCGGAGAATCGGTAGATCGCCGCGATCCCGAGGCCGAGCTTCTTGGTTGCCGCAAACGAGATTCCGGGCGAGACGTCGAGCGTTCGCACCTGGGAGGTGAGCGAGATCGCCCGGCCGGGAAAGGTCGAGGGGTTGCTCCAATCGGTATCGATCGAAAACGGCGAGTAGACGCCGAGGCCGACCTTCGCGCGGCCGCCGAACGGCAACGCAAGGTAGGCGTGCGGCAGAATCGTCCGCACGACCTCTTGCTCGCCGGTGGTGCCGGTGCCGATGCCCGGCGCGCGCCCCTGGTACTGCGACCGCTGGAGCGTGTAGGACGAGGCGCCGACCGTCAGAACCCGGTTGCCGAGCAGGGCGAGCCCGCCGACGTTGTAGTAAAGCGCCGAGGGATCGTCGGCGATCGCGGTGAAGGCCCCGGCGAGGCCGATCGCCCGGGTGCCCTCTTGCTCGGTGGCAAAGCCCGAGGCTTCCGCCCTGGGGGACGAGGCGAGGGCGAGGAGGGCGGCGAGCAGCGGTAGGGTTCGGGCGATCGCGGGCATCGAAAGGCTCCCGGAGCAAAGGTTCTGACGCTTGGGTTTCTAGGAGAGCCCGCGGCGCGGCGCGGGCGGCGGTTTCAAGTTGGTGGGGGTGCCGGAGCGGTCACCGAGATCAACTTGACCGCCGTGTCCGATCCGCCGTCGTTCGTGACGGTGAGGCTGACCGAAAAGATCATGGTCTGCCCCGGGGCGACCGTGTAGACGTGGCTCGGGTTGGTCTGAAAGCTGAGGTTGGCGCCGCCGCTTGCCGGCTCGCCGAAATCCCACAGATAGCTGGTCGGTGAATTGGTCGAGGCGTCCATGAACTGCACCGTGGTGTCGACGATCTGAACGGTGAAGTCCGCCTTCGGTTTGGCCGGCGGCGGCACGACGCAGGAAGTGTCGGACGGCTGGTAGGTATAGCTCTGCGGCAGCGTGTCCGCGCAGCCGGTCGCCGTGTTGGAGATCACGACGTCGACCGCCTTCGGTTTGTTCCGCGTACCCTGCATGCCGTTGCTGGTGCAGGTCTCGGTCTCGAACGTGCCGGTGAAGGCGGGGGCGGTAAAGGCTACCGCCGAGGGCTGGGCCGAACTCACGGTGGCCGCGACCCCGTTGACGGTCGCGCGGACCTGGGTGTCGAATCCGCTTCCTTGGGCCGTGATCGCGGTGCCACCTCCCTGGGGGCCGCTCGCCGGCGAAAGGCTGGTGATCGAGGGGGTCGGCACGATATAGGCAAACGAGAGGGGGCTCGCGATGGAGACCCCGGTGTCGAGCCGGGTGACCGTGAGCGTGCCGCTCGGCGGCTGGCAGTTGCTGACCGCGACGGGCACGGTCGTCACGTTCAGCTGAGAGCCGTCCGAGGAGATCGAAGTGAGCGTCTGGACCGAGCCGCCGAACTGAACCTGGAACCGCCCCGTGGAATCGAAGCCCCCGCCCCTGATGGTCACCGGAGTGCCGCCGGTGTAGGGGCCCGAAAGCGGGCTCATCGAAGTCACCACCAGGCCGGGTCCGTTATAGAAGAAGAGGCCGGAACCGATCGCGCTCTGCCCGGTGTTGACGTTCAAGACCTGGACGCTCACCAGTTGGTTCGCCAGCGAGATCCCGAAGCCGTTGGCGTTCGGGGAGACCGCGTTGATCTGGGTCGAGGTCGTCCCGGTCTTCACCGTCGCTTGCAGACCTTGAAAACTGCCGCCCGAAACCAAGCCGAAGAAGACCTGAACCGGCGGCTCGAACCCGGTACCGATGATCCGCACGTTGGTCCCGCCGCCGGTGGGACCCGAGGCGGGGGTCACCGAGAACACCGCGAGCGGCGGCTCGATGTCGCCACCGCTGTAGGTCCACGCACCGGTCAGCTTGTCCGATGTCGAGCTGGTCTGGCCGAGAGCGTTGGTCACCTCGACGTCGACCGAGCGGGTCATCCCCTCGTCGACCGGCGTGGTCGAGCGCGGCACGGTGGCCTGGACGGAGGTGGCGGTCACCGTGCCGGTCCGGGCCACCACGCCGCCGAACGTCACCCGCACGGGTTCGACGAAGCCGCTGCCCGTGATCGTCACCTGCTGGCCGCCCGCCGCGTTGCCGAAGTTCGGGGCGATCGCGCTGAGGAAAAACGGCGGTGGGGTGACGGTCCGAATCGGCACGGCGACTTGGCCGGTGCTCTGTTCGACCTGGGCGAGAACCTGCGCGGTACCGGTCGCCGTGCCGGGAAACAGGCTCACCTGTGCGGTGCCGCCCGCGAGCCGAACGGTGGTGATCGTAATCGGGTTGCCCGCCCCGTCGGTGCCGAGGCTGCCGAGGCTCGTATTGACCGAGACGCTGGTGCCGTCCGGCGGCGCCTGGCCGTTGTCCGAGCGGCGCACCGAGACGGAGATCGTCGACGGGGTGTTCGAGCCGGTGGCGAGCGTGGATGGCTTGGCCGAGAGCGAAATGACGAAAGCGGAGCCGCCGGTCGGTGGCGGCGGGGCCGGGGCCACCGGATTGGACGAATTGCAAGCAGCCAGGAGTAGAGCCCCGATCGCTACGACCAGTAGGGCGCCCGAAGCGCAACGAGACCCGATTCCGCTGAACATCTTGACCGTGTTCGCCTTCCGAGAGAGCCTGCAAAGTAGCTCTTCGCGCCCGAGGCGTCAAGGGTTCGCCGGATTGGCCATTGATCGCCAGGGCCAGGTGCTACGATCCAGGTGCGGATTTTTGAGGAGGGAGTTGTCTATGAACCCGAACTGGGCTCACCTGCACTTGATCGTCAACCACCTGCCGTTGTTCGCGGCGCTCGCCGCGGTTCTGTTGCTCGGTGGCGGACTGATCGGCAAGAACGCGTCGTTCGCCCGGGCGGGCTTGATCGCCTGCATGCTCGCCGGGCTCGGCACGTGGGCCTCGGTCTATTCGGGCCATCGGGCCGAAGATTGGGTCAACGACAAACCGGGCGTGACGGAAGAGGTCATCGAAGAGCACGAAGAAGCGGCAGAAAACTCGCGCTACGCCGCCTTCCCCTTGGGCGTACTCGCCCTGGTCGCGCTCTTTTGGCGCACCGGCCCGCAGCGCGGCCTACAGATCGTCCTCCTGCTCCTGGCGCTCGCGACCACCGGCCTGATGGGCCAGGCCGCCAACCTAGGAGGCCAAATCCGCCACACCGAAGTCCGCGACGGCGCGCCCAATCCGGGAGGCGCGGTCGGAGAGGAAGGCGGCGGGGAGCATCACCACGGCGGGGACGAGTAACCGAGGGGAGTTGTAACGTAGCGAGCGATTCGATCGCGGGGGCTGGAACCGCTTCCTTACCTCCCCCTAATGCCGGAAATGCCGCACCCCGGTCATCAGCATCGCGAGGCCCTGCTCGTCGGCGGCGGCGATCACCTCGTCGTCTCGCTTGCTGCCGCCGGGCTGGACGATCGCGGTGATGCCGGCCGCGGCGAGCGCGTCGAGGCCGTCGCGGAACGGGAAGAAGGCGTCGGAGGAGGCGCCGGTACCGGCGAGGTCCAAGCCGAACTGGCGCGCCTTTTCAGTGGCGATCCGGCAGGAGTCGAGCCGGCTCATCTGGCCGGCGCCGATGCCTACGGTCTGAGACGGGTTAGCGACCACGATCGCGTTGGATTTTACGTAGCGCCCCACCTTCCACGCGAGTTCCAAGGAGCGCCGCTCCTCGTCGCTCGGGGCACGTTGGGTCACCAGCGTCCAGGTGGCGGGATCGTCGGCGATATCGTCGGCGTCTTGCGCCAGATAACCGCCGGCAATCGCGCGTAGCTCGATCGAACCCGCCTCGACCCGATCGGGCGGCAGAGCCAGCGGGCAGGCGACCAGGCGGAGATTCTTCTTCGCCGCAAACCGTTCCAGCGCCGGGCCGGAAAACGAGGGAGCGACCAGGACCTCGACGAACAGGTCGGAAATCGCCTCGGCGAATGCCTCGTCGGCTTCGCGATTGACCGCCAGAATCGAGCCGAACGCCGAGACGGGATCGGTGGCGAGGGCCTGGGAGTAGGCCTCTACGAGATGGGTCCCCAGGCCCACGCCGCACGGGTTGTTGTGTTTGATGATCGCGACCGCTGGGTCTTCGAACTGGCCGATGATCCGACGGGCAGCGTCCGCGTCGAGCAGGTTGTTCCAGGAAAGCTCCTTGCCTTGGATCGAGGTGAAGCCGGCAAAGACGCCTCCTCCTCCCCGGGTGGCATAGACCGCCGCGCGCTGATGCGGGTTTTCGCCGTAGCGCGGCACGAGTACCCGATCGAGCGTGAGGTCGAGGGTGGCGGGAAAGCGTTCCGGCTCATCTTCCGCCGGCAGGGTACCAAGGTCGTCGTCCATCCACCGGGCGATCGCGGTGTCGTACTCCGCCGTATGGTGAAACGCCTTGGCGGCAAGCTGTCGCCGCAGCGTTTCCGACAGCGTACCGCCGCTGTGTTGGAGAGCGGAGAGCACCTCGACGTAATCGCCCGGATCGACCACCACGCCGATCCCCCCATGGTTCTTTGCCGCGGCGCGCAGCATGGCGGGGCCGCCGATGTCGATCATTTCGATCACGGTCGCCCGCGCGGCCCCCGGCTTTGCCGCCGCGGCGCGGAAAGCGTAGAGGTTCACCACCACCAAGTCGATCGGCGCGATGCCGTGGTCGGCGATCTGCATCATGTGCTCCGGACGGGTGCGATCGGCCAAGAGCCCGCCGTGAATCTTCGGATGGAGGGTCTTTACCCGCCCATCGAGGATCTCGGGGAATCCTGTGACCTCAGAGACCGGCGTCGCCGGCAGGCCGGCCGCATGCAGAGCCGCGAGCGTGCCTCCGGTCGAGAGGATCTTGAAGCCGACGTCGATCAGGCCTCGGACGAACGGTTCGAGATCGCGCTTGTCGAACACGGAGACCAGGGCGCGGCGAGGTATCGGCATAGAGGGGTTCCTCTCTACAATTCGGTGGGGCGGAAGAACTGAGATCATAGCGCGCTATGCGGGCGCCTCTCGCTCGCGCTTCTGGCGCCAGGCCGTCCGGCCTGTTAGCCTACCTGCTTCTTGAAATCGCTCCGCGTCCCCGAAGGGCTTCTCGACACCATGAACAGCGCCGAAATTCGTAGCAGCTTTCTCGATTTCTTCACCGAACGCGGCCATCGCCTGTTTCCGAGCGCGCCGTTGGTGCCGCACGGGGATCCGACCCTGCTGTTCGTCAACGCGGGGATGGTGCCCTTCAAGAACGCCTTCCTCGGAATCGACACCCCGGAGGATCGCCGGGCGGTCTCGGTGCAGCGCTGTCTGCGCGTCTCGGGCAAACACAACGACCTCGAAAACGTCGGCCCGAGCCCGCGCCACCACACGTTCTTTGAAATGCTCGGCAACTTCTCGTTCGGCGACTATTTCAAAGAAGAGGCGATCCGCTTCGCCTGGGAGCTGGTGACCAAAGTCTGGGGTTTGCCCCCGGCGCGTCTGTTCGCGACCGTTTTCGAGGAAGACGACGAGGCGGAAAAGCTCTGGCGATCGCTGTCGACCCTGCCGGCGGAGCGCATTCTCCGCTGCGGCGCCAAGGACAATTTCTGGGCGATGGGCGAGACCGGCCCGTGCGGTCCGTGCAGCGAGATCTTCGTCGACCTCTACCCCCATCTCCCGCAGGTCTCTTGGGACGAGGGGTCGGACTCCGGTCGCTATCTGGAGATCTGGAACCTCGTCTTCATGCAGTACCAGCGAGAGGAGGCCGGGGGAGACCTCGTGCCGCTGCCCAATCCTTCGATCGACACGGGAGCCGGGTTGGAGCGGGTCTCGGCGGTGCTCCAGGGCGTTTCCTCAAACTACGACAGCGACCTGTTCCGGCCGATCCTCGAAGCGGCGGCGACGCTCGCCGGGCTCCGCTACGGTATGACGGCGCCGAGCGGCAAGCCGATGAATCCCGAGGCCGACACCTCGCTGCGCGTGATCGCCGATCACCTGCGAGCCGTTTCCTTCCTGCTCGCTGATGGCGTGATCCCCGGCAACGAGGGGCGCGGCTACGTCCTGCGTCGCATCCTGCGCCGCGCGGTGCGTCACGGCATGCGGATCGGTTTTGAAGAGCCGTTCCTCCATCGGCTGGTGCCGGTCTTGGGCGAGGTGCTCGGCGCGGCGTACCCCGAGCTGGGCGCCACCCGCATGGCCTCGGTCGCGGCGATCCAGGCGGAAGAGGAGAAGTTCCTTTCAACCGTTGCCTCCGGCGCGCGCCAGGTGCAGGAGGAGGTAGAGCGCCTCCGATCGCAGGGAAAGGCGACGCTGCCGGGCGCCATGGTGTTCCGCCTCTACGATACCTATGGGCTACCGATCGAGTTGATCCGCGAAATCGCCGAAGAGGAGCGTTTCGGGGTGGACGAAGACGGTTTCCGCCAGGCGCTCGAAGGGCAGCGCGAGCAATCGCGCAAAGCGACCAAGGAAGTCCAGAATCGGCTGCTCGCCCTGCGCGAAGAGCTGCGCGGCCACGCCGACATGCCCGAGACCCGGTTCGAGGGCTGGGACGCGACGACGCTCGAAGGGGCAGGCGTCGCGCGTCTGGCGGCGTTCCGCGACGGCGACCCGCTACGCGTCTCGGAACTCAAGGCGGGAGAGTCAGGGGTTGCCGTGCTCGACCAGACCGTCTTCTACGCCGAAGGGGGCGGGGAGGTCGGCGACACCGGGTGGATTCTCTGGGACGGGGGCAAGGCGCACGTCACCGACACGCGCAAGGACAACTCGGGCATTTTCTTCCACTTCCTCGACGTGGAGCGCGGCACACTCAGCCGGCACCAGAAGGTAGATCTGAAGGTCGATTTCGAGCGGCGCCAAGCGATCGAGAGCAACCACACCGCGACCCACCTGTTGCATGCGGCGCTACGCCAGGTGGTGGGCCAGAGCGCCCGGCAGGCCGGTTCCCTGGTGGCGCCCGACCGGCTGCGTTTCGATTTCACCTATCACCGCGGCCTTCTACCTCCCGAGGTACAGAAGGTCGAAGATCTCGTCAACGAATGGATTCGCCGCGCGGTGCCGACCGATTTTCGATTCCGCAGCTACCAGGAGGCGGTCGCGGCAGGCGCGATGGCCCTGTTCGGCGAAAAGTACGGCGATACGGTGCGCACCGTGGAGGTCCAGGGTCTGTCGATGGAGCTGTGCGGCGGCTGTCACGTCGGCAACTCCGGCGAGATCGGGCTGTTCCTGATCGAATCGGAACGCGGCGTGGCCTCCGGTGTCCGGCGGATCGAAGCGGTGACCGGCGCCGGGGCGCTCGCCGCGGTCCGCGCGCAGCGCGCCACCTACGACGGCCTGATCGAAACGCTCGGGATCAAATCCGCTGATCCGGCCCAGCAGCGGGAGCGCGCCGCGCAGCTCAAGACCCGCGCCGCGGAGTTGGAGAATGAGGTAAAGAAGCTCCGGCTGCAGTTGGTCTCCGGTGGGGTGGGAAAAGGCGCCGCGGCGGCGGCTGACGACGACACAATCGAGGTCGAAGGAATCAAAGTCATGGCGCGCGAAGTGCCCCACGCCCCGGCCGACGACCTGCGCGCCATCGCCGACGCGCTGCGCGCCAAGCTCGGCTCCGGTGTCGTCATCCTCGGAGCGCGTGACGACAGCAACGTCAGCTTGATCGCGGCGGTAACCAAAGATCTCACCGAGAGGGTCAAAGCGGGCGAACTGGTCAAGAAGCTCGCCGGAGTCATCGGCGGCCGCGGCGGCGGCCGCCCCGACTTCGCCCAAGCGGGAGGCAAGCAGCCTGAGAACCTACCCGCCGCGCTCGCGGCGGCGGGGGATGCGGTACGCGAGCAGTTGGGGGGTTGATCGAGGACTCCTTATTCTTCCGGAACCGGGCTTATGGGCGAGGCAACTCCCAACTTGTCGCCCCGGCTTGGACTAGCCTAGTAATGGAGGTTCCGTCATGACGAAACCCTACACTCTGGAGTACTGGCCGGACGAAGTTGGTTTCGTCGGACGGCTGCGAGAGGCGCCCGGTATTTTCAGCCAGGGGGAGAGCCTGAGCGATCTGGAGGCCAACGTTCGGGATGCCTTCGATCTGCTGCAAGAGGACGAACGCGAGTCGGTCCACCCGGGTTCACGAGTTGGGGGCTGAAAGAGAATTGCCGCCCTTGACCCAGGGCTTCCTGGCGAGTAGGGTCAGAATGACCTTTCTGAAGGGGGCTGACCGTGGACCGAAGCATGACGTTGGTTGAGGCCAAAGCGAACTTTTCGGAGGCAGTGCGAACCGCCGAGAGGGGCGAGCCTGTGTTCATCACCCGCCACGGGAAGCCGGTCGTGGCGTTGGTCGACGCCGCCGAGGTTCTGAGACTGCAGGCACTGCAGGCGGCAGGGCCCAAGGCCGGTCTCGCGAGCATCGCTGGTGGTTGGGAGGGTTCGGAGGAGTTGGTCGAAATTCTGTCTCGCAGGCAGCGAACCAGCCGGCGTCGAAGCGTCTCTTTCGACGAGCTCTGAATTGGCGTTCCTCTTCGACACGGACGCACTCTCCGAAGTGGTGCGGCGGCGCCCAGCTCCTGGATTCCTGCATTGGTTGGCGAAAGTGGATCGCGCGGACCAGTTCACGAGCGCCGTCACGATCGGTGAGATGTTCAAGGGAGCTTTCAAAGCCGAGGTGCCGGAGCGGCACCTTCAGAACCTCGTGCAGCGCCTCCTGCCGTCGGTAACTGTTCTGCCTTTCGATCTTGCGACGGCGCGAATCTTTGGCGACATCCAGGCCCGGCTCGAGATCGAGGGAATGCGCATCGAAGATCTGGATCTGCAGATCGCAGCCACAGCGATCCAGCACGGCCTGACTCTGGTGACCGGCAACATCCGTCACTTTGCACGCGTTCCGGGGCTTTCCCTTTCGCGAGTCCTCGACGACGCGCGAAAGGGACCGAAATAGACTTTACGCGTCTTTCAGCCTATCGGCTCGGCCCTGTGATCCGATTCGATCTGATAGATTCCCACCGCCACTTCTCAAGCCCAGGAGGTCACTCCGATGTCGAGAACCCCTCTCTTCCGTTATCTCTCGCGCGCGGCGCGGCTTGCGCGCGCGGCCCAAGCTTCGGGCGCCTCTTCGGCCGAGACGGTCGAGCGGTGGCGCGAGAGCGTCCAGTTCTCGCGGCGCAGCTTCCTTGCGACAGCGGGGGCGGCGACCTTGGGGCTGGCCGCGGGATGCGGCCAGATCTCGAAGCTCACCGGGCGCAGCGACGGCAAGAAAGGGAGCCGGCCGGTCTTGATCATCGGCGGCGGGGTCGCGGGCCTCACCTGCGCCTATCGCCTGCACCAGCAAAACGTCCCGGTCCGTGTGATCGAGGGACAGAAGCGGGTCGGTGGCCGAATGTTTTCCCTCACCGACTACTTTCCGGAAAACCAGGTCTGCGAGCTGGGGGGCGAGTTGATCGACACCGATCACGAGACCCTGCGCGGCCTGTGTCAGGAGTTCGACCTCACGCTCGACGATTTCGACACCGAAGACCCGTCGCTCGCTCGCGACGTCTGGTATTTCGACGGCGTCCGGCGGAAAGACGAGGACGTGGTCGAGGCGTTCAAACCGATCGCCGCCAAGATGGCCGAGTCGTGGGAAGAGGTGAACGGCGATTCGTTCGACTACAAGAACCCGAACGGCGCCGAACGAGTCGACAACCTGTCGATCGCCCAGTGGCTCGACGAAGCCGAGTGCGACGGCTGGTTCCGCAAGCTCCTCGAAGTGGGCTACGTCACCGAATACGGCCGCGAGGTTTCCGAGCAATCCGCCTGGAACATGCTCTACCTGATCGACTACGAAACGCCCGATCCGTTCCGGATTTTCGGCGACAGCGATGAGCGCTTTCACATCCGCGGCGGTAACGATCAGGTGCCGAAGCTGCTCGCCGGCAAGCTCGGTGACCGGGTGCAGACGAACAGCCGGCTGGAGTCGATCTCCCGCGCAGCCGATGGCTCGTACCGCTGCTCGGTGCGGCGCGACGCGACCTCGGAGACGATCTCGGCGGATCGGGTGGTGCTCGCCTTGCCGTTCACCCTGTTGCGCGAAGTTCAGATGGACGTAGAGTTGCCCGAGGTCAAGCAAAAAGCGATCGCCGAGTTGGGATACGGCACCAACGCCAAGCTGATGGTCGGCTTTTCCGACCGCGTCTGGCACGCCGGATCGGTCGCTTCCAACGGCAGTATTCTCACCGACCTGCCGTTCCAGTTGACCTGGGAATCGACCCGCCTGCAGCCCGGGAAGGGCGGCATTCTGGTCGGTTACACCGGTGGGGAGCGCGGCATCGAAATGGGCGAAGGGACACCGGCCGAGCAGGCCGAAAAGTTCGTCGCCGAGCTGGAAAAGGTCTACCCGGGAGTCGCCGAACGGCGAACGGGAGAGACGCGATTCCATTGGCCCTCTTTCCCCTGGATGAAGGCGAGTTACGCCTGCTATCTGCCCGGTCAGTGGACGACGATCTGCAGCGCCGAAGGCGAGCGGGTCGACAACCTTCACTTCTGCGGCGAGCACACCTCGGTCGATTACCAGGGTTACATGGAAGGCGGCTGCGAAAGCGGCACCCGGGCGGCGCACGAGATCCTGGTCGACTTGGGTCTTGAGAAACCGGAAGCGGAAGCGGCGGAAGAGAAGAAGGCCGCTTAAGGGGGGTGGAAGGCCTGATTGTGCCGGGGGCGGACTTCTCTTTGCATCACAAAGTACTTGACGGGCGGCGTTGTACGCCGTAGATTCCGCCCGTGCCCGCCCTTCGTCCCGTCGATTCCGACCCTCCTGAACCCGCTTCGCTCCATGTGCGGGCGATGGACAATCTGCGCTACATCCGCGAGACGATGGAGGGGGCGGCGCCGTTCACCGGGGTCTCTGGCTTCGGCGAGATGGCGGTTGGGGTGACAGCGCTCGGGGCCGCGTACCTCGCCTCAGGCCGGAGCGATCCGACTTCCTGGCTCTCGATCTGGCTCGGCGAGTCACTGCTTGCGTTCCTGGTCACATTCGGCGCAATCGCCTGGAAGGCGCGCCGGGCGGGCCTCTCTCTGATTACAAAACCCGGCCGCCGCTTCGCGTTCGCGCTCTTCCCGACCCTCGTTGCCGGTGCCCTGCTCACCTTTGTGCTGGTGCGCGAAGGGCAGCTCGAAATCCTACCCGGCCTCTGGCTGCTTCTCTATGGCGCCGGGGTCGCCACCGGCGGTGCTTTCGCGGTGCGGACTGTGCCGGTGATGGGGCTGTCCTTCATGGCGCTCGGTACGGCCGAGCTGGTGTTCGGTCCTTTCGGCTCGCGCGACGCGCTGCTCGCCGCGGGCTTCGGCGGACTCCATCTGATTTTTGGCGCGATCATCGCGAGGCGTCACGGTGGCTAGGCGGGCGAGCTTGGCGCGCGGGCCGGAAAGCGGCGAATCGGCCGAGCCGGACGAGATGGAGAAGTCCACCTCCAGGCATTCCTCGTCGCCTCCGGCCGGGCCGGCCTCCCCCGGCTCCGCGCTCGACCTCGACCGGCTGATCCACGAGCGGATTCGCCTCGGAATTCTCTCGGCGCTCGCCGTACACGACACCCTGACGTTCAACGACCTGAAGCACCTGCTCGAAACGACGGACGGCAATTTGAGCGTCCACGCGCGCAAGTTGGAAGACGCCGGATACATCGCCTGTGCCAAGCGGTTCGAGGGGCGCGTCCCCAAGACCGAGTACCGCCTTGCCCCGCCAGGCCGGCGCGCCCTGGAGCGCTATCTGGACCACATGGAAGCCCTGATCCATGCCACGCGCCACGCCTGACCCCTTTTTTCTTCGGAGACTTTGCCAGATGAAGCGCTTTGCTTTGGTTCTTTGGAGGGTGCGATGAACGCGTCCGAGCCGCTCCACGTGGCAATCATCATGGACGGCAACGGCCGCTGGGCGACCCGGCGCGGGCGGTCCCGCACGGCCGGTCACCGGGCCGGGGCGACGGCGGTGCGTCGAACGGTCGAGGCGGCTCCGCGGTTCGGGGTAGGCACCCTCACGCTCTACGCTTTTTCCTCCGACAACTGGCAGCGCCCGCCGGTCGAGGTCTCGGCCCTGATGCGCCTGCTCCACGCTTATCTGGCGAACGAAGCGGCGCGGGCGGCCGAAAACGGCGTCCGAATCGAAGTGATCGGCCGCCGCGATCGTTTGTCGCCCACTCTGTTGCGGGCGATCGAACAGGCCGAGGCGACTACGGCTCACGGTGAGCGGCTGCGCCTGCGGATCGCGGTCGACTATTCGGCGCGCGATGCGATCCTCTTCGCCGCCGATCGCCTGCGCGCCCTTCCCGCCGCCGGGGCGATCGATCGCGAGACCTTCTCGCGCCTGCTCGCCGGGGCGATCCACGGCACCGCGGCCCCGGACGTCGACCTCTTGATCCGCACCGGGGGCGAGCAGCGGCTCTCCGATTTTCTGCTCTGGGAGTGCGCCTACGCCGAGTTGGTCTTCACCGAGCGAATGTGGCCCGATTTCGGTGCCGACGACCTTTCTGCGGCGGTCGATAATTTCCACCATCGCGAACGCCGGTACGGCAAAGTTCTCACGATGCCACGGCGGAGCGTCGAGAGCCCACGGCCGCGGATCGCGGCGCAAGTCTGAAGGGCCAAGGGCGCTCCGTCGCCGGAGGAGCCCGCCCAACGGCGTCCTCGACCGAACGCTGGCCTAACGGATCGCGTCCTTCTCGCGCTGGGCGAGCTTCTTCGCCAGCCGGGTAATCTACGCGCGGCGGCGGACCGCTTCGTCGAGAAGCCCAGGGTTCTTGTGCAGCGAGACCAGCAGGTAGCTACGGAAGTTGCGCCATTGGATCGGAATGACCACGGTCTTCATGTGGCGGGGCAACGTGATCTCGTCCAGTTGGCCGCGTAAGACGATCGGCACCGAGATCAGGAATTCGCTGCCGAAAAACTTGCGGGCGTTGCCCGCGATCGTGTTGGCGATCTCGCCTACCAGATCGGCCTGGGTGGCGGTGCCGAGGTCCGTTTCACCGAAGGTGCGCAGCAGGCCGATCAACGGCTCGCTCGCGGAAGTGAAGTAGACCGCGCCGCGGTGCCGGCCTGAAATACCGATCACTCCGGTGTATTCAAGCGCCACCGACTCGTCGCCCTTCAAGAAGGGGGCATCGACGGCGGCCGGCGCGCCGGTCGTCCGCTCGAAATAATGCAGTGCCCCATCGATGAAGACTTTGATCTCCTCGTCGGTCATTGAGGCGCCTCCAGTAGATTCTGGAGCGCCTGGTTCAGCTCGGTCTCCGAAAACGGTTTGAATACGTACTCGTTGGCGCCTCGCTCGACCGCTTCGATCGCGGTTTCGGCATCGCCCAAGGCGGAGATCACCATGATCCGCGTGTCGGGTCGGATCGCCATGATTTTCGAAACGCAGGTCAGGCCGTCCATTTCGGGCATCGTGATGTCCATGGTGACGAAATCGGGCCGGTGCTCGAGAAACATTTCGATCGCCTCGCGCCCGTTGGCCGCTTGAAAGATCTTCGAGATCTTCGGCATCTTGAGCTGGCGTTCGATCGATCGCCGGACTACGCTCGAATCGTCCACGATCAATAGTTTCAACGGAAAATCCTCCCTCGCCAGCTCGCTCATGCGGCCGGAACGACGATCGTAAACTCGCAGAATTGGCCGGTCTTCTGGCGAAGGCGGAGTTCGCCGCCAAGGCCCGCAACCTGCTCGCGCACGGCGGCCAGGCCATAGCCGCGACCGGCGTCTTCGGTGATCTCGGTCGCCGTGGTAAACCCGGGGCGGAAAATCAGCGCGTCCAGCTCGTCGGCTTTCCAGCGGTTGTGCTCCCGATCGATCAGCGATTCGATCAATCCGGGCTCGGTTCGCGCCATCTCCTTGGCCCGCTCGACCATCCGGCGATAGTCGAGGCCGCGGCCGTCGTCGCGCAAGACGATCTCGATCTGGCCGGAGTTCTCTTTTGCGGAGAGCAGGATCTCGCCCTGCTCCGGTTTGCCCGCCGCGGTCCGTTCGGCCGGGCTCTCCAGGCCGTGCACCAGAGAATTTCGGACCAGTTGGGCGAGCACGTTTTTAAGTGGCGTCTTGAGGCGAAATGGAATGCGTACGCCGTCGGTCTCGCAGCGGAGCGTCGCCTTCTTGCCCAGCTTGTCGGCCAGCTCGGCGACGAAGGGTTCAATCACCGTGGCGAGCGCTTCGCCGTCGGTTTTGCTCGTAAGGGCGCTGCCTTGGACTTCGCTGAACCGTTGGATCACGCTCTTGACTTCGGCCAGGCTGTCCACCAGTTCCGACAGCTCCAGGACGATCGGCAAAAAGTCGTTGCCTTCGAGCACCGGCCGGTTTTTCAGCTCGGTAAGCTTGTCTTCGAAGCGATGGGCGCTCTGGGCGAAATAATCGATTCGCAGCATCGCCGCCGTGCCCTTGATCGTGTGGACGCTATGGAAAACCTGATCGGCCAGCCGGCGGTAGACCGCCTGGCGTTCGACCGGTCCTTGGCCTTCGGCGCGTCCGGCGCGGAGGATCGCGTTGGCCCGTTCCAGCTCGGAGTGCGCGCCGTCGATGAAGTCGCGCAGCATGCCGGGCTCTACGTGCATGATCGACAAGAGCAGCTCGGCCTGGCGTTCCATCCGCTGCTTCGACTGCGCGAGTTCGTGGCCGAGTTCCACCTGCGCCGTAACGTCCGAGACGGTGACCATCGCCTGGCGCACCTCTTCCCCCTCGCGGATGCGATCGAAGGTGAAAGCCAGGAACTTCGTCGCGAGTTGGCCGTGCTCATCGGGAAACGCCGCCTCGACTTCTTTGAGCGGATTGATCTTGCCCACCACGCTATCGGTCTTGGCCTGATTGAACAGCAGCTTTAAGAATCGCGCCGTGAGGTCGTGAGTTTTCGCCGGGGTGATGCGGCGCAACAGCTCCAGAAAATCGGCGCCGCCGAGATCCTCTCGGCCGAGGATCGCGCGGGAAGCGGCGGAATACTTCGGCGCGATGCGCAACTCGGGATCGAGCAGGAACAGCCCCTCGCCGACGCTGCCCATGATTGTGTCGGTCATCTGCAGGCTGCGCCCCAGCTCGTCGTTGGCCGATTCCAAGTTTTGGGCGTTCGAGCGGAGTCGGCCGACCATCTGGTTGAACGAATCGGCCAGCTCGCCCAGCTCGTCGCGACCTTGCACCGGGGCGAGGGCGCCCAGGTCGCCATCGCGGACGCGGGTGGCGGTCACGGCGAGGTTCGTCACCGGCCGGATCAGGCGGCGGCGCAGGAACAGGTAGGCTAGGGCGAGCACCGGCAGGATGATGCCGGCCAGGGCGAGCACCAGCAGGCGCGAAATGCGGGTCGCGACCCCTTCGGCCGCGGCGACCGGGGTGACGAACACCAGTTTCCAGTAGGAGTCGGGAACGTGGAACAGGAAGGCGAGCGAGCGCCGGCCACCGATCGGGTCTTCCGCCACCTCGACGGTCGAGTAGAGGTTGCCCCGGTCGCGCCGCTGGCGGGCCAGCGGGTCGACCAGGATCGCCGAGATGGTCTCGGCTTCCGGCCGGTCGATCGCGTAGCTCGCCGCGTCGATCGTCGCGGCGGCCAAAGGGTCGAACCCCGGGGTCGTCCTGGCACGGGCGAGGATGTCCTGGTCCATCGCGGCGAGCGCCCGGGCGATCGGCAGGAAGCGCGGCTCTTTCTTCGCCAGGGCGTCGGCGGTGATGAAGTTCTCGGGCCGGTTGCCCTTCTCGTCGATGCCGCGGGTGGTCACCATGTCGAGGTTGGGAAAGGTCAGAAACTTACCCGTTCGATCGAGCAGGAACACGTACCCGCCGCCCGGCTGCTGCCAGGTCGCCACCAGGTCCGAAAGCCCCGACAGCTCCAGGTCGACGGTCGCGGCGCCCTCGAAGCGTCCCCCTTGGAACACGCCGGTCGAGCAGGTGACCTTGGGCGTCAAGGTGTAAGGATCGGTGTAGGCGCTGCTCCAGAAGATGCTGCCCGGAGCGCGGACCTTGAGCGGCACGTACCATTCCTCGTTCTGGTAGCCGGGACCGAAAACCTCGTTGTAGCCGGTCGAGATCTGGAGCCGGCCTTGGGCGTTTCTTCCCCAAAAGAAGCTCCGGCGATCGATTCCCGGCGTAAACGCCTGCGGCTCGGGCCAGTAGCCGCCACCGGAAAGGCCGCGATCGCCGCCGAAATCGAGCAGCGGCGGGAGGATCCGGGCAAACACCTCCTCGTCCTTGGGCAGCCCCTCAGCCAGCGTGGCGATCGTCCGGGCGAGGGTCGAAACCTCGTGCGACCGGCGCTCCAGCTCGGCCACCCGGCGATCACCGGCCTCCTCGATGCGCCGCTTCGACTCCGCGATCACCAGGCGTTTGCCGTAGGTGTTCATGATCAGGACGATGCTCGCCAGGAGAAGAGCGAAGAGAATGCCCAGCCAGAGGATCGACTCCAACGCCAAGCGGCCGCCAAAGCGCCGCCGCGCGGGCGGCACGGACGGTGCCGTCGAGCTGCCAGCAGGGGGCTCGGGCGGAGGCGCGACGTTCGATGGTGGCTCGACCTCGATCGAGACGGGTGTTTCGCTCATTCTTCTCCTACGATTAGAAACGGGTACGGCAAGTCCCCAAGGGTTCGCTGGAACGCAAGATATGCACTGCTGCTGCCGGAAATCTGCAACGGAAAACCATTGAAATTCTATCATCGGGCGAGAAATTTCCTACCGATTCGGCGGTCGTCCGATCTTCCTACCTTCCGGTGGACCGCGAACGAGAGGTTCGAACCATGGACGATTTGACCGGTCGGCGGCGGAGGCAGGCGGGTTTCTCCCTGATCGAGGTGATGGTCGGCCTCGCCCTGCTCGCCGTGGCCACCCTGATCGGCCTGGCGGCGATCGAGCAGGGGCAGCTGGCGATCGAGCGTTTGGAAGCGCGCCACCGAGCCCTATTGGAACTCGAAGCGGCGCTCGAAGCGGTGCGCACCGGGGCGTTGCCTCTCATCTCCGGGGCGGTCGGCCCCGGGTTGGAGATCACGGAGGGACGCGAGCGCGATCTGCTGGTCGAGCTGGACGTCGTGCCGAGCGGCACCGCGGGTCTCTATCAGGTCACCGCGACGGCGACATGGTCGCTGCGCGGCCGGCCGCAGCAGAGCCTGGTGGAAACCCTGGTCTATCGGCCGTGAGATCCCGACCCGATTCGAGCCGTTCGAGGCGGCAGGGGAGCCGTCGGACCGCGGGACTCTCGCTGGTCGAGCTGCTGGTGGCGTTCATCATCTTGCTGCTCGGTCTCGCCCTGGCGGCCGAGATCGGGGTGCGCGCCCGCTCGATGCTCGCCCATTCGGCGCGCGACGCTCGGCGCCCGCCGATCGGCGCGGTTCTCGGCCGGCTGCGGACGGACGTGGCGGGCGCCGAGCGCTTCGACCCGCCGCTCTCGCCCGACCCCCTCACCGGCTGGACCCTAGAGCCGCTCATCTTGCGTCTCTCGCGGGGAGCCCTCCTCTACCGGTCCGCCGGGGCCACGGTGGAAAGAATCGCCTTCGACGCCGAAGGCAAGCCGATCGGGCGCCTCACCCTGGTGCGCGACGGCGGGTCGTGGCGTTGGCGATCGATCGACACCCACCTGGTAGAAGTCTCGATCGCCTACCTCGCCGAACCGGGCGCCCCCGGGGCGGCGGGGAGGGCGATACGCCGCGAGGAACTGCGGCTGGCCTTGCGTGGCGCGCCGGGGAGGTTCGGGTGGTGATCGGCCGTCCGCGCCGCGCCGAGCGCGGCATGGCCGTGGCGTTCGCCCTGATGCTGCTTCTCGTGCTGGCTCTCGCCTTCGCGGTCCTTGCCGAGGCGGTCGTCGGCCGAATGCGCGAAGAGCAGCGCGAAGCGCAATCGGTGCGCCTGGGGGCCGCCTGCGACGCGGTGCTCGCCGAGACTCTGGCGGGCCTTGCCGGTTCGACCGGATATCCCGGCGTTTCGTCCCACCCCTTTGCCGGCGGGACGATCGAGAGCAAGGTCTATCCGGGAGCCACCAGCAGACGCCGCATCCTCGCCCGGGCCACCCTATCGGGCCGGGTGCGCGAGGCCGAAGCGGAGATCGAATTCGCGAGCGGCAAGCCCTGGGTGGTCCGCTGGCGGCGGGTGCGATAAAGGGCGAGGACCAACCGGGGGAATCCGCGCGAATGCCGCGTCGTGATCCGCTCTGCCGCTCTGCGGCAAGACTGGCGAAACGACCCGGCGAAAATTCCCCCTTGATCCCTGTCCTCACTCTGATAAACTCACGTCGCAGTGCGGCATTGCCGCCGTTCCGAAGCCCCACGGGAGGACACCATGTCGACCAAGGATCAAAACCACCCCCACGTCAGCGAGCAGGAATCCCGCAAGGTCGCCGAGGCCTCTCGCGAGCAGTGGGACCGGCCGAGCTTCATGAAGGAGATGTTTCTCGGTAATTTCCGTCTCGACCTGGTGCATCCCTACCCGCTGCCCGGCCCCGACCGCCCCGAGTTCGCGGCGTTTTACGGCGCGATGGAAGAGCTGATCCGCACCGAGGTCGACTCGGTCCAGATCGACGCCACCGGCGAGTACCCGGAACACGTGATCGACGGCCTGCGGAAGCTCGGCGCGTTCGGCATGAAGATCCCGAAGAAATACGGCGGCCTCGGCTTCTCGAACCTCGAATATCAAAAGATCATGCAGCTGTTCGGCAGCGTCGACGGCAACCTCTCGGCGTTGCTCTCCGCCCACCAGTCGATCGGCGTGCCGCAGCCGCTCAAGACCTTCGGTACCGAGGCGCTCAAAGAGAAGTACCTGCCGCGCTGCGCCGCCGGAGAAATCTCCGCCTTCGCGCTCACCGAGCCGAACGTCGGCTCCGACCCGGCCCGGGTGGGAACGACGGCGGAGAAAAGCGCCGACGGCTCGCACTACGTGATCAACGGCGAAAAGCTCTGGTGTACCAACGGCACGATCGCCAAGCTCCTGGTGGTGATGGCGGTCGATCCGAAGACCAAGAAGATCAGCGCCTTCGTCGTCGAGGCCGATTGGCCGGGCGTCAAGATCGAGCACCGCTGCCACTTCATGGGCCTTCGGGCTCTGGCCAACGCGGTCATTTCGTTTACCGACGTCCAGGTACCGGCCGAAAACCTGATCGGTGTTGAGGGCAAGGGGCTCAAAATCGCCCTCACCACCTTGAACGACGGACGTCTTTCCATTCCCAACGGTTCGGTCGGCACCGCGAAGGCCTGCTTGGAGATCGTTCGCAAGTGGGGCAACGAGCGGGTCCAGTGGGGCAAGCCGATCGGCAAGCACGAGGCGATCTCGCACAAGATCGCCGACATGGCCTCCGTGACGTTCGCGATGGAATCGATCGCCACCCTCGCCACCCAGATGACCGACCAGGGCGGTTACGACATCCGCCTCGAAGCCGCCGCCTGCAAGGAATGGAACTCCTGCCGCACCTGGGAGATCGTCGACGAGACGATGCAGATCCGTGGCGGCCGCGGCTACGAGACCGAGCTGTCGCTCAGCAATCGCGGCGAAGATCCGATCGGCGTCGAGCGGATGATGCGCGACTATCGGATCAACAAGATCTTCGAAGGGTCGAGCGAGATCATGCATCTGTTCATGGCCCGCGAGGCGGTGGACAAGCACCTGGAAGTCGCGGGTGCGATGATCGATCCGGAAAAGAAGCCGGCCGAAAAACTCGCCGAGCTGCCGAAGATCGCCGGCTTCTACGCCGGCTGGTACCCGACCCGCTGGCTCGGCTGGGGCCTCTGGCCGCGCTTCGGTGAATTCGGCGAGCTGGCGACCCACATGCGCTTCGTCGAGCGCAACACCCGGCGCCTGTCGCGCCAGGTCTTCCACGGCATGCTGGTCCACCAGGCCAAGCTCCAGCACAAGCAGGCTTTCCTCTTCCGGATCGTCGACGTCGCGAACGAAATGTTCGCCATGACCGCCTCGGTCGCCCGGGCTCACGCGATGCGCGAAGCGAACCTGCCGGAAGGCGAGAGCGCCGTCGAACTGGCCGACGTCTACTGTCGCGGCGCCCGGCGGAAAGTGACCCGCCTGCTCCACGATCTCTGGTCGAACGACGACGTGCGGAAGTACAAGCTGGCGCTCGCGATCCTCGACGGCCGCCACGCTTGGCTCGAAAAGGGCGGCCTCGGCGTGTTCAAGACGCTCGAAGCCAAGCGCGCCGCGCGGGAGTCCCAGCCGACGGTACCCGAACCCCCGCGCCGCGTGGAGCAGCCGGTCGGACGGTAGCTCCTCCCTGGGTGCGCGGGCGTCTCGCCCGCAATGGCGGGCCGGAGGCCCGCGTACCCAGGAGAGGCAGGGGGTGAGGGCCGGCACCGCCCGCAGCGCTTGCCTGCCGGCCGCCCTACAGCATTCCGACATACAATCGAGGCAGCCATCCGGTAGCCTCGATTTTTCATTCTGGAAGGTCCGCCAGGGAGGTTTCATGCTTGCGGTAGCCCCCTATTTGCCCGGTTCCGATGGAGTTCCCCGTCTGATCGAACTGCCCGATCCCGTACCCGCCGCGGGCGAAGTTCTCGTGGCGGTCGCCGCGACGGCGCTCAATCACGCCGACCTGCATCAGCTGAAAGGAACCTATCCGCCGCCGCCGGGCGAGAGCGATGTGCCGGGGCTCGAATTGGCCGGTACGGTCGTTGCGCTGGGCGAGGGGGTTGACCGCCAAGGCCCCTGGCAAGTCGGCAGCCGGGTGATGGCGCTGGTCGCCGGAGGGGGCCAGGGCGAGCGCGCCGCGGTGCCGGTCGGCCAGCTGATGGCGATCCCCCCGAACTTGTCGTTTGAAGAAGCCTCGGCGCTGCCGGAAGCGGCGCTCACCTCGTGGACCAACCTGGTGGTCGAAGGCAAGCTCCATCCGGGCGAAACCGTAATCATCACCGGAGCGACCGGCGGCATGGGCAGCTTTGCGGCGCAACTCGCCCGCGAGCTAGGCGGCCGGGTGGTGGCGGTGGGGCGCAACGCCGAGCGCCTGGCGCGGCTGCGCGCTCTAGGGATCGGCACTGTCTCGACCGACGACGAGCTGGCCGCCGCGGTGCGCGAACTATCGGACGGCCGCGGAGCCGATCTGGTGGTCGATTTCGTCGGCGGCGCGCGCCTGGCCGAGCGGATGAATCAGCTCCGCGGCAAAGGGCGCCTGGTCCTCGTCGGCCTGTCCGCCGGGGTGCGAGTGGATCTCGACCTGCGCCCGATCCTCTCTCGCCGCTTGCGGCTGGTTGGCTCGGTGCTGCGACCCCGTTCGCGCGAGGAGAAGGCACAGCTGACGGCAGGCTTTGCCGAATTCGCGCTGCCCCGCCTGGCCGACGGCCGCCTTCGCCCAGTGATCGATCGCGTTCTCCCCTTCGAAGAGATCGCCGCCGGCTACGCGACGCTCGGCGCCGGGGGAGTGTTGGGCAAGATCGTGCTCGAAATGAAACGATCCGACCGCTGAACCCATCGAACCCAGAACGGAAAGGAGACCGACCATGTTCAAAGGCTTCCGAGATTTTATCCAGAGGGGCAACGTGCTCGATCTCGCGATCGGCCTGATGATCGCCAACGCCTTCGGCCCGATCGCCAAGTCGCTGGTCGACGACGTAATCATGCCTCCCATCGGCCTGCTGCTCGGCGGCGTCGACTTCGGCAACCTTTTCCTGACTCTAAAGCAAGGAACGACGGCCGGCCCCTACGCCACCCTCGCGGCGGCCAAAGAAGCCGGCGCCGTCACGATGAACCTCGGCCTGTTCGTCAACTCCATCATCACCTTCGTCTTCATCGCCCTCGCCGCCTACCTGCTCGCGAAGTCGTTCCACCGGGTGGACGAGAACAAGGCAAAGTAGGAGCTTTGTAGCGGCGCCCCTTGGCGCCCGCGCCTTTTTATCGATGGGGAAGGAATGGGCGCCGGCCACCAGATTCACCGGGCCTGCGGGTAGGGAATCTTCCCGCGATCGAAGGCAAACCCCTGCCGGGCTCCCGATTTTTCCCAGTCGTGCGTAGTCCTCTTCGGATCGCTCGGCCCAGGTGACCTCGCCGCTATCGATCCGAAGCGATTCTGCCAATTCGCCCGAGGCCGTGAAGTGCCGCAGCCGCTGGGCGTAGCGATCGGCGATCCAGAGCTGGCCATTCGGCGCGACGGTGAGCAGCGTTCCGTACTGGCCCCGCATGTGTTCCATCGGCCCCATCCCGGCTTTGCGAGGCCGAGCCCAGGCAAGAAGAAGCACGTTCCGCGATCTCCCGTCAGTAGATTTTCAAAGGGCCCCCGGGCCCTCCGGTTCGCCCGTAGTACCGGCGTTCGCGAGCTTCTGCCGGCCGTGCGCCGGTACACCATTTGCCGCCCAAAAATCAAGGAAGCGAAGTGTCTCCTAGGAGCCACTTTGTGCCCTGGAATCGTCGGATTCGCCCCCCTTAGGGTTCGCCTCGCGATGAACGCGAACGGCCCGCACCCCGACACCGCCACAGCGCCTCAGGCGCCCGTGCCGCTACTTCCGGCTTCCGTTTCGGGAAGCGGGCGCGACGTGTTCCTCGCGAGGTTTTGTACCCGTCCGGTCGGAATCCTCCGCTCGGACAAAGACTCGGGAGGTGCTCGTCATGAGCGCACAGGTTTCCTCGTCGTCGATTCAACACCCGCCCACCGTGCCGTCGTCGCTCAAGGCCGAACGGATTCAGCTCTGGCTGGAGGAGATGCCGGGTTGGAAGCTCTCCTGCGACGGCCGGCGGGTCCGGCGCCATTTCCGCTTTCCGTCGCGCGGCGAGTCGTTGACGTTTCTGCGTCACGCGATCAAGTCGGCGGAAGCGACGGAAGTGGCGTTCGGTCGCCGAGGTCCGGGCTTGGCGTACCGCGGGGATCTGGTGACGGTTTCGATCTGGTCGAACCAAGGCTCGTTCACCGAAGCGGATCTCCATCTCGCCCGTCTGGTCAGCCAGCCGAGCTGATCGCTGGTTCGCCTAAGCGTACGCGGCTTTCGGCGCGGGCGAACGTTGTCGAGCGTGCCGAGAGCGGTGCGCAGCAACCGCCGGCCGGTGTGCCGGCTCGGATCACCGGTGGAGACGTGCCGAGCCCCGGTGATCCCCTTCGGCGCACCGGTCAACCGTCCTCCGCAAGCGGTGGTGGGTCTCCGCGTACCGGTGCGCCGCGGCTGCGCACGAGGGCGCGGAAGCTCGCCACCTGTCTCCACCGTCGGTACACCCCTTCGCGCAGTTCCCAAGGGGGTGTGCCGGCTTCCGCGACCGGTTCGCGCCGTCCCGGAAGCGGTTGCGAGAGGCCGGACACCGGTGGTCAGGAGTTGGCGACCGGTGCCGACAGCTTGGCGAGTGGTGGCCAGACTCCGCGCACTGCCGGCGGAACAGGAAACACCCCTGGGCGGACGCTCTCCACCGGTTCGGAGACGCGATCCACCGGGTGGCCGCCGCCGCGCACCGGTGGCGGCCTGCGGCACACCACTGGCGGCACCCGGCACACCACCGCCGTGACACGGCGAACCTCTCGCGGGGAGCGGCGAACCGCTCTTCGCGGCCGGCTCACCGGTGACAGGCGGCGTGTGTCGTTTCGAGTATCCCCAACTCTCACAAAGGTTTACCCGAGAAGTGCCGGCTCGGCGCCTCTCATTCCAAGGAGAACGTCATGAAAATCAGCTCGTTTTCGGACCAGGTCGACCGCTGGCAAAGCCTCGTCAACAACATCCAGGAGATTCTGCCGGAAATCCCGGGGACCGAGGCTCCGTTCGCGGACCTCAAGCAGAAGGTCGACTCTCTTCGCTCGGCGCACGACAGTATCCTGGCGATGCGCGGCAAGCAGCACGACGCGGTGATTCAACGCCGCGCCCTCGCGCGAGAGGTTCGCCGGGCGGTGCGCCGGATGTCGGCGATCGCCCGCGGTCAGCTCGGTTTCGACAACCCGATCCTCGATACCTTCGGGGTCCGGTCGGAGGATCCGGAGCGGCGCAACCGGAAGGCTGTGACGGCGGCCAAGCCTGCGATCCAGGCCTGATGCCGTAGGGCGACCTTTGCCGGGTGGGGCTCTACGCCCCACCCGTTTTCGAGGCGTTTCCTAGCGGAAATCGACGAAGGCCGCGGTTTCGCACTCGATTCTTCCGCCGTAACATCTTTCGACATCTTTAGGCCTTGACAAGCTCACGGGTGTCGGAGCAAGATCCTCATAGCGGCATCAAAAAGCTCGTCTAGACGCTTTTTTACCGTACGGCAGTGCCCGGAAAATTGGCAGTCGGGTCCTCGAGAGGGGGTAAGGCGTGAAGAGAGTCACCAGAGTTACGTTTCGGCCCAAGCTGTGGGCGCGCACCGCGGCGGCAGCCAACGCGGAAGAGGTCAGTCCTTACGAGTTCATTCGCCGATCCGTTGCCGAGGGTTGCGACCGCCGTGAACAGGCGAAGAAAGGTCGGAAAGCGGGTCTGGCCGAGCCGCCCGCCGGATTGGAAGAACGAAAGCCGACGACGTATCAAGAGGGTGAGGTCATCTTCGCCAAGGCAGGTGCCTCCTACGGCCGCGCCCTGGTACTCCTCAAAGCAGCTCCCGGCGGGGTCCGCGAAAAGGTCGAGGTCGAATTGGACATCCTCGGGGAGGGGACCTCCTTGCTTCGAGAGCTTCTGGACGAACGGGAGAGCCTGCGAAAGACCTGCTGCCGCTTGCGCGCCCGAAGTAAGCCCATCTCGCCGCCCGCCAACGACAACGAACCTCAGGGCGTGCCGACCCGAGCGAAATAGTCCGAGATCTCCCGGTGGCTTGAGCCTGAGCACAGTAACCGATGGTCGAGGGTGGCCTGATGATCACGGTTGTTGATGGTCGGGGGGTACGGTCCATCGGATAGCTCGATCACTTACCGGGAGAGCATCATCAGCCGCGCCCGTTGGGCGCGCGCTGCGCCGCCAGTGCCCGTTTGAGGAAAAAGCCCTCCAGGGGGGTTGACGGTTCCCCCAGAGGGCTCGTCTTCTTTCGTTTGCGACG
>JBBRUC010000073.1:0-25831 GCA_038248205.1 Thermoanaerobaculia bacterium
AGGATAGGCGACCGACGGGAGGGTGAGCGCCAGGAGCGCACCGACGATCCGAAACTTGAATCCGCAGCTCATGCTTCTCCTCTCGCCGTGGCCGACGAATGCCCGTGGCGCAATAACCGCTCGGCCGGGAACGGCCCGGCGCGCAGGATCCGGATCTCGTCCCCCACCAAGGCCGCAAGCGTCGAGGGAGGACCACCCGGCGCCTCACCCTCGATCACCGCGGCGTCGAGCGGGTCGAGCGCGCCGAGCAGCGCCACAACCTCTGCGGCAGCCAGGAGCGGCGGCTCGCCGGTCCGGTTCGCGCTGGTCGCCGTGAGCGGGCCGATCGCGGCGAGCAGCGCGCGCAGCTCCGGCCGATTCGGAATCCGCACCGCCAGGGTATCGCGCCCTAGCGCGGCGGGCGGTGCGGCTCCCGCCCGGAGCGGCAGCACGGCGGTCAACGGCGCCGGCCAGTGGGCGGCAAATCGGCGCACGGCGCCCGAGTCGGGGTCGATCCCTACCTCGGCGAGCTGGGAGGTGTCGGCGATCACCACCGGCAACGGCTTTTCTTCCCGCCCCTTGATCCGCAGGACCAGCGCCACCGCCGCGGCGTTTCCCGGATCGACTCCCAGGCCATAGCTCGACTCGGTCGGAAAAGCGATCACTCCGCCGCGGGCGCGCAACGTCCGGAGCGGCTCCACCGAATCGCCGGAGCGCCAGAGGAGCGGTCCGCTCATCCGCGCGCGGCCCCAGCGATCAGCTCGCGCGCATGGTCGAGCGACAGGTCGGTCACCTTGGAGCCCGCGAGCATCCGCGCCACCTCGTCGATCCGCCCTTGCCCGTCGAGGTCTTCCACCACCACCCGGGTCCGGCCGCCGGCCACCTTTTTCGCTACCCGAACGTGATGGTCGGCGGCGCTTGCGACCTGGGGCAGGTGGGTGACCGCGAGGATCTGGCCGCCGCTCGCCAATCGTTGCAGCTTCTTGCCCAGCGCCGCGGCCTCGGCGCCGCCGATGCCGGCATCCACCTCGTCGAACACCAGAGTGGCCTCCGCCCCTTCGCTCTTGGCCGCCAGCTGGAGCGCCAGAAACAACCGCGACAGCTCGCCGCCCGAGGCGATCCGCGCGAGCGGCCGCGGCTCCTCGCCCGGGTTCGGAGCGAACAAGAACACCACCTGATCCACCCCCTCGCGCCCGGGCTCGACTTCGACCCCATCGATCATCAGGGTGCCCCCGGCGCGCTTGCGCCGTTCGAGCGCCACTTCCAGGCGGGCTTTGGCGAGCCCCAGATCCTTGCATTCGGCCGCGATCCTTTGCACCAGCTCGCGCCCCCAAACCTTGCGCCGCGCAGAGAGCGCGAGGGCTCTTTCGGAGTAGACGCCCAGGGCCTCTTCGACGCGGACGAACAGATCGCTCCGGTCCGCCGCATCGGCATCGAGCTCGGCCAGCTCTTCTTCGATCCCCGCGCGGTAGGCGAGGACGGCCGCGACCGAGCCGCCGAACCGTCGGCTGAGCCGCTCGACCCGAGCCAGCCGCTCCTCCACCGCGTCGAGCCGGGCCGGATCGGCTTCGAGGCCATCCAAATGGTGCGCCAGGGTTTGGGCGAGGTCGGCGAGCCGTACCTCAATCTCTTGGAGGTCGGCCACCCACGCCGCCGCCGCGGGCTGCCACTCGACGATATCCGCGAGCATCTCGCGCGCCCGGCCGAGCCGCTCGACCGCGGCCCCTTCGTCCTCCGATAGGGAAGCCTGGGAGGCACCGATCGCGCGGGCGATCGCATCAGCATGGCGCAGCCCGTCGCGCTCGATGCGCAGGCGATCGTCCTCCCCGGCGACTAAGCGCGCGGAGTCGATCTCTTCGGCTTGGAAGCGCAGCAGGTCGAGCCGCTCGCGCCGCGCCTTCTGGTCGCCGCTCGCCCGGGCCAACCGTTCGGCCAGGCGGGCCCACTGTTCATAGGTCTCCGCGACCGCAGCGAGCAGCCGCTCGGCCTCGGCGCCGCCGCTGCGATCGAGCCACCAGCGCTGCAGGTCGGGCGTGGTGAGGCCGAGTTCTTCCCGCTGGCCATGGATACGCAGGACGAGCGGCGCGAGATCGCCGAGCAGGCGCAAAGTCGCCAGCTGGTCGTTGACGAACACCCGGTTGCGGCCGTTTTTCGCGATCTCGCGGCGGATCAACAGCTCGTCGCCGGAGGCGTCGAGCCCCGCTTCATCGAGCACCCGGCGCCACGCGTCGCCGCGCGGCGCAAACACCCCGGCGACGCTTAAGCCTTCGGCGCCGGTCCGGATCATCTCGACCGACGCCCGCGCCCCGGCGAGCAGCGACAGCGAATCGACGACGATCGACTTGCCCGCACCGGTCTCGCCCGACAGGACGGTAAAGCCGGCGAGAAGCTCGATCGTCGCGCTCTCGATCACCGCGAGATTGCGGACATGAAGCTCCCGGAGCACGCGGGACGGTTCCCTTAGTCGCCCGAGGGGCGCGCGAGGCTCGGCGCGGATTGGTTGAAGGTCGAGGGCACATGATCAGGGTCTTCCTGGGCGCGCCGCTCGAAGCTCAGGAAATCGTAATAGCCGCACCGTCCGTCGCCCGGATAGGTGCGGCAGATCGCCGGCCGGGCCTGATAGATCGAACAGCGCCGGGTTTCGCGGTCGAGAAACTGGCAGGCGGTGCCGTAGATTTCGTCCGGCGTGTGCCGCAGGATCAACTCGCCAGGCTCCTCGCCGCGGCGAAGGAACTTACGCCGCGCGGTCCCTTGCGAGACGCCGAAATGCTGGGCGAGCCGCGCAACGTCGCCCGCCTCGACCTGGATGCGGGGATAGGAACAACAGTACGACGGGCAGCGATCACAATTGTAGAACGGCACCGGCTCCTCCCAGAGGCGAGGATTCTATCCTGAGCGGGAGGGCCTGCGCAGTTCTTGACGGGGAGAGTTTCAGCCGCCCGCGGTGGGCGATTCGGCGCGATGGATGCTCACCCGGCCGCGGCCGGCGCGTTTGGAATCGAACAGCGCCGCGTCCGCCGCTTCGAACAGCTGCTGCTGCGTGCGCATGGAGGGGTCGAGCCCGGCGACGCCGAACGAGCAGGAGACCTCGACCTTATAGTCCTCGTACCGGTAGTCGAGCTCCAAAACCCGTTCGCACAGCTTGCGCGCCAAGATCTCGGCCCCTTCGAGCTCGGTCTCCGGCGCGAGGATCGCAAACTCGTCGCCGCCGACGCGAGCGAAGATCTGCTCCGGCCGTACCGCCTCGCGCACCAGGCTCGCGAGCTGCTTGAGGACAAAGTCGCCGCACAGATGGCCATAGGTGTCGTTGACCTGCTTGAACTCGTCGATGTCGAACGTGATCAGCGACAGCGGCCGGCGGTGGCGCATCGCGCGGGCAAACTCGCGCTGCAGCTCCTCGTCGTATTTCCGCTTGTTGTAGATCTCGGTCAACCCGTCGCGCATCACCAGGTCGTAGATCGCCTCGTGATAGGCGTGCTCCGGGTCGCGCTCGTGGAGGAACTTGAAATGGACCGCCGCGGTTTGGAACCGATCGCCGCTCTGGAGCGCCGCTTGGCCGTTGATCCGCCGGCCGTTGACGTAGGTGCCGTTGGTGCTGCCGAGATCCTCGACCGTCACCCGATTGCCGAAGTAGCGAAGGCGCGCATGCGTACGCGAGATCGACAGCACCTCGGGCAGGCTGATGCCGGTGGCCGCGCTCCGGCCGATTTCTAACGTGGTGCCCGGCGACAGGCGGAACCGCGAACCGAGGCGCTGATTTTCCGGGTGGGCGATCAGGATGATGCCGGCTTCCACCTCGACCGTCGCCACCTCCGGCTCGAGGCCGCGCGACGAGGTGCTGATCGAAGCGGTCATGCCGCTCTCCGAATACGGCGTCAGGTCGATGTTGTCCGTATCCGCATCACGCACGACACCGAACGAGCCTGAACTGCGAGGAGAGGTCATGGCGGAATGTCGCTGCTTTTCGCCGGTATCGGGCCGGTATCGGTCAATCTGGGGATGCTACTCTTCCTCGAAGGCTAGCATCCGAGGGTGGAGGGCGTCAACGAGGGCGTTCACGGGTAGACTCTTGCGGTTCTGACGCCATTTCGTCCGAAATTTGGAGCCTCCTCCCCGATGAATCTGACCCCCGAGCTGATCGCCGACATCCTGGTACGGCAGGGCCACCTGTTGCCGGACGATGGCGACCAGATCAAGAAGGACGCCCGCCAGCAGTTGCCGAGCCGGATGCGGTCGCACCGCACGTTCGAGCAGAAGGCGGTCGCCTACGAACTGATCACCGGCTTGAAGCTCGCCGACCGCAAGAACGACGGCGGACCGCTCGGCGACCAGGAGATCGCCAAGGCGATCGCGAACGACGCCAAGCTCCCCCACGTCCGCATCGACACGCTGACCCTAGACGCCGACCTGATCGAGTCGAAGGTGTCGCGGCCGTTCGCCCGCCGCCACCGAATGATTCCGCTTTCGATGGTCGGCGGGCGGCTCAAGGTCGCCTGCGCCAACCCCTACGACATGGAGGGGATCGACACGCTTCGCCGCATCGCCGGCCGCGAGATCGATCTGGTGGTCGCCGCCGAACCCGACATCTTGAAGGCGATCACCGAATTCTACGGTCTGCGCCACTCGGTCAAGCGCGCCGAACGCGATTTGAACTCCGGCATCGATCTCGGCAACCTCGAACAGCTGGTCCGGATGAAGTCCGAAACCGAGATCGAGTCGAGCGACCAGCACGTCGTCAACGCCGTTGAGTTCATGCTCCAGCACGCCTTCGACAACCGGGCGAGCGACATCCACATCGAGCCGCGGCGCGACCAGAGCCTGATCCGAATCCGCATCGACGGCGTCCTGCACGACATTCAGGTGATGCCGAAGATTGTCCACAACGCGGTGATCTCGCGCATCACGACCATGTCGCGTTTGGACATCGCCGAAAAGCGCCGGCCGCAAGACGGCAGGGTCAAGACCACCCGCGCCGGGCGCGATGTGGAACTTCGCGTGTCGACCTTACCCGTAGCCTTCGGCGAGAAGCTGGTGATGCGCATCTTCGATCCCGACGTGCTGATGCAGGATCTCCCCGGGCTCGGCTTCTATCCGGAAGAGCTGCAACAGTTCCAGGATTTCATCACCCGGCCGCACGGGATCATCCTGGTTACCGGCCCGACCGGTTCGGGCAAGACGACCACGTTGTATTCGGCGCTGCGCACGATCGCCTCGCGCGAGATCAACATCACGACGATCGAAGATCCGATCGAGATGGTCTACGAGGATTTCAACCAGACCGCCGTCCAGGTGAAAGTAGGCATCTCCTTCGCCGCGGCGCTGCGCCACATCCTGCGCCAAGATCCGGACGTGATCATGGTCGGCGAGATCCGCGACGCCGAGACCGCCCAGTACGCGATCCAGGCGGCGCTCACGGGGCACCTGGTGTTTTCGACCCTGCACACCAACGACGCCCCTTCTTCGATCAGCCGGCTGATCGATCTCGGGATCGAGCGGTTCCTGATCAGCTCGACCCTCATCGGTACCATGGCGCAGCGGCTCCTGCGCCGCATCTGCCCCCACTGCTCGGTGGAACGCCATCTCTCGGACGACGAGGTCACGACCTTGCGTCTGACCGTTCCGGCCGGCAAACGGGTCAAGGTCCGAGAGGGCGCCGGCTGCCACGAATGCCGAAGCACGGGCTACCTCGGTCGCACCGGCATCTTCGAGATCCTGCCGATCGACGAAGGGGTCAAGTCGCTGATCGTCCAAGGCTCCGACGCCCCGGAGATCAAGCGCGAAGCCCAAAAGGGCGGCATGCGAACACTGCGCCAATCCGCCCTTCGAAAGCTCGCCGAGGGCACCACCTCGTTCGAAGAGGTCGTGCGGGTGACCGGAATCTGATTATCCGCCTCCGAACGCATCGCCCGCGAGCGCCCGGAGAGCCCGGCCGTAGGCGGGGGCGGCGAAGGTTTTGAGCATCATGTCGCCGACGATTCCGATCGAGACGAGCGCGAAGAGCCGGGCTTCCTTCCGTTCGAACGGCCAAAGTCGGCGGCTCAGAAGCGGGCGGGCGAGCAGGGCGCCCAAGAGGACGAAGGCGGCGACCCGGATGACCGACCAAGGAACCCAGGCGACGATCGAACCGACCAGCGGGTGGTGCGAGGCCACCGCGTAGGAGCCGACGAAGTAGCTCATGTAGCCGGCGAGCGCCGCGCCGAGCACCAGGCCGAGGTAGCCGGCCGAGACGTAGGTGAGCAGCGCGAACAAGCTCAGGTGGAGCAGGTGGATCGGCAGGAACTGCCGCGGCGAGTTCTCCGGCGCGAGGCCGGTTGCGATCCAACCGAACATCTCCTGCCGGTAGGGCTCGCCGTTCAAGATGCCGCGCGCCGCCGCTTCCGGCGCCGCTTGGGTGAGAACGATCACGCCGAGCGACAGTAGGATCGCCCACGCCATGCCGGCAAACCAGGCGTCGGCGACGTTGCCCTCCTTTACCCGAGCCTGAAAGGTCGGGTAGAGCGTGAGGGGTGCCACGAACGGCAGCAGCCACGCGCCGCCGGGTACATAGGCCAAAAGGACCACGAACGGGGTCGCAAGCAACCAATACTGGGACGGACCGGACTTCACAGCGCACCTCCCGCCGGACCCAGGTGGATCTCTTCTAACAAGGTGGACTCCGGCGCGTCGAGCGCCCAAGCCACGGCGCGGGCGACTTCGCTCGGCGGCACCATCGCCGCGCGGTTCCAATCGCCCGGCATGTCGTCCCAGATCGGCGTATCGGTTGCCCCGGGAAAGAGCGCCGAGATGCGGATTCCACTGTTCTTGACTTCCTCTCGCAGAGCGGCGACCAGCCCATCGAGTCCCCATTTGGTCGCGCAGTAGCCGGTCCAACCGGGAAAGGCGCGCCGCCCCGCGGCGGAGAGAATGGGAAAGACCCAGCCCCGTCGCCGTTCCTTCATCCCGGGCAGAAACGAACGGATCAGGTGAAACGTGCCGCCCAAGTTGACATTGAGCATCGCGGCGAAGGCGAAAGGGTCGAGCGTTTCGATCGGTCCGATCGTCGCCACCCCGGCCGCCGGCACCAGGATCTCCACTCCCCCCCAGAGAGTTTTGATCTGGGCCGCCGCCGCCGCGACCGCCGCCGAGTCGGCGACATCGCACGAGCGCGCCAGGCCGTTTCCTCCGGCGAGTGCGAGCGTTTCTTCAAGCGGCGGCAACCGCCGACCGAGCAGGGCCAGCGGATACCCACGCCGCCCCAGCTCGATCGCGATCTCGCGGCCGATGCCGGAACCGGCGCCGGAAACGACGGCAGGAAGGGAGGTAGAGGCATTCGACATAAGGTCGACTGTACCAGCGCAGGGCGTAGAGACGCCCCAGTACCCAACCACGATCCTTTCCGAGTGCTGGCCGTCGGGGCGTCTCCGACCACCGCGACAACGTCCCAGACACGTCACCCGGGGCGTCTCCGACCACCGCGACAACGTCCCAGACACGTCACCCGGGGCGTCTCCGCCCACCGCGACAACGCCCCAGACACGTCACCCGGGCAGGTTTGTTCTAAGGAAGGGCCGCCGGCTGCGCGGCCGACGTGATCGCGTCTTTACACCGGCGGGTTCGTGGCCTGCGGGTTCGTGGCCTGCGGGAGACGCCCCGACAGCCAGCACCCGGAGACGATCGTGGTTGGGTACTGGGGCGTCTCTACACGGCTGGCGCCACACGGCTGGCGTTTACCTACTACTCCGCCGGCGGTTCCCGGCGCGGGCTGGCATAGACTGGCGGCGAACCATCGGAGGATCTTCGCTTGGCCATCAGCCCGGATCGTAGCTATCAGCCGCTGTCGAGCATTGATTTTGCCTGGCTGCGGATGGACGAGCCGGCGAATCTGATGCTGATCAACGGGGTGCTGGTGCTCGCGGCACCGCTCTCGATCGATCGTCTCCGCCGGGTGATCAGCGAGCGCTTACTACCGATCGAGCGCTTCCGGCAGCGCGTGGTGACACCGCAGGACGGGAACCCACGTTGGGAGACCGCTCCGGATTTCGATCTCGAACGGCATGTCTTCGCGGTGACCTTGCCCGATCCGGGCGGCGATCCCGAGCTGGCCGAAGCGGTCAACCCGCTGCTCGGCGAGCCGCTCGATCCGTCGCGACCGTTGTGGGAATTTCGCCTGATCCACAACTATCAGGGCGGCTCGGTCCTGATGGGGCGCATCCATCACGCCGTAGGCGACGGCATGGCCCTGATGCTCGTCCTGCTGTCGCTCACCGACCGTCATCCCGACGAACGAACGGCGGTGCCATTCGTCGACCCCACCGCGGTCCAAGGAGTGGTCGCGGCTCCGCCGCAGGGCAACCCGTTCACGCGGATTTTCCAGCAGGAGCGGCCGAACATCGAGGGGATTCGCACCGAGGCCGAACAGCTCATGCCCGAGGGGATGAAACTGCTGCTGGCTCCCAACGAGGCGTTCCGCTCGCACCGCTGGCTGACGGCGCTCTCGTCGGCCGCTTCGTTTCTTCGCCTGGTCTGCCGATGGCCCGATCCGAAGACGGTGTTCAAAGGACCGCTCGGCGTGGCGAAGAAAGCCGCCTGGTCCGAGCCGCTCCAGGTCGCCGAGGTCAAGGCGCTCGGCCAGGCGTTCGGCGCCTCGATCAACGACGTGCTGCTGACCGCGATGGCCGGCGGCTTGCGACGTTATCTCCTGGGCCGCGGCGAACGGGTCGATCGCGTGTCGTTCCGCGCCGCGATGCCAGTGAACCTTCGCGGTCTCGACGAGATGGCCGCGCTGGGCAACCGTTTCGGCCTGGTGTTCCTGTCGATCCCCGTGGGCATCGCCGACCCGGTCGAGCGACTGGCCGAGCTACGCCGGCTGTCTAAGAAGCTGCGGCTTTCCACCGAGCCCGTGGTGGTTTTCTGGATTCTGCGCCTGCTGGGCAAACTCCCCCATTTCCTGCAACGACTGGTGGTGACGATTTTTGCCACCAAGACCACCGCGGTGATGACCAACGTCCCCGGCCCGCGCGAGGAGCTGTATCTCGCCGACGTGCCGATCCGCGACATCTTCTTCTGGGTGCCACAATCGGGCCGGGTGGGGCTCGGGATCAGCATCTTCAGCTACAACGGCCACGTCCGAATGGGGATCGGCACCGACGCCGGCCTGGTGCCCGATCCGGAGCGGATCGTCCTCGAATTCCACCGCGAATTCGAGGACATGCGCCGACTCGCGCTGGAGCGGAACGAGTCTTCTTGAAGTCCCCTACAGCTCGGCCCAGCGGCGTACCAGGTTGTGGTAGACGCCGGTGAGCTGGACGATTCCCGGATGCGCGGCCGCATCGCTCAGACCTTCGCCCGCCCGGCGGATGCCGGTGTCGAGGTCGAACAGGAGCGTCCTTGCGCCGTCGTCGCGCACCATGCTCTGGAGCCAGAAGAACGACGAGACGCGGGCGCCTCGGGTCACGGGGCGGACGTGGTGCAAGCTGGTCGAGGGATAGAGCACCATGGTTCCCGCCGGCAGCTTGACCGGGTGAACGCCATAGGTGTCCTCCACCACCAATTCGCCGCCGTCGTACGAATCGGGCGCCGACAGGAACAGCGTGGCGGAGAGATCGGTGCGAAGGCGATGCGGCGTGCCCGGAATCTGGCGGATCGCGTTGTCCACGTGGGTGCCGAACGACTGCCCGCCCTGATACCGGTTGAACAGCGGGGGAAAGACCTGGAGCGGCAGGGCGGCCGAGAGGAAAAGCGGGTTGCGATGGAGGGCCGCGAGAATCGTCTCCCCCACCTCGCGCGCGGAGGGGCTGCCTTCCGGCAGCTGCTGATTGTCTTTGGTCCGCGCCGATTGCGGGCCGGCGGTGACGCGGCCGTCGATCCACTCGGCGGCGTCCAAGGTGCGGCGGGCGTCCGCCACCTGATCGGCGGACAAAAGCTCAGGGATCTGAATCAGCATTGGGAGGCTCCGGGCATTCGCATCAGAACTTGATCGCCGTGGTGAGGGCGAGCGAGCGGCTCGGCCCGGGAATGAAATGGCCGCCGCCGACACGGTCGATGTAGCGCTCGTCGGCGAGGTTCGAACCGTTGAGGCGCAGAGTCAGTCGATCGTTGACCTCGTAGGCGGCCGTCGCATCGATCAGCCAGTAGGCCGGCGCGCGGCGGTTGTTGGTGTTGTTGCTGAACCGGTCGCCGACATAGTTGGCGCCGCCGCCGAGTTCCAGACCGGCGCCGAAGCGATAGGAACTCCAGAAGCTGAAGGAATCCTCCGGCGTGTTCGCGAGTCGCTGGCCCACCTCCGCGGGCGTGTTCGAGCGCAGAACTTCGCTTTCCATGTGGCTGTAGCCGGCAAACACCGACCAATTCGAGGTGATCCGGCCGGTGAGGCCAAGCTCCACGCCATCCACCCGCTGCTCGCCTTCGAGAACGGTCGGCGGATCGTCGGCCAGCACGCCGGGGGTCCGGGCATTGGTCTTCTCGCTGCGAAAGAGCGCCGCGTTGAGCGATAGGCGCGCGCCCAAGAGATCCCATTTCGTCCCCAGCTCGAAGGTTCGGCTGGTCTCGGGTTCGAGATCGACCGTCGCCGCCGTCAGGCTCAACCCGGTATTGCCGTCGGCCGACGGATTGAACGAGGTGCCGACACCGAAATAGGCACTGCCCGAGTTCCCCAGACCGCGCACCACCGAAGCCTTCCAGCTCACGTACTCGTCGGTCCGGCCGAACTCGGCGGTCGTGCCGTCGACCGCGACGTTCTCGAAATCGATCGCGAAGCGGTCCCATCGAGCCCCGGCCGTGACCTTCCACGACGCGCCGAGCGAAACGGTGTCGAACAGGTAGGCGGCCGTCGTCTTGGCATCGCTTTCGGTGCGCGCGCCGGAAAGGACCACCGGACCTTCGTACGGCTGGTGGGGATCGGGGTCGAACAGATCGGCGAGCGGCGCGGTCGGCCCCGTGCGCAGCCGGTTGCGCGAGGTCTCTTTCGCCAGCTCGACGCCGGTCACCATCGAGTGCTCGACCGTGCCGGTCGCGAACTGAAAGTTCAAATCGGTCTGATGGGCGAGGATCGTGTCGTCGAGCAGGCGCGACTGGAGCTGGCGATTCAGGTCGGTCGAGTCTTCACTGGCGAAACGCGGCGCGGTGATCACCGAATCCCGGTTCGCGTCGCCGTAGCGAACCGTGCTTCGGAGCGTCGCGAAGGTACCGAAATCGTGCTCCACCACGGCGTTGGCGATGCCGGTCTTCAAGTCCTCGTGATCGCGATCGACCAGACCGTAGAAATTGTCGAACGAGACCGGCGCCGGCCGGTCCTCGTACTCGGCGAGCGCCCGATTCGTCGCGGGCACCCAGGGAATGCCGTACTCCGGCAGGTTGTCCTGCTCCAAGTAGGAATAGGACAACCGCACCCGCGTCGGCTGACCCAGGCCGAGCGCGAGTGACGGCGCGACACCCCAACGACTGGTCTCCACCTCGTCGCGCCCCGGCGTGTCGCCCTGGCTCCACACCGCGTTCAGCCGTAGCGCGGAATTCGGGATTGCGCCATCGAACGGCTGGTTGACGTCGAGCGTCGCGCGCTCGAAGCGATCGGAGCCGGCCGAGAGCACCGCGGACCGCGAGGCCTGGGACATCGGCATCTTGGTCGTCAGATTGATCACCCCGCCGGTCGAGCCGCGCCCGGCGATCGCCGACGCCGGACCTTTGGCGACCTCTACCTGGTCGAGGTTGTAGGGGTCGCGGCTGTAGGCGCCGAAATCGCGCACGCCGTCGACGAAGATGTCGTTGCGCGCCGCGAAGCCGCGGATTGCCAGGTTGTCGCCCGGCAGGCCGCCCCCTCCCTCCCCCGCCTGGATGCTGATGCCCGTGACGTTTCGGAGCACGTCGCGCAGCGTCGTGGCGCCCTGCTCGGCGAACAGCTGTCTCGGCACGATGGTGATCGTCTGCGGTGTTTCGCGCAGCGACTCAGTGTATTTCGGCGAAACCAGTCCCGGCGGCGCGGAGACCTCGATCGTATCGGCCACGGAAGGAAAGCCGATCTCCACCGAAGCTTTCGCCGTCGCGTGGATTTCGAGCCCCGTGCCCTCGAGCAGGCGTTGGAGCGCCCGCTCCGGCCCCAGCAAACCGCGTACGCCGCGCGTCGCCAAGCTGCCGAGGGTCCGGGCATCGAACTCGACGCGCCATCCCGAGAGCGCCGCGAAATCGGCCAGCGCGCCGACCAGCGGTCCCGGTGGAATTTCGAACCGGATTCTTCCGGCTTCCGAGCCCGCTTCTCGGCCACCGGAGGACGCCTCGACATCAAGCGCGGAGATCTCGTGGGTCGCCGACAGGCCCGGGCGCGCGCCGGGAAGTGTGGCGCTCGCCGCCGCGGCCAGGGCCATGGTGGCGATCCAGCTCGAACGAGAACCGAGTTTCTTCGACCGGCGTCGCTGGTTTTTCGCAATCCTACGGGACAGTCGTCTCATTACAGATCTCCTTGGGGAAAAGGGGCAGGTTCCAACGATCGGGCGCGGGGCGCAGAGGACGGGGAGCGCCGCCAGGAAAGGAAACGGCGCCAGGCGAGCGCGATACCGGTCCAGACCATCACCAGGGTTCCGGCCGACGCCAGGCCCGCGAGGCTCTGCCCGAATACCCCTCCGGCCTCGCCAGTGTGGAGAAAGCGCAGCCAGCTCCGTGCCCGGCGGCCGGCGCCCTGTGCGGCGAACGGCTGCCAGCGGGCGACCGCGCCGGTTGCCCGATCGAGTTCCAGCGTGTCGCGCAGGTCGGGCCGCCCGCGGTGCGAGCGGGCGATCGAGAACGAGATCGATTCGTCCTCCGGTTTGGGGAGTCGAATCGTGATCGTCCGCCAGCCGGTAACGCGCTCGCGGGCACTTGCCAACAGCGGATCGAGACCGGCGACGGAGGACGCATCGAAGGCCGGAGCGGGTTGCGTACCCCCGCGGCCGGCGGCCGAACCACCGGGAGGACCCGGCCGCGGCGGATCGCCCGGCGCCGCGTCGCCCGCCAGAAAATAGACCAGGTCGTTCGCCCAATCGAACGACATCACGGCCCCCGAGCCGACGATCACCAGGAGCGGCAAGGCGATCCACAAGCCGATCGTGTGGTGCCAGTTGAAATCGCGCGCCTTGCCGGAAAGGCCGCGCCGGAACCAAGAGACGGCGCGCAGCCGCTTGGCGGTAAAAGTTCGAGGAACCCAAAGATAGAGACCGGAGACGACCAGGACGAAAAAGGCGAGATTGGCCGAGCCGGTGACGGCGCGTCCGATGCGCCGCGAGTCGCCGTCCGCGCCCAAGAAGCGATGGAACTCCGTGACGGCACGGAAGAACTTTCGCGCCGAGCGCGATCCCTCCCCTGTCGGCGCGCCGGTGAACGGATTGGCGTAGAGCACCCCTTCCCGGCCGAGCGTCAGAGCGACCGCCGTCCGCGGGTCGGCCGTGATCGTGAGGCCCGTCGGCACGACGTCCGGCCGCGCCGCGCGGACGCGGGCGACCAGCGCTTCGAGGGGCAAAATCCGTGTCCCGGCGGGTGCCTCGACCCGACGAACCGAAGCATCCGCCCGGTCGACGATCTGGCGCTCGTACGTGAGCAGGGCTCCGGTCGCCGCCATCACGAAGACGACGGTGCCGGCGGCCAGACCGGTCGCCACGTGAAGCCAGAAGACCAGGGAACGCAGCGGCAAGGTCATCGCCGCTCCCCAGGGGCACGCTGATCGAGGCAGCCGGACAGCCGGTCGGCAAGCCGCATGTATACTTCTCCCGTAATCGAAGCCCCGGCCGGACCTTCCGCGCCGGGGGGTTACCGGGAGCGCGACCGAGCCGACCCCGCCAAGGATGCCTCGGTTGCCTCCCGCCTTATTTTGACCTCACTGCTCTGCTCTTATGCCTCTATTGAGATTATGTCTCATTAGAGCACGGGAATTCTGGACCGATACGGTCCTGATTGTCAACCGCCTCTTGACCCAGACCCGGCGCACGGACTAGGGTTCGACAACCAGCCTCAGGCCAACCTGCGCCTATCAGCAAAGCATTCCATCGAAGGAGAATTCCGTTGAAAAAAGTGTTGCCTGGTATGAAAACCTTGTTCATCCTCACCTTGGCTAGCGCGATTGGGACCTCTGGCACCCTCTTGGCGCAAACCACCGCTCCTCGCCTGCCGGATCGCGCCTTCGAGACCGTCAAAGAAGAGGCTAACGTCGCGCTGCGCGACGCCTACTACGAACAGCGCCGCCAGAAGCTCGGTGGCGGCGAGTTCAACGCCGCCGCCGCCCGCGCGCAAGCTATGCAGGAGAAGTCGGCCCAGCCCACGGCACTGCTGCGGACCGGCACGGTCTGGAACCCCCTCGGCCCGCAGCCGATCCAGATGGGCCAGACGCCGCAGAACGGCACCAACCGCAGCGACTGCAGCGGCCGCGCGAACGTGATCGCGATCGATTCGTTGGTCGGCACCCCGCATCCGATTTATCTTGGCACCGCCCAGGGCGGGATCTGGAAGAGCACCGATGACGGTGTGACCTGGAGCCCGATCACCGATTTCTTGGGTTCGCTCGCCGTCGGCTCGATCACGATCTTGAACGCCGCGCACACCACGACGACCGCCACGATCTATCTCGGCACCGGCGAGGCGAACGGCTCGGGCGACAGCTACGCGGGCGTCGGCATCTACAAGTCGATCGACTCGGGCGCCACCTGGACCGGCCCGTTCGGCTCGGCCCAGTTCTTCGGCCGCACGGTCAGCTCGATCGCGATCGACCGCAACGACCCGACCATCATGCTCGCGACCACCGCCTCCGGCATCTTTGGCACCGGCGCGGCCCAGCCGGCGGTCCTGGCGCCGCGCGGCCTCTACCGCTCGACCGACTCGGGGATGACCTGGACCTGCACCACCTGCGGCGCGGGAACTGACAGCAACCGCTACAACAACGTCGTCCAAGACCCGGTCATCGCGACCACCTGGTTCGCCGCCGGCTGGCAGTCCGGCCTGGGCGCCGGAACCTTGAACGGCGGCGTCATCAAGTCGACCGACAACGGTCTCACCTGGACGCAGGTCGGCGGCACCGGCAGCCTGCCGGCGGCAGCTGCCGCCTGGGGCAGGGCGACGATCGCGGTCGCCAAGGCTCCGGCCGACGCCACGGCGACCTACTACGTGGGCAACAGCTTCACCAACGCCGGCCAGAATCCGGGCCGCATCTACAAGTCGATCGACGGCGGCGTCAACTGGGTGCTACTGCCCGCAGCCAACGGCTATTGCGGCGGCCAGTGCTTCTATGACCAGCCGGTATTTGCCCAGCCGGACGACCCGACGATCGTCTACCACGGCGGCGCCGGTGCCGTCGCTTCGGCGGGCGCCACCCGCGCGAACGTTCGCCGCTCGACCGACGGCGGCACCACGTTCGTGGACATCATGATCTCGGCGGACGCGTCGACCGCGGTCCACTCCGACACCCACTACATCCTTTCCGATCCGGTCACGCCCACGACCCTCTGGGTGGCTTCCGACGGCGGCATCTGGCGCTCGTCCGATCGCGGCACGAACTATGCGACGCGCAACGCCAACATCAACACCGTCCAGTTCACCGGCGTCGACCTGCACCCGTCCAACGCGAGCATCGCCTACGGCGGCACACAGGACAACGGCACGAACACCGGCTCCGGCTCGTTCGGCTGGATGCATTCCGACGACGGTGACGGCGGCTTCGCGCTGATCGATCAGACCGACCCGAACAACGTGGTGCACACCTACTTCAACCAGTCGGGCAGCCTGATGGCGGCCACGACCTCGCTGCTCGGACCGACCTCGGGTCCGAACGATTACCTGACGATCGTCGGCGCCTGCTCGGCCGGCACCTGCGGCGTGTTGGTCAACAACGGCATCCCGCTCGCCGACCGCGTGCTGTTCTACGCGCCGTTGGCGCTCGATCCTGGTGCCACCGACACGTTCTACTACGGCACCAACAAGCTCTATCGCTCGCCGAACTTCTTCGCGAACGCCCAGACGGCGGCTCCGAACACGATCATCTTCTTCCCGCTCGGCACCGGTGCGACCGGTCAGGATCTGACGGCAGGCGGCGGTGCGATCAGCTCGATCGACACCTTCGCTGCGCAAGCTCCGGCCCATGGCGGCACCAACGCAGCTATCCTCTACACCGGCTCGTCCGACGGCCGGGTGTTCCGCTCGATCGACACCGGCGCGACCTTCACCCTGGTCGATTCGCCGAACCTGTTCGTCGCCGACGTGGCGATCGATCCGACCGACTCGCAGATCGTCTACTCGGCGCTCTCCGGTTTCTCGGGAGCCCCGGGCTTGAACGTCCGTAAGTCGATCAATGGCGGCACCACCTGGCTGCCCTCCGCCGCCGGCATTCCGGACATTCCGGTCAACGCCCTGGCGGTCGATCCGACCGACCACACGCGCATCTGGGCCGGCACCGACATCGGCGTCTACGTGTCGTTCAACAGCGGCGCGAACTGGGCGCCGTACGGCACCGGTCTGCCGAACGTCGCGGTGGTCGACATGAAGGCCGTGACGATCCCTGCCGGCGCCCCGTCGGGCCAGATCGTCGTCGCCACCCACGGCCGCGGCATGTGGGCTCTCACCGGGCTCACCCCCGCGGAACTCATCGACTTCTCGGTCGAGTAACCTCGATATTCCCGCCTCCGCCGCCCGGATCGTCCTGATCCCGGGCGGCGGAGGTTCTTGAGCCCTATCCCACTCCAGACCAACGTCGGATCGAGTTTCGGGTTCGTCAACCGACCGCTCGGCTCGAAAGCCCGGCAAGTTCCGCGCGCAACTGCTCGACGAGGAGGGCGTTCCTCCCTTCGTCGCCCAACCGGGCGAGCTGCGACTTCTTGTGCGCCAGCTCGCCGCACACCTGGTAGAAGCGTCGCGTGGTTCCGAGATTGCCGCCGCACAGCGCGCGAAAGCGGGCGCCGGACTGTGCCCAGCTAGAAGTCGCCGTGCGGTACTGCGCGGCGGTCAGCCGTCCGAGATCGACCTCTTCGGCGAGGTGCTGAACCAACAGCCGCCCTTCGCGACGGATCAGAACCAGCATCAGCACGCTGATCACACCCCAGCCGAGCCAATCGACGAGAAACATCAAGAGGCCCAGCCCAGGCGTCCCCTCGGCGAGCGTGGCGAGCGTGTTGTGCAAGGAATGAAATCCGAGCGCGGCCGCCCAACCGACCGGCGGCGCGAGCCAGCGGACGACCGGCCTAGGACTGAGGCGCGAAAGAGCGAGGCCGATGCCGATCCAGGCGGTGTAGAAGGGGTGGTTCCAAATTCCGAGCATCACCCGCACGACAAAGAGACTGAGCAGCCCTTCCATCCCCTGCTCCAAGAATTCCCCGTAGAGATAGAAGACGTTCTCGGTCGCCGCGAAGCCGAGCGCCACCACCGCGGCATAGACGACGCCGTCGAGCACGGAATCGAATTCACGGCGCACCGCGAGGAAGACCGCGAGGATGGCGAGCCCTTTGAGACTCTCTTCGGTGATCGGCGCAAAGAGCGTCGCGCCGACGATGTCGGCCGCCTTCTCCGAGCCGGTGGCCAGGGTGACCGCCCCCGCGAGGAGCAGCTGGGCGATCACCGCGCCGATCACCGCCACCACTGCGCCCCAGACGAAGACGGCGCCGAGCAGCAGGCGCGACTCCTTCTCGAAGCGGTCCAACCAATAGACCAGGACGGCACAGCCAAGCGCCGGCACGAAGCTCAAGAGCAGCGTTAGGAGAAAGCCCATGGAGACCCCTGTTGATCGAACGTGAACCGATCGGGCGATCTTCTCACGGGGGCTTCGGTTTCGCTCAGCCGGCAGGCTGCGGCTCCGCCGCCCGAAACGCCTCTCCCGCCAGAGCCTGGGCGTGCTCCCGGACGTCTTTGGGCCACGATGCGAGGGACTGCTCGAACGCCTCCCGTTGACCGGCGAACAGCGCACGAATCGCCTCTTCGAAGCCGGCCTCGTTGCCGCCCATCGCGGTCATGAAGCGATAGGCCGCTTCGCGACGCTGGCGGAGGCGATCTTCCTCGGCGTGGCTCTTGCGCGCCGCTTCGACCAGTTTTCTCAAACCGACCGAGGCGCCGCCGGGTTGCGTCGCGAGCCAATCCCAGTGGCGCGGCAGCAGCGTGATCTCGCGCGCAACGACGCCCAGCTTGGGCCGCCCCGGCGAACGGGATTCGGCGCGCTCGTCCGGGGCGCCCTCCCTCTCCTCGGCGGCGCCCGGCAGCCGGGCGAGAACCTCGGCGAGCGTACCCCGCAGGTCGAGTTCGACCGGCTGGCTGGTCGCATCGTCGAAGACCAAAAGCGGCGCGAGATCCCCGCGTTCGACTCTTCGTTTCGCTTCGAGGGCGACTGCGCGAAGATCGCCGGTTGCAATGCGTTCGGTTCCCAGGAACGCGGTGCAGGTGGCGGCTGTAGAGGGGCTCATACGGGTACCTCGACCCAAGATGCGGGCGGGCTCGCCAGGCGGGCCAACCGCTTTTGAAGTTGGGAGCGGAGGAGAAGGAGACTCAAAACCATCTGGAGCGCCACGGTCGCCACCGACAAGTACCAGACCTGCTCGATCCGAAACCCGGGCTGATGCGACAGCCAGAGCGCCGGCAACACGAACGTGAGCAGCCGGGTTCCTGTGCTCAACAAGGAGGGCCAGGTATTGCCCATCGCCTGGAACATGCCGGAGCAGGTGAAGATCAAACCCGAGGCGACGAAGTTCCACGAGATGAAATGGAGGAACTGCGCGCCTACTGCCACGACCTCCGCGTCGTGGGTAAAGGCGAGCACGAACCACTCGGGCCGCGACTGGCAGACGAGGGTGAGGACGAGCATGACTGCGCTGCCCATCAACGCCGCGATTCGAAAGGTTTGTCGCACCCGCTCGGGATGCCGGGCGCCAAAGTTTTGCCCGGCGATCGGCGCGGCGGCAAAAGCGATCGCCATGGCGGGCAAGAAAATCGCCTGCATCACCCGCGAGCCGACGCCGAAACCCGCCTGCGCCGCAGGACCGAAATCCCGAATGATCCGGAAGATCACCGCCATGTAAACGAACATGAGCATGAACTCGCCGCCGGCCGGTAGGCCGATGCCGAGCATCCGCCTCCAGGTGTCGAATCGGGGTTTCCACTCCGCCGCTCGGAACGAGACGTACTTTTCCAACCGGGTGAAGTAGATCGTCATCATCACGACGCCCACCCCGACCGAGATCGAGGTCGACAGTCCCGCTCCCGCGACTCCCAGGGGGTGGCCGGTCCCCCACCCCGCGGTCAAGATCGGGGTGAGCACGATGTTGAGCAGGATGGTGAGCACCTGAACGGCCATCGTCGGCTTGACGATCCCGGTGCCGCGCAACGCCGAGCCCATCGCGATCAGCGCGAATTGCAGCGCCAGCCCCGGGATGAAGTAGTGCAGGTAGGTTACGCCCGCGGCCGTCACTTCGGCCCCCGCGCCGATCGAGCCCATGTAGACATTCGTCAGCGCATAGCCGCCGACCAGCGTCACCAGACCGCAGAGCGCCGAAAGGACGAGCGACTGGTTGAAGACCAGGTTTGCGTCAGCCTGGTCTTTTCGGCCGACCGCCTGGGCGATCAGCGCCACCGTGCCGACGCCGAGCATCTGGGTCAAGCCGAGGACGATGAACATCGCGTTGCCCGCGGCGGCCACGCCCGCGATCGCCGTGTCGCCGATCTTCGAGACGAAATAGAGGTCCACCAGATAGTAAAGCGTTTGGATCAGCATCCCGATCGCCATCGGCGCCGCCATCTCCAGGATGTGCCGATGGATCGGCCCCTTCGTCAGGTCTTTCATGATTCCCCTCCCAGGGATTCGCAAGGCGGTACCCCGCCGACCGCGGCGCAGATAATACCCGGATAAAAATCAAAGTCAATATCATCCGGGTAAAATGTTGAGGTCCGCTGGCCGCTGTACTGGGTGGGAATCTTTGCCACGGCCGCCCTTGGTCACGCTTCGAACGGCCGCCCTATTTGAAATACCCCATTACGTCCAGGATGAAGTGGGTGATCCCCTCGCCGGCCAGGGTGGTCTTGACGTCGAGGCTTCCCGCGATCGGACCGTCGAGAGCCAAGATCGCGTTGTTCGAACGGCTCTGCCCGGCGTTGAAGTTGATCGTCGAGGTCGTCGGCGGCGTGATCCCGGCGGCGAAGACCACCAGGTTTCCGTTGGCCGCCGGCCCGACGACCGTGACGTTCGCCGCCACGGCGATCGCGTCGGCCGGTACCCCGCACAGCCCCGCCACCGGGAAGGTCCGCAGCGATCCGCTGAGGAGCGCCGGTCCGCCCGAGGGACCGTTCGCATTCCTGGTGTCGGCTAAACGGCACGGAGTGAGCGGATAGAACCCTCCGATCGGCCCGGAAGCCGTGATCGTGAAATTGGCGTTGCCGATGTCGAAGAACACGTTGCCGACGCAACGGACCCGGACCCTTCCTTGGGTCGTCGACAGGTTCGGTATCGTGACGCCTTCCGATCCGTCGTTCGGGGTCGAGGCGGCGAGGGTGTTGGCGAACGTCAAGCCGCCGTCGGTCGACAGGTCGATCGCCACGTTGGGGCAGGAGACCGGCGAGGCGGTCGTTCCCGCCACGTCCCAAGTCACCGTCTGGCTGCTGTTGCCGGCCCAGGTCAGCGCGGTGTTCGGCTGGGTCACCACGAACGGCCCGGCTGCGGCGTTCACCGTCACGGTCGTCGCGGCGAAGTTGACCCCGCCGCCGCCGGCCCGATTGTCGCGCGCGGTCATCCGGAAGGTCATCGTCCGGTTGCGGGTGGACATCGACTCGCCGAGCGTCGCGGTGTTGTTCAAGATGTCGGACAGCTTCGGAAACGTCCGGCTCGGCACGACCAGCGGCACGAACGAGCGGAAGATCGGCCGCACGGCCGCGACGTCGTCGTTGGGCGGAGCGGCGGATCCCAAATCGAACTCTTCCCATAGGTAGGTGAGCGCATCGGCATCCGGGTCGGTCGCCGAGCCGGTGAGGGTAAACGGCGTCTGTTTCGGAATGGTGAAAGCCGCTCCGGCGTTCACCGTCGGCGGCTGGTTGCCGGTTGCGGTCGTCACCGCGCAGGAGCTGCCGGTGGTCCCGGTTGAAAACGCTACGATCTGATCGAAGCTCCGGGCGTGAAACGTCGGGTCGCTATGTGGCTGGAGATCCTCGGCGCCGCAGATTCCGGCGTAGGCCATGATCGTCGTGCCACTGCCCGGCTCGTACGCCGAGTTGGCGCTCCGGTTGCCGCCGCCGCAGCTGCCGGTCGTGCCGTTGAACGTGTGGCTGCCGCCGAACTGGTGCCCCATCTCGTGGGCTACGTAATCGACGTCGAAGGTGTCGCCCACCGGGCTCGAATTGCCGGTGACGCCGCGCGCCTTGCTGGTCGTGCAAGGCACGTTGAGGTTCGCCACCCCGCCGCCGCCGGTTGAAAAGACGTGACCGATGTCGTAATTCGCGGTGCCGATCACCGCGTTCAGGTTGGTCTGGTTCTGGCCGAGCATGGTCGAGCCGTTGCCGTTGGTGTAAGGGTCGGTCGCGCCGTCGGTGTAGACCACCTGGTCGTTGTTGCCGATCAGCACCATGCGAATCGCCAGCTCCCGTTCGTAGATGCCGTCGACCCGGTTGACCGAGATGACGATCGCGGGCAAAGCGCACGACACCGCCGCCGGATTTGGGTTGCAGACCGCCACCGAGTACTCCCCCGTCGCCGCGACCGCCAGGCGGTAGGTGCGCAACTGGGCGCCGGAGGGAACCCGCGGCCCGGCCAGAGCGGGAACCGCTTCGGGTTCTACCGCGGCGTCAGCGCCCTCCTCCGGCTCTGCCGCGTCCTCTCGGACGTCGCAGTGAAACGCCGGAGCACCGGGGGCGCGGGTGGCGTCGCGCTTCCAGAACGACAAGCCGTAGCCGAGGTCGCCGCGGCGATACGGATCGATGAACAGGGTGCCCGAGGCCGACAGGACCATCGCGTGGAAACCGAGCGGCGTCAGCGAAAGGCGGCCGGAGGCGGTCGGATCGTCGATTCCCTGCACCGTAAAGGTGCGGATCTCGGGGAAGCGCGCCGCCAGCTCCGGTTCGAGAATCGGCGAGTCCTCCACCCGGAACCGCCGGTCGCTGCCGTCCGGGTAGGGCAGGGAGAGGATCAACGGCGCCGTACGCGCGGCGGCCGACCGTTCTGCCGGTGCCAGCGCCAGCAGGCTTTCGAGCGCGCGCCCCTCGATCGCCACCGCGCGGAACTGCCGCGGCAACGCAATCTCCCAATCCCCCTCGCGGGCCGGCAACGAGGCGGCCGGCAGATCGTCAAACCACGCACCCGCCGCACCGTGGGCGGGAGCGGTGAAGGCTCCGAGAGAGACGACGAAGACCGCGAGGGCCACAAGTGCCGGTAGGCGACGTTCGAGCATGATGCTCCCCGATTGGGTAGTAGAGGTTTCGAAGGGATATTGGGAGCCGAAGTCGATCCATGTCAAACCGGCGCGATTGTATCTTTCTTCCCGCCGCCCTTCGAGGGCGAATGTCCTCCTTATCGGCCTAGCGCACACACGAGAGGTTGGAAGCTCTTCGACACCGGACACGAGGTCCGCACCCGACACGTTGCGATTTCCGAGAAATCCGGATCGGAGCTCACGGGACGTGTCGAAGCTCCGCAATCCGCGGAGAATAGCGACCGAACGAGGAGTGTGCGAATGACGTTGAAAAGAGTTTTGATCCAAAGCCTGGGGGCGCTTGCCCTCGCCGTGGTGCCGGTACCCGCCGACGCGCTGACTCTAAAGTTGGCAGATTTGAACAACCTGGTGGCCGGCAACGAGACCATCGTGGTCGCCCGAGTCGAAGGCGCTTCCTCCCATTACAATCAGGCGGGCACCTTTATTCTTACCGACTTGCGCCTCTCAGCCAGCCAAGTGCTCAAAGGGCGGGTGGACCCGCAGTTCGCGATCACGCAGATGGGTGGCTCGGCGGGAAAGTTCACCACGGTGATCCCCGGCGGCGCAATCTTGATTCCGGGACGGAGCTACCTTTTGTTCCTCCGCCAGGAATCGCTGCCGGGCACCGCAGCCGTCACCACCTTGGCCGAACACTGCCAAGGCGTCTTTGACATCGAAGATCGTAACGGAGTGCAGTGGGCCGTGAGCCAGGCTTCTGGAGAAACACTACTCGCGGATGAAAAAAGCGAGGAGGGGCAAGCCGACGTACCAGGAGGCGAAGAAGGAATGAGCCTCGATCAGCTCGTGCGGTCGATCCAAGCGTTGGTCGCTTCCACCCCGAACGGAGGTGGCAAGTGAGATCTTTGCTGAAGCTCGTCCCGCTGGCGCTGCTGTTCCATGCGGCGATCCCCGCCCACGCGTTTCGTATGATTCAAAACACCGCGATCGCCACGGTGACCGCGGGCACTCAAGTCAAGTGCGATGACTCCGGCGGCTTTACTCACTGGACCGTTCGCAACATCACCTGGCATCTCAATCCGGCGCTCAACGGCGCCGGAGCGGGACCCGGAATCGATCACGGCCTGAACGAATGGAACGGGGTCTCGGGCTCGGACTACAACCTGATCCGAGGCGGAGACACCACCGCGGGATTCGTCACCGACGGCACGAATTCGCTGGTCTGGGCGGTGGGCAACGGCTGCACGGGCAACTGCCTGGGTCTTACCGCTTTGACCCTCACCGCAGGGCAAGTGATCGTCGAAACCGACATCACGTTCAACGACAGCGAAAATTGGACACTGAGCAATACCAATTTCGACATCCGAGCCGTGGCCACACACGAGCTGGGTCACTCGTTGGGCATCCACCACACCAACCGCGCGATCCGCATTAACCGTCCGACCATGCGGGCGACCTACTTCGACAACGAACGCTCGATCGAAAACGATGACGAGGACGCCCTTCGCTGCTCGGTGGACAAGTTTCCGGTGGCCTGCACCAACCCTTGCCCTTCGGGCGGCGTGTATGACGGCGCAAACTGCTACATGTGGTCGGTGCCCGGCAATACGGCGTTCGTCTACAATGGCGCCTTCTACTACAAGCCTCTCTGGCATCCGAGTGGAGCATGCCCGAACGCGGTGTGGGACATGTTCAACAACACGAGCATCCAGCCGTTCTTCGATGGCGCCAACTGCTATATCGCCTCGGCCGGTGGCGGCCCGAGTCCGTTCCTCTACGACAACAACTACTACATCGCGAAGTCCAGCGGGGCCAATCCCTGCCCGTTCGGCGGTACCTACGACGGGGCGAACTGCTACATGTTCACCTGGCCCGGCGTTACGCCGTTCGTCTTTGACGGCAACATGTACTATAAGCCCGTCTGGCATCCGAACGGACCCTGCCCGCACACCGCCTTCAACAACCTGAACAACACGAGCATTCTGCCGGTGTTCGACACCGCCAACTGCCTCGTCCAAGCAGGGCCGGGAGGCAGCCAGGTGCCGTTCCTCTGGGACAACAACTACTACCTGACCCCGGCCTGCACACCGTAAAGCAGCGATCGGGCGAGAAACATCAACGCCCGTTTACGGCTTCGCGCCGGAAGGCGAAATCCTCGCCTTCCGGCGCGTTTCCCCCTTGGGGCCGGCCATCGCCTTGCTTCCGCCTTTGACGGCCCCCCCTCCGTTAGTCCGCGTGTCGGCCAACCGTAAGAGGTCTGACCGGAAAACCACGTGTCCCAGCGTAGGCGCGCCCTACCCGTTGGCGAGAAACGCCAACAGCGCCGCGATCGGGCCGTTGAACACGTCCCGATCCACCGCGCCGGCAACGCCCGCCACGGCGCCCGATTGCGAGTACTGCCAGAAGCTCCAGGTGGAAAAGCCGTTTGGCAGGGAGGGGGAAGCCGCGTAATCGGCGAGCCAGAGCGGATAGCTCGCGAGCGCGGGGTTCGGCGCGTTCTCGTCCCAAAAACCAGGCGAGACGTAGATCATCGGCCGGCGGCCGGTCGCCTGCGCGACCGTTTCGAGCCAAGTCGAAACTCCCGCCCACAGAACGCTGGTCGACACCCCGTTGGTCACTTCGACGTCGAGCACCGGCGGCAGGTCATGGGCGGACAGAGTGCCCACCACCGAGAGAAAATGCTGCGCCTGCGAAGCCGCGTCCTCCTCCGGATGAAAGAAGTGATACGCACCGCGCAGCAGCCCTGCCGCGCCGATCGCCGGCCAGTTGGTGGAGAACGTCGCATCCACCGTGGTCACCCCCTCGGTCGCCTTGGCGAACGCGAACGTCACGCCCGCGCCACGCACCGCGTTCCAATCGACGGCACCCTGATAGTGCGATACGTCGATCCCCTGCGCCTGCTCGTCGTTCGAGGTCGAGCCCATGAGTTCCTCCTGGCCTCCAAGTCTACACATCCCGGCGCGGAAATCCCTGGGGAGCCGGGTCCCGAAGCCACCGGATTCGACGGCCCAAGGAAGAAATTTCACACTTTTGCCCGAAAAGCTCGATTTCTCGGATTTAGATCTCTATTGTTACGGCATGAGAGGAAAACGAGCGGGAAAAAGGCCCGATTCGGGCCCAAAATGGGCCCTCGGGGCCAGCATTGGCCGGCCGCTGCGAGGTTTGCCCGTTGCCACGGATAAAAAATGGCCAGACATGGCAAGCAACAGCCAACCATGGCAGACCAAATGCCAACCATGGCAGAGCAAGTGCCAACCGTATCTCCTCGCCCTGCCCCGTCTTTCCCCTGATCTGCAGAGTTGGCAAGGTTGCTCCCCGAAAGGAGAGCGGCGATGGAAGATCTGGCGGAGAGATTTTGTCGAGAGGCCAAGGAGCGTCGCGGGCTTCGCTATTCGACAGAGCTTCAGCAGTTGGCGGTGGAGTATGCGCGGCAGTCCAGGGCACAGGGTCACCCGCGGCGGCGGATCGCTGACCGGCTGGGCTTGAGCGAGTGGTCCCTGTCGCGTTGGCTGCGTCGGGACCTTGGGCCGAGCGATCGC
>JBBRUC010000074.1:0-25677 GCA_038248205.1 Thermoanaerobaculia bacterium
GAAAATCGTTCTCGCCACCGAGAAAATCGAATTCGGGTGCCAGAGCGAGGCAATTTCCCGTGGCTTCGGGCCTGGTTGCGTGACTTCGCCGGCATTGATCGCGAGGAGGCGGCACCGGCAACCCAAGGCCCAACAGGGCATCGGCCTTCGGCCTCAGCCCTGGGCTGGATTCTCCCGACCCGTTGGGCCGGGCTTTGGATTGCCGGGTACGGCTCCTCGCGGTTGATGCCGGCGCGCACTCCCGAGCCCGGTGGGATCCGAATTGAGAGGCCACCGACTTTGACGAGGCCTTGCTCGGGGACACCGCGGGGACGGACCGGGAAGCGAGGGGCGAAAGCAATGGGGTATTCTCGCCCCGACATGAGCGAGGGAGAGATTCGCAACGCGAGGGGACTTCTGACCGCGCTCATCCACCTCTCCGACAACTCACGCCACGAGATTGACGAGCTGCTCTCCGAGCACCCGAGCCCAGGCGGCCGACGGTCGACCGACGGCGGGGCGCTACCTTACGAGTACATTCTGGGCGTTCTCGAAGCGATCCACATCCCGCCCGACGAATTCTTCCGCGCCCTCTTCCCCAAACCGGAAGACCGCGGCCCCGCCGAAGGTTCCGTGCTCGCCCGCTACCTCGACGCCCTCGACGAGTCAGGCGTTCCGCATACGCAACCACCGCTGCCCCTACCGGCGAATGCGCCGGTCGAATCCACCGATTTCGCCGACCTCGAGCGGGACGTCCACTCCGCCGTGACCGAGGCGCTGGGGAAGCTCCGCTCAGGATCGAAACCCGGACCGCGCTGAAATGGCCCCTAGGACTCCGGCGCCTTGCCTCTTCCGCGATCTCAGGGGCTGCTGCTGCCCTTCCTAAACCGGCTTCTTTTCGATCACTTCTCGTAGACGCCGGATCTCCTCGGTGAGCACCTGGAGTTCCGACTCCTGCTGCGCCTGCTCGGGACGCAGAAACCAGGCGGCGACAAAGCCTGAGAGGGTACCGAAAAGACCGACCCCGGCCAGCATCAGAAGCACCGCGACAACTCGGCCTGCCATGGTCACCGGAAAGTGGTCGCCGTAGCCTACCGTCGTCATGGTGACAAAAGTCCACCAGAAGGCATCCTGCGGTGACGTTATGTTGCTTTCCGAGGTGTGCTCAAACTGCAAGATCGCAATGCTGCCAATGACCACCAGCAACAACGCGACCAGCGCGGCGGCGAGAAAGGCGCTTTCGGCACGTCGTCGGAGGATGAAGGCGGCCAAAATCTTGGTGGACCGCACACCTCGCAGAACCCGCAGGACACGCAAAACGCGGGCTGCCCTCCCCCACCGAAGGGCGTCGATCGCAGGGATGCTGGAGAGAAGATCCAACCAGCCCCACCGCACGAGGTAAGCCCACTTCTTCGGTGCTACCACGAGCGACGCGATAAAATCCGCGAAGAACAGGAAGCAGACGATCGTATCGGCGTAGCCAAGGATGCTGGTAGTCCCTGCATCGAGCCGGAGTACCGTTTGGACCGTCAATGCTCCTAATGCCAAAAGGCTGAGAACCAGCATGAATAGCGCATAAGGCCCCGCTTTGTCCGGCTGGCTCACGGTCCTGGATTCCCTCCACGTCAAGATCTACTTCAGACGCGAGAAGCCGGTGGTCCAAGGGTCACCGCCCTTCTGCCCGCAGCACCTCCAACCGAACCGGATCATCCCGATTCAAGTAGCTCTCCCCCGCGACGTTCATTCCTGTTGCCTGGTAGTTGCGATTGGCGCGGGTACCCCAGCCTTCGAGCAGGAGGACGACGATCGCCACACCGCCGAGGATGCGCAGTGCGAGGCGCGAAATAGGTTCGTCGGCCAAAGGTAGGAGCGGCCTCGCGTGGCGGGTGAGCCGCCAGAGCCCGACCGGCGCCGAAGCGATCAGGACGTTCCAGAGCGGCAGGTAGAGCAGCCCTTGGCGGACATAGCCGAAGAAGAGTCCGGTGGCGGCTAGGCCCACCGCCGTGAGCAGCAGCACGACGAGCGCCCAGCGGCGCGGGCCGCCGGGGGTGACGAGGCAGAGAATGCCCCCTAGAAGCGCGAGCGGGCCGGTGATCCAGAAGGCTCCCGCGCCGTCGGGAAGGAAGACGTCGACCGCGCCGCGGACGCCGGCCAATCCTCCGGGCTGGTTCCATTGGGTCCAGCCGAGCCGGAGCGCGCCGAAGAAGCGCGCCCATTTGCGCAGGACGAGGCGGCCGAAGCCTCCCGGATTCTGCCGAATCCAATCCCAGGCCATCCGGTCGCCGTGAAGAAGGAAGCGCAGGTGCTCCGGGTTCTTGAGATCGAGCACGCCGGAGGTGTTGGCCGAGGCCATTAGGGACCGCGAGAAGGTGCCGTCCGCCCCGGCGTGGTTGGCCAGGGCCAGATTGATCGGGCCGTAGATCGTAATCGGCACGAAGGTCGGCAGCGGCTCCGCGGCGCCGTGGCGGGCGTTCACTTCGGAGAGCCGCACGGCGTTGCGAATCGTCCAGGGAGCGACGACCAGAAAGGCGCCGAGGAGGGCGAAGGCCCACGGCCGCAGAGGTGTTGGTTTCGTCGCTCGGCGAGCTGTCCAAACTCCCAGAAAGCCGACGCCGAGCAGCAACGCCCCGATCAACATCCCTTCGGCACGTACCAGGGCGAGAAAGCCGAGCAACGAGCCGAGTCCGAGGCTCGACTGCCAGGTGCCGCCCTGAGCGACCACGGCTCCCGGCGCCGACAGAGGATGCTCGAACCGCCGGGTCCAGATCCAGAGCGCGAGCAGCAGCAAGGTGGCCCAGGTTCCTTCGGTGACCGGCGCCACGTGAATCACGTAGAGGCCGAACGAGTAGAGCGAAAGCATTGCTCCGCCGAGCGCCGCGAGCCGGCCGACGTAGGGCCGGGCGACCGCGTAGAGCAGACCGATCGAAGCGCTACCGATCAAAGCGAGCGTCGCCTTGACCGCGAAGAACGGGACGTGCGCCTCGGGCGCTCCGGCGCCGAGAAGGGTGTGCAACCCCGCGAGCAGCCAGGCGAAGCCGGGCGGATGGAAGGGAATTCCGCCGTCGTACAGCTCGCCCGCCAGCAGCGCGCGGGCGTAACGGAAAAACGTTTCGGAATCGCCCTCGTAGAAAATCGTGAAGGGCCAGTCCCGATCCCGGTTTGAGGCGAGGAACGCCAGGCGGTGCGCCCAGGCGAGCAGGGTGAGGCCGATCGAAATCCACAAGTCGCTACGCGAGCGTGGCGTGGCGCGAACCGGAGCAGGTTTCGCTCGCGATCCCGTGGGTCTGTGGGGTTCCAAACGCTTTTTCGGACGCAAGGCCGGGTGAAGATACCAGAGTGTGATCGGCAGGAAATCCCAACGGCACAAGAGGCCTACAAGAGGCCGCCGCACCGCGACGGCCCCTTGGCTTCGAAACGCTACGAGGTGCAGGCCGGCCGGGAGCCGCAGGCGATCCCGTGGGCGGTATAGGCGTCCCAGATCCGGCAGCCGTTCGGGGTGCCGTTGGCCAGGTTGCCGTCGTCGTCATCCGCGGCGAGGAACACCGTGTACCAGTTCGAGGCGGCGCAGCCGTCCACGGCGGCCGACGGGTTGCATTTGCCGCCCGAGGCGACGCGGTAGGCGCTCTTGCTCGGCGTCAGGCTCTTATACCAGATCGAATCCATCGCGGACCATCCGGCGGTCGTGCCGTAGTGAGAGACCAGCGCCTGCGCGAGATCCCAGTTGGCCGAGCTCGCGATGTAGCTTTCGCAATGCCCTTCGTAGCCCATCGGCCCCTGGTAGGCCCCAAAGATGAAGAACTGATAGTAGGGGCAGCGATAGCGATCGCAATTGATGCCGTTGTTGTCGGTCACCGTGCTGGGCTTGGCGATCGTCTTGGTACCCAGGGTGGAGAAATCCTGCACGTCGCGCACACCCGTGCAGGTCGTGCAGTTGGCGCAGGTGACGCCGGGCTGGAAGTTCGGGCCGATGCAGCTGTTCTTCGTCTCCAGAAATGCGAACGTATCGCCCACCGCCTCGCCCGTTCCCTTGTCGCTCGCGGCACCGCCCGAGTTGGTGTCCATTCCGTGACCCCACTCGTGAAGGAAGACGGCGGCGATTTCGCCGGTATTCGAGCAGCCGCCGCCCGAGCGGTAGAAGTTGACCGACGTGCCATCCCAGTAGGCGTTGCACGTGTTGTTGATGTTCATGTTCGCGGTAAGGTTGCCGTTCAGCCACGAATTGCCCGGCAGGAAACCGGCGGCCTTCCGGTTGATGTTCGTCAGGTGGTAATAGCCTGAACGGGTCGCGTGGGTGTTGCCCGCGCCGCCCACTCCAGGTGTTGTGCAATCGGTGCCGCCGCTGGTCCCGAACGCGAGATTGCCGGTGGAACTGTCCGCCAGCGAAATCGCGCCGCAGTTGTCGACCATGTTGATGTACTTGCCGTTCAAGGTCGAGGTCGCGGTGCCGCCCGAATAGGTGTAGTTGCCGGTGGCGTCGGTCACCTTCGCCGAGCCGTTCGTGACGTTGGCGAACGGTAGACCGCTCACCACTTCGGTATCCGTATTGGTGGTCGGGTAGATGCCGCCGGTCACCTGGGCATAGGAATTCAGGTCGAGCATTTCGAGCACCCGGCCGCTCTTCGCATCGACCACGGCCTGCCAGGTGGTGGGATCTCCGCCGTTCCGGAACGAAAGCCGCCACGCGAGCACGTGGCCATAGCCTTTGCCGGGGGCGCCCGAAAAGCGCATCGCCGGAGCCTCGCCCGGGAGCAGCGTCGGATAGATCCGCAGTTCGCCCCGGTTGACGATCTCGGTCTTCTCGAACGGGCCGACGCCGAGCCCGGCGAGCGCGGCGGCCAGGGCCTCGTCGCGATCGATCCGCGGCCGGGTGTCGAGAAGGACGTCGGCAACCTTCTCGGCTCCGAACTGCACGATGTTGCCGTGGTTGATCCGGAAGAAGACGCTCGCTCCGTCGACCGGCAGGCCCTTATAGACCTGCTGCAGCTCCACCGACCAGAAATGACCGTCGCCCGCCCTCGCGCTGCCCGCTTCGTTCAGAACCAGCTGATTCGGAGCCACGCGCAGCACCTCGGGAAATTCGGCGAGGAAGGCTCGAACCCGCGTCTCGACGTCGGCCAGCGTGACGTCGCCGGCATGCCTAAGATTCAGATCTTCCCGGGTCAGGCGGTTGCCCTTGCCCGGCAAGAGAGGAATGCCCACCCCTTCGATCAAATTCGGGCGATCGCTGCGGGTGTCCATCCGGATTTCCCACTCGTCCGATTGGTGGGCGAAGAACCGTTGGAACGAGCTGAGATCCGCGCCTCGCCCGGTTCCCCGGGCAAACACCTCCAGCGACGGCGTGACCTCCAGATCCGGGACCGACCCGCCGCGCGCAAAGGCGCCCGGGGGCACCGTGGCGGACGAAGGGGCCGGCGGCTGGATGGCCAGGGCGAGCGACGGACCTAAAACCGTCGCGGCGAGAGCGATGACACTCCTCAAACCGAGAGTTTTCACGATCGTCTCCTCCTTGTCTGTTCAGGCTGGGCCTGTAAACATCGAAGGTGCGCGAGAGGTCGGGAAACGAGCCGGCGCCAAAAGGGCGGGCCGCACGCGGGCGGCCCGCCGTACCGTCTCGGTCAGAAGCTCGGACCGAAGGATCGTACCGAGCGGCCTACTGCGTGCAGGCCGGCCGGGAGCCGCAGGCGATCCCGTGGGCGGTATAGGCGTCCCAGATCCGGCAGCCGTTCGGGGTGCCGTTGGCCAGGTTGCCGTCGTCGTCGTCCGCCGCAAGGAACACGGTGTACCAATTGGTCGAGGCGCAGCCGTCCACGGTTGCCGACGGATTGCATTTGCCGCCCGAGACGACCCGATAGGCACTCTTGCTGGGGGTCAAACTCTTGTACCAGATCGAATCCATCTCGGACCATCCGGCGGTCGTCCCGTAGTAGGAGACCAGCGACTGGGCCAGGTCCCAGTTGGCCGAGCTGGCGATGTAGCTTTCGCAATGCCCCTCGTAGCCCATCGGCCCCTGGTAGGCGGAAAAGCCGCCGGAGAGGTAGGGACAGCTAAACCGGTCACAGTTGATCCCGTTGTTGTCCGCTACGGTGCTTGGGCGAGCGATCGTCTTGGTGCCCAAGGTGGAGAAATCCGCGACGTCGCGAACCCCGGTGCAAGTCGTGCAATTGGTGCAGGGGACACCGGGCCGGAAGTTCGGACCGATGCAGCTGTCCTTGGTTTCGAGGAAGGCGAAGGTATCGCCCACCGCTTCGCCGGTCCCCTTGTCGCTCGCGGCGCCGCCCGACTTGGTGTCCATACCGTGGCCCCATTCGTGGAGGAAAACCGCGGCGATTTCGCCGGTGTTCGAGCAGCCGCCGCCCGAGCGGTAGAAGTTGACCGTCGTACCGTTCCAAAACGCGTTGCAGGTGTTGTTGATGTTCATGTTGGCGGTGAGCGTGCCGCTCAACCAGCTGTTGGTCGGTAGAAAGGTCGCCGCTTTCCGGTTGATGTTGGTCAGGTGGTAAAAGCCCGACCGGGTGGCGTGGGTGTTGCCGCTTCCGCCCACGCCGGGGGTCGTGCAATCGGTGCCGCCGCCGCTGCCGAACGCGAGGTTGCCGGGCGACGAGGCCGATAGCGAAATCGAACCGCACTTGTCACTCATCTTGATGTACTTGCCGTTCAAAGTGGAGGTCGCGGTGCCGCTGCCATAGGTGTAGTTGCCGCTGGCATCGGTCACTTTCACCGAACCGTTCGTGACGTTGGCAGACGGCAATCCGACCACCACTTCGGTGTCCGTGTTGGTGGTCGGGTAGATGCCGCCGGTCACCTGCGCGTAATCGTTCAGATCTTGGATTTCGAGCACCTTGCCCGTCTGGGCATCGACCACCGCGGCCCACGTCGCCGGGTCGCCATCGCGCCGGAAGGCAAGTTTCCAGGCGAGGACATGCCCGTACCCCTTGCCGGGAGTGCCAGTAAAGCGCATCGCCGGAGCTTCTCCGGCGGTGAGCGTCGGGTAGATGCGCAGCTCGCCCGCATTGACGATCTCGGTCTTCTCAAAGAGGCCGACGCCGAGCGCGACGAAGGCCGAAGCCATCGCACCCTCGCGGCTCGTTTTCGGCTTCGTGTCGAGACGGATCGCGGCTATCTTTTCGGTGCCGAATTGGACGATGTTGCCCTGGTTGATGCGGAAGAAGACGTTCGCCCCTTCGACCGGGATGCCTTTGTAGACCTGTTGCAGCTCGATCACCCAGAACCGGCCATCCAAGCCGGCACGCGCGCTCGACTCTTCGTTCAGGCGTAGCTGCTCCGGCGCCACCCGCAGGATCTCGGGGAACTCCGCGAGGAACGCCCGCACCCGGGCCTCGACATCCGCGATCGTCACCTCTCCCGGATGGCCGAGCTTCAGGTCGTCGCGGGTCAACCGGTTACCCTTGCCCGGCAGGAGCGGAACGCCGATTCCCTCGATCAGGTTCGGCCGGTCGCTGCGGGTATCCATCCGGACCTCCCACTCCCCCGAGTGGTGAGCAAAAAACCGCTGAAGCGAAGCGAGATCCGCGGCCTGCCGGGTGCCTCGGCTATAGATCTCCAGCGTGGGTGCAACCTCCAGTACCGACGCACCCGCGGCGCCGAGCGGAGCCCTACGAACGTCTTCGTGCGCCGGCACGATCGCCAACGCGAACGCCGGGCACAATGCAGCCACAGCTCCAGCAACTACACCCCACCTGATGAGAGTCCTCACTTGGCGTACCTCCTAAGTTGTGCAGGCTTGGCCTGTATAGATCGAAGTGCGCAAGAGGGGGGTAAAGCGAGTCGGCTGCAAGCCGGGAGTTTTGGATGGGGCCAGCGACCCTCCGATCTCGCTTACTCCAAGGGCTTCGATGAGATTTCAGCGAGCAAAGTTGGGACACCCAAAATTCTCACCCCTAGGTCCAACATCGCACTCCGTAGGCCATCGTCGGCTCGCAGATCACCATCACCCGAAACGATAATCTCAGCCTGACCGCTGATGGCCGTCGCCAGGACTGGATGATCCTTGGGATCACGGCAGCGGGGAGGAACGGAGGTGGCATCGACCCATTCAGCTCGCCAGCGCAAGCTCTGTACCAACAACTGAAGCTGAGCTGGATCAATCCGAGAAGCCAACCGAGGGCGACCCGCTACTTCTTCCAGCTCCTCGAGAAGCGGCGAGCTGATCACGAGAGTGAACTTTGCAGCTCCCCACGCCGCCAGCAAGGGCAACGTAACGGGGCCGCCGAGTAAAGCACGAATCCAAAGGTTGGTGTCTACTACAACTCGTCGTTTCACGCCGGGCGGGTTGAGCGTCGGACCGCCTGCACTTCTTGATCTATATCGGAATCGGTAATGTCTTCAGGGGGGATCCGCGCGGCGAGTTGGTCGATCATCTCTTTAAACCGAGCATCCATCTCCGCTTCGGCGACAGCCCGTGCCACCCTCGCTCGCGAGGGCTCATCGAGCCCGTGGATGACTCCAAGGAGATCCTCGAGGGTTAACCGGACATTGGGAATGGTGATCTCGGCGGCGCGAAACGGCATGTTGTAACCCTCCAGAGGCCTCCTGGGGTTTTAAAGACTCAACTGCCCCAGCTCTTTAGCCTGCCCATCTTTACCAGGGTCTCCATCATAGTCAAGCCACGAGCCCGGCCGAAAGGAGTGCCTGGCCGAACTTTCCGATTCCCGACAGCGGCGGCGAGGATCTTGCCGAAACCGTTTCCCCGGGAGGGATGTACCCCGAGCCGACACCGACGGCATCGGCCTTGCTTCGGGCTCTTCTCAAGTCTCGGGTTCGCTCTTTGGCGACCCGGGGCGCGAGGAACTCCTTAAGACGAGAGGGACAACCGCCGTCCGATCCGTTCCCGCAGGATCGAGCCGGGCCCTCTAGGTAGATGCACGCGGAGACTCATTCTGGAGGTTCCTATGACCAAAACAAGACAACTCCTGCCCATTCTGCTGCTGGCTGGGCTGCTGGCAAGCCCCGCCCTGGCCACCGATTTCGGACTCTACGGCTCCTATTGGGACACCGACGCCCTGAATTCGACCGCGGGCGGCGGCGTCAAAATCGGCTTCGGCAGCGGGCTGGTGCGATTCGAGGTGCGCGGCAGCCATTTCCCCGACCTGTCCGAGAACGTCAACCAGCTGATCGACGACGGCACCGGCCGCTTCAAGGTCCGAGCGACCGTTCCGGAAGCCGGCATCACCTTGAACTTCGCGCCCGACCGGGTGTTTCAGCCGTACGTCGGCGCGGGCGGTTCCTACTACATTCTCGACACCAACCAATTCGAGATCGATGACGAGATCGGCTGGTACGGTCTCGCCGGGTTCCACGTCGGCCGCGCCGACGGCGGCCCCGCCTTCTTCGCCGAGGCGATGTACCGGAAAGTCGACGCGACGATCGCCAACGACGACGCGAGCAACCCCGACATCAACGGCAAAGTCGACTTCGATCTCTCCGGGGTGGCGGTAAACGCGGGCATTCTCTTCCGGTTCTAAGCACTTCCGAGCGGAACCCTCTAGGGCGCGAACGGCGGGGAAACTCTCCCCGCCGTTCGTGCTTCTGGGCCTTGGCCGTCGGTTAGGGGGTTACGCCCGGCGGCGCAACGCTCCGCCCGGGGCTTCCAAGCCGAGCGCCCGCAGGTAGTGCCGGTCGAAGGCCGCCAACTGGCTTTCGAGTTCGGAGTACGGACCCGGTTGCCAGGCGTTCGAAGCCAGGCCTTTCTGGGCGTTTCGGCAGAGTTCCCAATCCTGACGGTTGGTGAGATCCCAAAAATCGATCGCGGGCTGGGGATCGAAACCGGGCGCGGCGATCGCCTCGGGGTGGAAGTACCAGTCGCAAACGATCCGGGTGCGATCGACCCCGAGCGCTTGGAGGCGATGGACCAGCACATAATCGGGCAGAAATGAGAGAAACGCGCTCGGGAAGACCGTGTAGTAGTAGACCCGTGCCCTCTGTTCAGCCGTGAGCCCGGGAAACGGTAGGGCGCAGCGGGCGCCGCCGCTGCTCATGCTTCCTTCCGGGTCGGTCATCCACATCGGCCCGCCGAGTACGGGGCCTTCGTCGAGGTCGTTTTCGGTGTTGCGGTAGGGGGTCAGCTTGTTGAGATGCGGGTGGACCCCGGGGCAGTGGTAACACTCGCTGTAGTTGTGGAAGAACAATTTCCAGTTCGCCTCGACCTCGTAGCGGCTCTGGTGTACCGAACGCAGCTCCGGCAGGTGCCACTCGGAGAATCGACCGCCGAGCCCGGACAACGCTTCGCCGAACGGCTCAGGCGCCGCCGCGAGGTTGACGAACAGCAACCCCTGCCATTGCTCGAGCGCCACCGGCAGCAGCGGATGATCTCCCTTGTCGAAACCATCGACCTCGCCCATGTTCGGTGCCGCGCGCAAAGCGCCGTCCAAGCCGTACGTCCAGGCGTGGTAGGGGCACTGGATCGCCTTGCCGAGCACCCCGCTCGGATCGCCGCAAAGCCGCGTGCCGCGATGGCGGCAGAGGTTATGAAACGCCCGAATCTCCCCTTCCGCATCGCGCACCACCAGCACGCTCTCGCGGTAGATCTCGAAGAGGAAGAAACTTCCCGGCGCAGGGAGCTGCGAAACATGCCCGGCGAGCAGCCAGGAGGAATCGAAGATCCGCTCCCGCTCGGCGCGAAAGATCTCGTCCGAGGCGAAGTACTCGCCCGCGAGAGTGCGCTGGCCAAAGGAGGTTCTGGGCTTCATGAAGAGACCCTGAGTCTAGCGCAGGACGGCTACCGGTTCTGGAATTCGATCCAACCGAGCCTCTCCCACCGGGTAGAATCTCACCGAGGTCCGGATGGCGCTGAACCGGGCTCTCCGAGGCTCCGCTGGAGACGTCGGACCGCGAACAGCGGAACCCAATCTGGACAGGCTTGGCCGCGGCGTGGAAAGATTCGATTCGTGGTGTCTCGTATCCGCTTCTCCGCTGCCGCGATGGTTTTGATCTTCGCGGGACTCCTGGCTTCGATGTCGGCCGGGTGCTTGTGCGGTGATTCCCGGTCCTCGCGACAGGCGGCTTCGGCCATGCCCTCGATGCACTGCCATGCGGAAGAGCCAGGGGCACGTCTCGCCGCCCCCTGCTGCTGCGACGCCGCACCGCGGACTCCTGCCGTGGCCGAAGGGCAGAAGGCGCCCTACCTGCCGGAGCGACCGCTGATCGCGGCGCTGCCGGCCGAGGCGCCGAAGGTGTATGAATGGCTGCGGCCAACGGGTGCGAGCCACGAAGATCCCGGCTCGATCGACCGGTCGCCGCCTCTCGCCTCGCCCCTGCCGCTGCGCATTTGATCGTTCCCCTCGCCGGATAGGTCGACTTTCTGACCTTCACGGGACGTTGGTCTCGTCGAACGCGCCGCGTTCGGGAGGCCCCGCCCCCTTCCTCGCAGGGAGAAGCAGATGACGTTGCGGTTACCAACCCTTTGGGCCGTCCTCGCGCTCGCCGCGACGGGTTGCGCCACCACCAATCCCGCGGGATCGTTTTCGGACGCAGCACAACCGGTCGCCGAGCGCTCCGCGCTCGAACCCGCTTGGCCGCGTTCCGCCGACGCCGGAGCGGATCTCGATCGACGGGCTGGAGCCTTGCTCTCCGAGCCGCTCGATCCACAACGCGCGGCCCAGGTGGCGCTCTGGATGAATCCGGGGCTGTTCGCCGATCTCGAAGATCTCGGGATCTCCCAGGCCGACTACGCTCAGGCGACCCGGATCGCCAACCCCTCGCTCGACGTCTCGTACCGGCGCCCGAACCAAGCCGGCCTGGTCGCCAACGTCGAGGCCGGCTTGATCGAAAACCTGCTCGATCCGCTCCTCCTCCCGCTGCGCAAACGGATGGCGGCGGCCGAACTCGAAGCGGCGAAGCTGCGGGTCGGCCAGCGGATGCTCGATCTGATCGCCGAGACGAAAGAGGCGGTCGTCGAGCTGCAAGCGGCCGACCGATTGGTCGAGCGGCTGGGTGTCATCGTCGAGATCGAACAGGCGGGGGCGGATTTTGCCGAGCGCCAACGCGCGGCGGGCAACCTGGCCCAGCTCGAACTCGAAGAGCAGCAGGCGCTGCTCGACGAGACGAAGATCGAGAAGCTCCACGCCGAGATCGCGGCGCGCGCCCGGCGCGAGAAGCTGCAACGGCTGATGGGCTTGCCGGGCTCTGAGACGGCCTGGACCCTGGCCGACATGCCGCTCGACCCGCCGGCCGATGCGGTGGACGGCGGCGACCTCGAAGCGCTCGCGCTGGCGGATCGGCTGGACGTCGCCGCGGCACGCGCCGGGGTCGGACTGATCGATCGCGCCCTGTCGCTGCGGCGGGCCGGGCGGTTCTTTCCCGGCGGCGTACGGGTCGGCATCTCGCGCGAACGCGATCCGGATCGACTTCGGGTGACCGGCCCGGTGCTCGGGATCGAGTTGCCGATCTTCGACACCGGCGCCGCTTCGATCGCCAAGCTCGAAGCGGAACGGCGGCGCGCCGAGCGCCAGGTGGAAGCGCTTGCGATCCGGATCGGATCGGAGGTCCGCGAAACCGCCGATCGATACGCCGCCGCCCGCGACCTAGCCCGCACCTATCGGGATTCCGTGCTGCCGCGTCGGGTGCGGATTCTCGATCAAACCCTGCGCCACTACAACGCCATGCTGATCGGGGTCTACGACGTCCTTCTCGCCAAAAGGATGGAGATCGAAAGCGAAAAGGCCGCGATCGAAGCCTGGCGCGATGCCTGGGTCGCGCGCTTTGCGCTGGAGCGGGCGGTCGGCGGCAAGCTCCCGGGGAGCACCGCGACGGACGAGCCCACGATGGGGACCACAGGAGAATCGAAATGATCACCCGACGCGACTGGCTCCGCCGCACCGCCCTCTTCACCGGAGCGACGCTCGCCGCCGTCCGTGGGCGCGCGGAAGCCCAGACTCCCCCCGATCCTTCGGATCCCCATGCCGGCCATGACATGGGACAGAAGACTCCGCCCGCGGACCCCCACGCCGGGCATCCGATGGGGAGCATGACGGGCATGGCGCCGAAACCCGCCACCGCTCCTCCCCCACCGCCCGCACCCACCCGGGCGGAAGTCCGCCGGCTCCGCCGTGAGCTGGGCTACACCCCGGTGACGACGCCGAACGGCCGGTCGCTCCCTTGGGTGATGAAAGATGGGGTGAAAGAGTTTCACTTGATCGCTGAGCCGGTGGAGGTCGAATTCGCGCCCGGCATGAAGGTCAATGCCTGGGGTTATAACGGCTCCACTCCCGGACCGACGATCGAGGCGGTCGAAGGGGACCGCGTTCGCATCTTGGTGACCAACCGCCTGCCGGAGCACACCTCGGTCCACTGGCACGGCGTCCTGCTCCCTGCCGGGATGGACGGCGTCGCGGGGCTCAACCAGCCGCACATCCAGCCGGGCGAGACCTACGCCTACGAATTCACCCTGCGCCAATGGGGTACGCAGATCTACCACCCGCACTCGGACGAGATGGTGCAGATGGCGCTCGGCATGATGGGGTTTTTCGTCATCCACCCCAAACGCCCGGAGAACCCGCCGACCGATCGCGACTTCTGCCTCTTTCCCCACATGTGGGCGATCGATCCCGACACCGCGACGCCGAACCCGAACGTGATGCTCGATTTCAACCTCTTCACCTTCAACGGTCGCGCTTACCCGGGGACCGATCCGATGATCTGCCGCTTGGGTGATCGGGTAAGGATTCGTACCGCGAATCTCTCGATGACCAGCCATCCGCTACACATTCACGGCGTCCGTTTTTGGGTCACTCAAACCGACGGCGGTCCGATCCCCAAAAGCGCCTGGTGGCCGGAAACGTCGGTGAACGTAGCCCCGGGGCAAACCCGCGCAGTCGAATTCGTCGCCGACAACCCGGGCGATTGGATCTTCCACTGCCACAAGGCCCATCACGCGATGAACGCGATGGGACACGACGTCCCGAACGTGATCGGAGTGGACGCGCGCGACGTCTCGAAAGAGATCAAGCGCCTAGTCTCCGGCTACATGACCATGGGAACGACCGGCATGTCCGAACACGCCCAACACCAGCAGCACATGGCGGGTCTGCCCAACACGCTGCCGATGATGACCGGAACGGGACCCTTCGGACCGATCGAAATGGGCGGCATGTTCACCCTGGTCAAAGTCCGCGAAGGACTAGAAACCTACGGCGATCCGGGCTGGTACGACTACCCGGAAGGAACGGTCGCACGGAAGGTGGCTACGCCCGAGGGGATGACGATGGAACCGGCGGCGGATTCGATGGAGGGGATGGAGCACGAACCGCCGGCGTAGGCTCAAAACGTCGGCTGGTGACCGCGACTCGCATGGTGGCTCCCCTACCGAGCAGATCGATTGGACGCCGCGAACGCGAGGACGGTCCCGCCCTCCGAAGCGGACGGACTTCTATCCTCCCCACGCGCGCTCGCCAGCGGCCCAGCGTTTGCAGTTGGCCTCCAGGAGACTCTTCTCGGGAGGTAGGACCGCATGCCGCAGACAAAATGGTGCGCCCTCGTCGTCGCTCTTCTCGGCTTCTGGTGGCCCAGCCTCTCGGCGGCATGCTTCCTCGTCCCCGCACAGACGCGACCCATCGAGTGCGCGGAGTCGGTGGCGTTTTCGGTCCGGGTCGAAGAGGGGGTGCTCGTTTCGGCCGAGCCCGGCCAGGCCTACCGGCTGGAGGAGCGACTTCTGGCCGCGGGAATCCGAGGTTTGGGAGAGGCCCGCATCGCGCTCGATGAAACCGGCCATACCCTTCGGCTCGAAATCCTGGGCGATTCGGACGGCGGAGTCCTGATCGCGGTCTCTTCGCGAGATCCGGGAGGGGACGACTCTCTTCCGACCGAGAAGCGATTGGAGAACGATCGCGACGCTCTTTCCGAAACCTTGCCGATCGAGATCGAGGCCACCCCGGAGGATGTCGAGCGGGTGGCGCTCGACCTCCTCGACCAAGCGATTCGCGGCAACCGGGCCTCGAGTTGCGATCCGGAGCGAACCCTGTCGGCCGACGGCCGGTATGCCTTCGAAGCTTCGCCGCGCAACCCTGAGGCGCGGGCGCGCTACGTCTCGGCCCTCCGGTCGGAAGGTGTCGAGATGGCCCCGGGCACCGCCGTCGGTTCCCTTTGGGCGCTCTGGCCGGACGGCAACGCGGAGAGGCTTTCGACTTTTGAGCTCACCGAGCAGCGAACTCCTGAAAAGTACCTGGTCGCAAACGATGGCCGTACCGTGGTGAGTTTCGATCTGCGTCAGCCGCGATACTCGCGATCCGATTTTCCCGAGGGGATCACTTACATCTATCGCGCCGATGGCAGCGTGGTCCGCAGTCTGACCCTCGACGACCTTCTGACGCCGGACGACCGAAAGACAACCCTCCAGTTTGGGACCTCCGCAGGTTACATAACCCCCCTCTCCTCCGCGCTCGACGACGAGCGTAACCATTTACTTCTCACCTTGAAGGACAACGGCAAGGAGCACCGACTGGCGGTCGATCTCGAAACCGGACGGCTTCTCACTCCCCGCCGCGATCGGCTGGCTCAGCTGCGGGTGACGCCCGCGCCCTTTGCAGCAACCGGAAACTTGGAGCCGATCTGGCGCACCCCGATCTGCACGGGGAGCGCCGCAAGCGATTCTTCGGCTGCGTGGGAGGTGGCGGAACGTTTCCACGTTCCGGCGGGAGCCTTCTTCGCCCAAGGCGTCGCGCGTGCGGTTCCCGAGTATACGAACATCGCCAAGCGGGCGCGCCTCCAGGGAACGGTCGAGGTCGAGACCGTCGTCACCGAAACCGGCCGCGTCGCCTGCGTCCGAGTCTCCCCACTCCCCATGGGGCTGGACAAATCGGCACAGGCCGCCGCCCTGCAATGGCGTTTCCGGCCGTTCGAGGTCGACGGCAAGCCGGTGCGGGCGATCGGCCGGTTCTCGTTCCGTTTCGGGTTGGTCGATCCACCCGACGCAGAGTAAGAGACACCGCCCCGGCACCGGCCGTGCATTCAAATTTCCGTGCCTGCCGCACGGGCGGCACCTCCGGGGAGTAAGCTTGGCCCATGAATACGATCCGCCGAAGCCCGACTTCGCGCCTGCACCGGCTGGCCGCCTGGACTGTCGTTGCAACCCTTGCGGCCCCCCCTTCGCTGCTCGCTCAAGCGGGAGCGGCGACACCGCCTTCCGAACCGGCCCCCACCGGAACCGGGCAACCGGCCCCTACGGCGGGCCAGCCCGGCGCGCAGCCGGGGGGCAAACCGGGCAAGCCCGATTTGTTCTCCCAGAGTGTCACCGCGGCACAAGAGGCGGTCGAAGAGTACGGGGCGTACGACAATCCGAAGGAGCTGGAGCGGATCAACCGGATCGCGTTTCAGCTGCTGGCCAAGGCTGATTTCGACCGCTACCCCTTCTCGTTCGGCATGGTGAACATGCCGGTGCCGAACGCATTCGCCCTGCCCGGAGGGCAGATCTTCGTCACCCGCGGCATGCTCGATCTCGCACCGGACGACGACATGCTGGCCAATGTCCTGGGCCACGAGATCACCCACGTCACCCACGAGCACTACCTCAAGATGAAGAAGAAGGCGACGCTGATGAGCATCCTCGGCAACGCCTTGATGCTCGGCGTGATCGTCGGCGCCGGCCGGAGCAATCGCGACTACCCGAACCCGGGCCACGACCCGCTCGACACCCGCGACAACTCCGGCGACATCCTCCAAGGGGCGGCCGCCGCGAGCGTCGTGGTGAGCGAGCTGCTGCTGCGCAGCTACAGCCGCGAAAACGAGGACGACGCCGACCAAGAAGGGCAGCGACTCGCCGCAGCGGCAGGGTACGACCCGGCCGGGGCGCAGAGGTTTTGGGCGCTGCTCAACGCGCGGGCGCCACAGGCCAAGGAGTACGGCTATCTACAGACCCATCCGTTCGCCGAGGATCGAGCCAAGTCCGCTTCGGTGCGCGCCGAAGAGTTGAAAATCCAAGAGCGCGGCGTAGCCGACGCGCTGCGCCAGAAGACCCAGCGCGACCTGATGGCCTGGCTTGACCGCACCAAGCCGAAAGGGCACGAGAGCGGCTTCATCAAGGCGGCCTCGCTCGCCACCTGGCCGACCGGGCCGATCGCCGAGTCGCTGCGGCTGGAAAAGCTCCACGTCCAGCGCGACGAGACGCTCGCCAAACCGCTGCTCGCCCGCGACTTCGGCACCGTCCTCGCGAGCTATCGCACCCAGCGCGAGCAGGTGGCCGAATACACCCCGGAAAGTCCGCTGCTCGCCAAGCTCGACGGCGAGATCACGGACCTCGAAGCCAAGTCGCAAGACGCCTACCCCAAGGCGGTCGAAACGCTCGAAGGGGGCATTTACGAAACCTCGTTCCTCGAAGCGTTCCTGGCCAACTACCCCGACTCGCCGCGCATACCCGAAGTGGCGCTAGCGCTCGGCAACGCCTACGCCCGGCTGGGCAACCAGACCCAGGCCGTAGCGCAATACCTGCGCGCCTTCGAGGCCGGACCGGAGAGCCCGGCGGGGATCAAAGCCCGCACGGGGCTGCGCAACCTGGCGCCCACCCTCGAAATGCTGTCGGCGCTCCAAGACCTGGCGGATCGCGAGAAGGAACCCGAGATGCGGCAACAAGCCGAGGCGCGCCTGGCGTCCCAAGTCAAGGTGTTCAGCGAGCTGGCCAACGGCGCCGAATACCTGCGCCGCTACCCGGAAGGCATCCACGTCCCCGTGGTGATCGAACGGCTGAACAAACTGGCGGATGATCTCTACGGCGAAGTCGTGCTCTACCAAGGGGTGGGAGAAACCGTCAAAGCGCTCGACCGCATCCAGCGCATCCTCACCCACGCCCCCCTCTCCCCCGCCGCCGCCAAACTGCGCGACCACGCCGAAGTGGCGGACGAACGGGCGGGCTGAGGGGTTTTTCCCAGAGATGCACGACGGCGCCGGTGGGCTGACACCTGCCCCCAATACCGCAACCTCTGGAGTCAAAGACTTTCGATCATCGCGGAGATTGATGGCAGGCAACCTGCCGCAAGCAGCCGAGTCTCGACGTCTTGCGACAGGACCGGAGGTGGCGGATGCTTCCAGGCCACCCCCAAGGCCCAGAGGACTTCGGCGCGGAATTTTCGCACCGGCTCGCCTTTCGGCATGTCGAGCAGCACCTTCTCCGCTCGAGCGAGATCCACCAGGAGTTCGCCGATCCAGAGATCGAAATCCTCGGCCATCGTGGGAAGAAGAGCAGGTGCCAGCTCGGCCAGCATCCGCCGTACCGCCAGACCGTGCGGACGGTAGCGGCTGGCAAGGGTTTTGACCTCGTTGATTTTCTCGGTATCGCCGTCCAAGGCCGGTTGCAGTGCCTTGAGCGCGCGATTGACGGTCTCGAAACGCTCGGTCATCAACCGAATGTCCAGATTCAGGCGAAAGAATTGGATCGACTCTTCGCACCGACGCGCCTCGGGCGTTCCCGCGCCGACCGCAGGGGTCGCCCGGATTCTACACAGCTCGTGCTCCCAGTCGGTCTCCAGCCAGTCCTCGACCGGATCGTGTTCAGGATGGAGAAGCAGACAGGGTTCCGCGGCCAATGTTTCACGTTCTTCGTAGGCACAGGCGACGACGCCTTCCGGCAACGGGAACCGCTCACGCTTGCAGACGCGGTTGCACAGACTGCAACCGAGAAAATAGTTGCCGAATGAATAGGCGAGCCACCAGTAGGATGATTTCGGCCGAAAATGTTCGACATCCCCGGGGTCGTTGTGTGGCAGCAACGCTTGGCAGTACGCGCAAACCCGACCATGAAAGGCGAACAGGGCACCGCGAACATCCGGCTCGTTCCAGTGCTCCGTGAAGGTGAACTTGGCCACCTTGCCTTCGGCATACGCCACCGCTTGGCGGCTGGCCTGCCTGCCGCCTTTGCCTTTGGCTTGAAGCGTCGGCGGAACGACCGGCGGCCTGCGGAGCGTCCTCATCCTTGGGCCGAGGAGCGCCGCAGTTGGGCGATCAGCTGCTTGCGCTCGGCGATTTCCAATTTCGCCTCGGCCTCGTTGCGATCTTCCGACTGATACATCAGCAGGGCCGCTTCCGCATCGTCCCCCCGTTCGAGCTTTTCTTCGATCACGGTGCTCTGGGGCGGAGTGTCCATCAGCCACTGGTAGACCTGGTCGGTCGAGAAGGCGAAGATCTGGCGGTCCAGCTCTCGCACGCCTTCCTCGGCATCTCGATCGAGGACCACCAATTCGGCACGATCGAAACTGGAAAGCACCAACGGGGAATGGGTTGTGACGATGAACTGTACGAGCGGCAATGCTTCGCGCAGCCTCGGGACCAGACCGCGTTGCAACCGGGGGTGCAGGTGCAAGTCAATCTCGTCGAGCAGGACGATGCCGCGAATTTTCGCCGGATCGCAGCTTTCGGTCTCTTCAGCAGGAGCGGTCTGGTGCCAGGCGGAGCAGAGATCCGCGAGCCAAGCTACCGTCGAACGAAAGCCATCGGGCAGGTCGAGGGCCTCGACCGCCGTGCCGCGTTCGTCGAACGACATTCGACTGCCGTTCTCGGCGGAAGGGGCCAGCTCCCCTTGGAGAACCCGACCGAGCAAGTTCCGCAGCGTCTTGAGCACTGCCGTCGTCGTGCCGTTCCCTCCTTCGAGCAACACGTCGACGCTCGCGATCTGAGCCAATGGATCGAACAGGGACATCTGACGTTGTACGTGGCGGCTCAAGCTCGAATACCGGGAGTCCTTGTACTCGGAGAGGTTGCGCGACGCGCCGTACGACACAAGCACCTGCTTCTGGAGGCGCTCCCAACATTCCGGCATGTAGGAGTAGTCAGGGTGGGAGTAGAGCTTCGAGCCATCGACTCCGTTCTCGTTGATTGGTAGATACAGAGTGCGCCGCTGCTCTCCGTCGCGCAGAACGAGAGTCAGCTCGGTCTCGAAGCGCTCGGCGCCCTCTCGGCGCAGCATGCGTTTTAACCGTTCTCGCCCGAGTTCGGCAACTAATTTCTCTCCGAGCAGCAGCATGCAGATCACCTGAAGAATCGAACTCTTGCCAGCACCGTTGATTCCGGCGATGCAGGTCCAGGTACCCGACAGCGACGAGGGTTGCGCTAGATCGATCACCAGACTCTTGATGCTCTTGAAGTTACGGATCTCGAGGCGCTCAACCGTCAGGGTGCGAGGCTCGACAGGAGCGTCTTCTCGCAGAAGGCGCGCGAGATCGCTCAGGTCCGAGAAGGTCGACTCGAACCGCTGAGCAGCCCGGACCGGCGCGGCATCCCGAGAACGCAGAACCCGCAGTTGCGGAGTATCGGAGGGGCTATTCTTCCACCACGATCCGCAGAATACGCCGGCCACAAGGGCACACTGGGCGTTTTCTTGCTGTCGCCGATGAATCCTTTCGCCGCCAGGAGGAATCACCCAAAGGAGGCGACGACCTGCTGCAAGGAAAGGGTGAGCCCCTTGAGGCTGAAGACTTGGGAAAGACCAACCGGAATAGTGAGGATTCTCTTTGATTTCTTCCCGGATCGCTGCACCCTCTGCAAAACTTGGGCAGAGAACGACATCATTGTCCAGCAAAGAGTTGTCGCGAGGTAAAGCGATTTCGCCCCAGGAGGCGTCGGCCCCGAGCAAGGCTCGAGCACTCTCCGGATTCCCGAACTCGATCTCTCGACTCCCAGCGGGTAATCCAAAGATATCGACGATTGCAAAGGTCAAATTCGGGCCGAGGCCGATGTTCTTTCCCAAACCAACCGCCACGCCTAGCTCAAAGGCAAGGGAGGCCGACAGACCTGGTGGGCCTACAACGAGCACCCGGTCGGCGGCCTCCAACCCTGGTAGCAAAACCTCCTGAAGATACTCACCGCCGGTGCGTTCAGAATCCGGCAAGATCAACTGAAATCCCGGAGGCGGGCGTCTTTCCAATGTTTGGAGCTGGATACGAAAATCGCTCTGGGACGGATCCCAGATCACAAAGATCCGCTTGGAATTGTCCTGCCTCATTCGCTTACCTGGCTCAAGCGGAAGTGCCTCATGTCGAAAGGATACACCGCGCCGCCGAACTCGTGCCTATGGCACTACCTTGTAGAGACTCTCGCGCCCGAGGCCCGAGTCCTTGGCCACCTGCGCCATGCCACGGGCGCGCGCTACGTCGCCGAGCGCAAGGAGCAGAAGTTCGGAATCGTCCGTTTCGAGGATGGCGGTCATGTACTCGGCGATCGCCGCATCGTCGGTCAGGTAGCGCGCCGCGTCGAACGGAAGCAGCTTGGTCGGGGCTTTAGTCTTGCTCATCGTCCCACTCCATCCGTGCGCGGCGGTCTTTCAACCCATTCATGAAATATCACACTCAAGCAGTGTCTTGCGACCAGATGGGGGCAAGCCCCCAAGGCCTCGTCAAAGTCGGTGGTCTGTCAATTCGGGCGCCTGAAGTGACGGATGAGACTCGGCTCCCCCTCGTAGCGGCGGAGCTTGCCTCCGCCCTCGGAGGGCTCGGACGCCCGGGCGCACACACAGGTGCGCCCTGCGCTGCGGCTTTCTCCTGGGTGCGCGGGCGTCTCGCCCGCTCGAGCGGGCCGGAGGCCCGCGCACCCAGGATGGACCGGGTCCCAGAAGGCGGGCGTCGGATTCCGGGCGGAGGTTCTACGGTCCAGGGGCGCCGGGACGGACCGTCGGAAGAGATCTCCGCGCCGCCGGAAGGGATCTCCGGACGATCGGGAGGAGATTCCGCGCGAGCGGAAGGGAAATCCGGGTCGTCCGGGAGGGCTCCGGCCGGTCGGGACTTCTCTTCCGGTCGCCGGTGAGCCTCTGCGGGGGAGCGGGATCTCCCTTCCTATGGCGCGGAGCACCCTTCCGAGGATGCGGAGCGCCCTACGGGCGGGTGGAAGGGTTCTTCCGGCGACCGGGGAGTCCACCGGCAAGCTCGGGACGACCCTTCCGTACCTCCGTGAGGCTCTTCCGACGGCGGGGATCTCTCTTCCGGGCCCTGGCAGGGGCCTTCCAGGGACCGGGAGAGTTCTTCGGACGATCGGAAGGCCTCTTCGAGTAGCTGGAAGACCTCTTCGGGCGGCCGGGAGTCCTCTTCCGGCCGGGCTCCACGCCCCCGGGGGCGCCCCTCTCCCGGGAAGTGGAAGGCGGAGGGGACGGGCGCTGAGGCGGCATGCCGCTGCCACTGGCCCGAAAGTTCCGATAGTATAGTTTCGGTTACGAAACCTATCGAGCAAGGCGGATGCGTGTCCACCCGATTCCGAATCCTCATCTGTGGCACCGGCGGCGGCGGCCATGTGTCGGCGGGAATCCTGTCCATGGCGCCGGACGTGGAAGTCCGCGTTCTCACCCTGGACGACGACAAAGCCCGCCGATGGCGCGAGGCGCTCCACCAGGACGGGTTGACGGTCACCGAACGGAAAGGATCGCAAGAGCAGGTGCGGCTGACCGCGAGGCCGTTCCTGGTGACCAGCGACCCGCAAGAGGCGGCTCGCGGCTGCGACATGGTCCTGTTCGCGATCCCCGCGTTTCGCCATGAGATCTACCTCACCGCTCTCGCCCCCTACATCGAGAGCGGCTGCGTCATCGTCGGGTTTCCCGGCCAGGCGGGATTTGAGTTCGACGTCAGGAAGGCCCTGGGTGAGCGCCTTCGCACCTGCACCGTGATGAACTTCGAGTCGCTGCCGTGGATCTGCCGGGTGGTCGAATTCGGCAAACACGCGCGGATCAAGGGAACCAAGGCGCGGCTGGTCGGCGCGATGCAAGGGGAGCCCGCGGGCCGCCGCGTCGACGATCCGTTGGCGCTCCTGGAGCGCCTGCTGGGCGACCCTCCGAAGCTCATGGTTTCAGGGCACCTGCTCGGCATCGCGCTCCGATCGCCGAATGCCTACAGCCATCCACCGATTCTTTTCGGCCGCTGGCACGACTGGGACGGCCAGGCGCTCGACCGGCCGCCGCTCTTCTATCAGGGAATCGACGAGAAGACGGCGGCGCTGCTCGGCCAGATCAGCGACGAAGTCGTGGCCACCGCCAAGAACATCATGGCCGCGGATCCCGAGGCGGATCTCTCCCAAGTCATCCCGATGTACGACTGGGACATTGGCTGTTACGGCGGCGACATCGCCGACCCAACGAATTTGATGACGGCGCTCCGGACCAATTCGGGATACGCCGGGATCGAACACCCGATGATCCGTACGGCCGATGGCAAGTACCTTCCCGACTTCAACCAGCGCTTTCTCACCGAAGATGTTCCGTTCGGCCTGGCGGTCGTCCGCGGCATCGCGGAAATCGCCCGCTCACCGACGCCAGGCATCGATGCGGTCTTGTCCTGGTGTCAGGAGCGAATGGGCAAAGAGTATCTGGTGGGATCGCACCTCACCGGCAAGGATCTGGACGAAACGCGATGCCCCCAGCGCTACGGACTCACCGATCTCCAGGACCTTCTCTGGCCTGATTGGATTCCGGCGCATGGGTGAGGGCGACGAGCGCCGCAATCTCGTAGGCGATCGCCGCCCCAAGGAGGGACGTAATGTCCGAGCAATCGTAGGCGGGAGCGACCTCGACGACGTCGCCGCCGATGAACCGCAGTCCGCGCAGCGCGCGCATCGTGTGCAGCGCTTCGAAGCTGGTGAGCCCGCCAACCACCGGCGTACCCGTTCCGGGAGCGAACGCCGGATCGACTCCATCGACATCGAAAGTCAAGTAGCAGGGCCCCGACCCGGCCGTCTCGCGAAGCGCGCGCAGAAAGGCGCTTCGAATCGCGGGCTCGTGAAATCCGGGCATGTCGAGAATGTGAAGCTCATGCTGCCGGGCAAAATCCAGATAGTCCGCGCTCGCGATCGTGCCGCGAATGCCGATTTGAAAAACTCGGTCTCCGCGGACCAGGCCCTCTTCGATCGCCCGGCGAACACATGTGCCGTGGTGATACCGCTGTCCTCCTGACTCGTCGGAGATGTCGGTATGGGCATCGAACTGGATCAGGGTAAGGTCGGAATGCACCGGAGCCGTCGCCCGGAGGATCGGCAGGAGGATCGAGTGGTCTCCCCCCAACGAGACGACGGCGATGCCGCGACGCTGGAACTCGGCCACGCGCTCTTCGATCCGGGCAAACGTCTCTTCGAAATCGAAAGCGTTGACCACGACGTCGCCCGCGTCGACCGCCCGCAGCCGATCGTAGACGCCGACCTCCATCTGCTGACTATAATTGCGGCACAGGGTCGACGATTGGCGGATGGCGTTCGGCCCCAACCGAGCTCCGGGCCGGAAGGTCACCAAGCTATCGAACGGAATCCCGAGAATCGCCAGATCGATTTCTCTCTCGCCGTTGTCGGCGAACGGCATCGCCTGCGGCAGACGGCCGAAGGTGTTGGCGCCGCGGAACGGAGGCGGATTCCCCATGCGGTGCATCCTAGCATCGGTGCTCCGCCGCCGATCCCGCACGCGGTTGCGATCGTTGGCGCGGGTCCGAAAGGTTTCTACGCTCTCGAACGGCTGATCGCCGAATTTCATGCGCAGCCGCTCGGGCGCCCGCTCGAAATCCACGTTTTCAATCGATCCGCGAATTTCGGCGCGAGCCCGATCTACGATCCCGATCAGCCGGAATACATCCTGGTCAACTTGAGCGTCGGCGAGATCGATCTGTGGACGGCCGAAGACCCGCCCCCCGCCGCCGGGAGAGGACCGAGCTTCGTCGACTGGTACGACGCGGCGTTTCGGCCGAAGCTGCCTTTGCAAGGGAACGAATATCTTTCCCGGGCGATGGTGGGACGGTATCTGGTCGAGGGATTCAACCGGCTGGTCGATCACCTTCCTCCGGGCGTGACGGTCTCGCGCCACGTCGGTGAGGTCGTGGATCTCCGGCCGGCGGGGCCGCACTATCAGGTCGATTGTTTGAACGCGAACGGCCAACGCGAATCGATCCGGGTCGACAAGGCACTGCTCGCCACAGGTCATTCCCGCCTGCTGCCGGACGAAGCTCAAGAGCGCTACCGCGACTTCGCCGAGCGCTCGCCGCAGGCGACGTTCATCCCGTTCGTTTATCCGGTCGCCGAGTCGATGGGCCAGATTCCACCCGGCGCGCGGGTCGCGATGTTGGGCCTCGGCCTCACCTTCCTTGATGCGGTGCTAGAGATCACCGAAGGTCGCGGCGGGCGTTTCGCACGCTCGGCCGATGGCGCGCTCGCGTACCACCCCTCCGGCCAGGAGCCGCAAACGATCCTCCCCTTCAGCCGCTCCGGCCTGCCGATGGCGCCGAAGGCGATCGACCTGGATGAGTCCTGTGCCACGACGCTGACGTTCTTTACCGAAACCGCGCTGGCCGACCTCAGCCGGCGGACCGGTGGCGGACAGCTCGACTTCGAACGCGATCTCTGGCCTCTGGTCGAGCGCGAGATGGACCTCCACTATTACCGCGTCGCAATGGACGCCGAGGCGCGGGCGGCCTTGGAAGCATGCGGCGCCGACGCACAGGCGATGGACCGGGTGATCGAGCGGTATCTACACGCGCACTCCAGCCAGGAACGGTTCGCCCCCCAGAGGGAGCTGGATCCCGTGGGCGATCGCCGGTTCGCCGATGGCGCGCAGTTCGCGTCTTTCGTCGAGCGGTACCTGGAGCGCGAGATCGACCGCGCGCGGCGCGGCCTCGCGGGATGCGGCACCAAAGCGGCCCTGAACATTTGGTACGACGTCCGTGGGGTACTGGGCTCCGTGCTCTCGTTCGGCGGCCTCACTCCGGAGTCGCAGCGCAGGCTGATGGAGGTGTACTACCCGCGGCTCAA
>JBBRUC010000075.1:0-25580 GCA_038248205.1 Thermoanaerobaculia bacterium
ACCAGTTGCCAGCGCTCTTCGTCGGTCAGCGACTCGGCGAAGGCGGGCATCGGCGTGCCGTTCAGGCCGGTGGTGAACGTGCGGTAGATGTCCTCGCGGGTCGGGCCGCCGCGGAAGGTCCAGCGCATGGTGAGGTCGGCAGGGCGGATCGGGTGGCCCCAGTCGTCCTTGAGCGTCGGCGCCGAATTGCCGTCGCCCCGCCCGACCTGGCCGTGGCAGGCGGCGCAGCCGATCTTGGCGTAAACCTCTTTGCCCTTGGCCGCCGATTCGGTCGAGTAGCTCGGCGCTTTCGGAATCGTGATCGGCTTGCCCTTCTTGGCCGGATCGGCGAAGTCCGGCGAGAACGACTTGACCGCCGTCACCAGCGTCGCGATCTCGGCATCGGAGAGCTGTTTCCACGCCGGCATCGACGTGTAGGGCATGCCCTCGCGAATGATTTTCGTCAGATCCTCGTCCGTCGGCAGCGAACCGCTCGGGGTGTGGCGGATCTTGAACTTACCCGCGGTGAAATCGCGCGGGCGCGGCTGCAGCCGGAGCGCGGCGACTCCCAGGCCGTCGCCCTGTTCGCCGTGGCACTGCGAACAGAGCTTCTGGTAGAGCGGTCCCCCGGGAACCGTGTCGCCTTGGGCGTTGGCACCCGGCGCAGCCAGCAGCGCGGCGGAGATCGTCAGGCCGAAGAGGCTCGCCCGCGCGCTCACTTTTCCACCTCATGGAGCGCTCGCGGCTGCTGACCGGAGAAGTCGTAGAGGAAGAGGATTACGTCCCACATCTCGTCCTCGGTCAAGAACTTCTCCCACGCCGGCATTGCGGTGTCCCACGGGCCGGCTTCCTCGGGCAGGCCGGGGCCGCCTTTGGAGATGCGCCAGAACAGGAACGACTCTTGGAGCAGCGCGATCGCGCCGGCATCGGCGAAGTTGGTCGGGATCGGATTCAACCCCCGGGCGTACATGCCGTCGCCGCGCAGGGCGTCGCCGTGGCAGTAGACGCAATTCTGGTAGTACACCCGCCGCCCCTCGGCCAGATGGGCCGCGAAGGCCGTGGGGTTGGTCTTCGCCAGCGGTCGGAACGGGTTGTCGAGCTTGGCCATGTCGAACGGTTTGTCGTGCACCGTGATCGAGTCGGGTGGCGCCGGGTGGATCGTGCGGCCGAAGGCCGGCGCTTCGAGCGTCACCGACATCCGTCGATAGACGCCCAAGGCGACGACCACCGGGATCAACAGGACGACCGCGTAGAGGAGCGGTCGGCGCCGCGGCTCGACGCAGAGGCGGACGAGCGGCCCGGTGAACGCCTGCAATCGTTCCCGGCTGGAGGTCACATAGGCGGTCGTGGCGAGCGTCACGATGCCCATGTAGAGGGTGATCACCGACTGGGGGATCGGCACCTTGAACCCGAAGCGCAGGAAGACCCAGATCGAGGCCCAAGTCGTAAGGGTCCAGAGGAACGTACCGGCCCGGCGCGCGCGCAATAGAACTTGCACCGCGGCGAGCGCGAGCACCACCCATAAGACGATCGGCAGGTTCATCGCTTCCTCATCCCCTCGGCCGGTTCATCCGTTGCCGGCGGCGGTATCGGCGGTTGCGCCGTCGGCCGGAGCGGTATCGGCGGGAGCCGGCGCGGCTTCGGCCGGGGCTGCCTCGGCCGGAGCGGCGGAGGCATCGGTCGCCGCGCCCGCGTCGGCCCCGCTGCCGCCGGCCTGCCAGGCCAGCTTGGTCTGCATGGTGACGGTGGTGGTGCCCCCGAGGCTCTGGAGGTAGGCGATCACCGCCAGGATTTCGTCGTCGGTCAAGCCGATCGGGGGCTTGCTGATCACCGGCATGCCCGGGTTGAAGCCGGGGACGATGAACTTTTCCGGTTCGTAGAGCGACTGGGCGAGATAGTCGACGTCGCTAATTCCCGGCTCCCGGGTGGCGGCTCGCGTGCCGACCCCCGCGAGATCCGGGAAGCGCAGCGGGCCGGAGGTCTTGCCCACCGTGTGACAGGTAAAGCAGAGACCCTTGCCGCTCATGATCTCCAACCCCACCTTCTGCATCTGCTCCGGCGTCATGTCCTTGGTGAGGACGACTTCCGCGGGAGGGTAGACCTCTTTTTGCGGCACCATCTGGCCGATGTAGGTATAGAAACCGGTCGTGGCGACCGCCAGCACGGCGATGCGGAGGCTGGGCGGAAATTTCACGAGGTGGGTCCCTCATCGCTCGGCGGGAGCTGCTTGGGCTCCCAGTCCTTCTTGCCACCCAGGTTGGCGAGCCAGAAGACGAAGCTGATCAGCAGGAAGAAGATCAAGACGGTGACCGAGACCACCTTGGTGGCGAAGCCGAGCGTCGGCGTAAAGGCATCGACCGAGGTGTCGCGCATCACGCCGTAGACGTGCCAGTGCTGGCGCAGGCCGGAGCGAACATAGCCCATCAAGCCCATCAGCCAGGTGAAGGTGACGGCGATGAAGATCAACACGTACTGGGAGATCGGCGCGATCTGGCCCCAGCGCGGCTCGCCCTCTTTTTTCGCGTTCTTGAACAGGAAGACGTCGATCACGGTGACCGAAATCATCGCCAGCAGGACCGAGAGCACCTGCGGGATCGAGAACGCGATCCGCACGGCGGCCTCGACGAAGTAGCCGTAAATGCCGAGGAAGATGACGAAGGCCGCGACGCCGACGAAGATGCCGAGCTGCGCGCGGTTGCCCGCCTTGGCCCACTTCACGGTGGGCGTCTTGCCGCTGCGGCGGTAGAGCAGGAAGCTCACAAAGGTCGTCAAGATCAGGATGTTGACCGCCGTGTTCTTGGCCGACATGACGCCGAGGAAACCGAGCGCGGGGTGGGACGAGCCGCCCATCGTCCGAATCTCGGAGACGGTCGAGATGATCGAGCGCGGCGTCGCCCAGACCGCGAAGCAGAGGGCGACCAGGATCAACAGGTACTTGATGTACTTTTGGAACTTCTCGGCGCCCTGGATGCGCCCCATGCCGAGCCAGAGGTAGTAGTTGGCGGCGAGGAACAGGTTGCCGATCAACACCGCCTGGATGATGAACAGCCAGGAGAAGGCGCCGCCCATCATGGTAAGGCCGAGCGTCTGGGAGTAGGCGTAGATCTCTTTGGCCAGGTAGTAGCCGGCGAACGGCAGCGGCAGGAACGCGCAGATCGCGACGAAGTTGCCGATGTAGCCCATCCAGTCGTAGTGGGCCCGCTCCTCATCGCTCTTGGCGCCCAGGAACTTATAGGCGGCGTAGGCGGCGGCCACCGAGCCGCCGAAGGCGACATTGGCGATGATTCGATGGATGTTGATCGGCATCCAGGTGTAATTGCGCACCGCGTCCCAGGTGCTGATCAGCGCGCCAGTCTCGGAGATTCCTGACGGCGAGGTCATGAAGGTGAGCCAGGCGTTGGCGATCAGCATGATCGCGGTGCCGACGACGTTCAGTCCCAACCCCAGCGCCAGGTGGACGCGGGGAGAGAATTTTCCCCAGCCGTAGTAGTAGGTGTAGAGGAAGAACGCCTCGAAGAAGAACAGGCCGACGTAGGGCAGAAAGGTGGGCGAAAACACGCTCACCAGGTAGGTGGTGAACTTCGGGTAGAGAATGATCAGACCGAAGGTCAACATCGCCCCGAACGTCGCGGTGAGCGAGAACGAAACCGACAGCAGCTTGGTGAATTCGTGCGCCAGCCGGTCGTAGCGCTTGTCCTTGGTCCGGTAGCCGATGAACTCGATGATCAGGGCGAACAGCGGCACCGCCAGAACGAAGGCGGCGAACAGCAGGTGGAGCTGCGCCGCGATCCAGACCGCTACCCGGCTGCCGATCTTCGGGAAGGCGCGGTACTCGGCTTCGACGTAGGGTTTCGTCTTGTCCTTCGTCTCCTGCGCGGCCTTGAGATCGGCGATCCCCTGGTCCCGCGGGGTATCGGTCACTTCCCCCGCCGGAGTCTGCACCGGCGCGTGGTACTCCAGGTTCATCAGGAAGGTGGCGGTGCCGACGATCAACGCCAACCCGATCAGCGCGACCAAGCCGGCGGCGAGACCCTTCTTCATCATGGGGTCACCTGCTGCGCCGCAGCGGGAGCGGTTTCGGGGGTGGCGTCCGGAGCCGGAGCGGTTTCACCGGGCGCCGCGTCCGCCGGGGCGGCCTCGGTGGCGCCCCCCTCGGCAGGTGCTGGGGCGGCGTCCGCCGAAGCGCCTCCGGTCCGCTCCAACCGGCGGGCCTGTAGCTCGCGCAGGTGAACGATGATCGCCCAGCGATCGGCGACCGGAATCGGGTACTTGTACGACGGCATCAGGCCGAAGCCGTTGGAAATCGTGTCGAAGATCTGCCCGTCGGGCATCTGGCGCAGCCGGTCGCTGTGAAACGTCGGGGTGGGCACCTTGCCGCGCTCGAACAAGATTCCTTTGCCGTCACCGTGGGTGTCATGGCAGGCGGCGCAGTAGATGTCGAACCGTTGCTTGCCGCGCTCGCGCACCGCGTCGGTCACCGGGATCTGCACCGTCGTCGCGAATTCGCCGTCGGTGGTCAAGCCGGTCCAGTAGGGGCTCTCGTTCAGCAGATCGCGCAGCTCGCCCCGGGCGACGGTGCCGGGCACCGGCTGCCGCATTTCCGCGCCGTCGTAGAAGAACGCGCTCGACGCCTGCGGCTCATAACGGGGCTGCTGGTCCATGTTGGGATTCAAGTGGATCGGCGGCCGGCCGGAGGTGCAGCCGCGGGCGCACCCGGTGAGGGCGAGCAGAACCAGGGCGAGCGAAGCGTTTCTTCGATCCACGGGCTTCAAGCCTCGGCGAGATCCGGGTGGGGGTTCTTGATTCGCGCCAGGTAGCTCGTGCGCGGCTTGTTGCCCAGCTCCTCGAGCAGCACGTAGTTGCGGCTGTTCGCCTTGCGCTCGACCACCTGGGCCTCCGGGTTGCGGATGTCGCCGAAGGAGATCGCCTGGGTCGGGCAGGTCTGCTGGCAGGCGGTGCGGACGTCGCCGTCCTTGAGCGGGCGCTCGGCCATCTTGGCGTCGATCTTGCCGCGCTGGATGCGCTGCACGCAGTAGGTACATTTTTCCATCACGCCGCGCGAGCGAACGGTGACGTCCGGGTTGGCCGCCATCGCGAGCAGCTCCGGGGTGTCCTTGGTGTAGTTGAAGAAGTTGAACCGCCGCACCTTGTAGGGGCAGTTGTTCGAGCAGTAGCGGGTGCCGATGCAGCGGTTGTAGACCATCGCGTTCAGCCCCTCGGCGGTGTGGACGGTCGCGGCGACCGGGCAGACCTGCTCGCACGGGGCGTTTTCGCACTGTTGGCAGGGCATCGGCTGAAACACCATCTCGGGCTGCTCGGGCGTACCCGAGAAATAGCGATCGAGGCGGAGCCAATGCATCTCGCGGCCCCGGCGCACCTGCTCGTGGCCGACGATCGGAACGTTGTTCTCGCTCTGGCAGGCGACGACGCAGGCGTTGCAACCGGTGCAGGAATTCAGATCGATGCTCATGCCCCACTGCGGGCCGGTGTCGTATTTGTGCTGCTCCCACAACGGCTCGCTCTTCGGAACCTCGACCGCTTCGGGCGCGAAATGGGGCTCGCGGCGCCACTCTTCGAGCGAGGCCTCACGGACGATCGGGCGCCCTTCCATCGAGCCATGCTCTTGGGTCTGGGCGATCCGGTGGCGCTTGCCCGAGGCTTCGAGTTTCGCCCCCGTCGCAAAGCCGAGCGCCGCGCTTTGGCGCAGCGGATAGACGTTGCCGCCCACGCCATTGCCGATCCGGCCGGCCGCTGTACGACCGTACCCGAGGTGAACGACGACCGTCTCTTCCGCCTGGCCGGGAACGATCCACACCGGCAGCTCGACCGTAGCTCCGCCTACGCTTACCCGGACACCGTCTTCGTTTCCGAGCTTCAGGCGCTCGGCGGTCTTCGGGGCGAGCAGCGCGGCGTTGCCCCAGGTGATCTTGGTCACCGCGTCGGGCAACTCTTGCAGCCAGCCAATGTTGGCGAACCGCCCGTCGTACACCGCGGGCGAGGGGCGGAACGACAGCTCCAGCCCGGCGGCCACTGGGGCGCTCAACGCATCGAAAGCTTCCGCCGGAACCGCCGCGGCGGAGAGGCCGGTCGGTGGCGTAGCGCTATCGGCGAGCAGGCCGTCGTGAAGAACCTTGTTGAACGAGGTCTCGAAGGCGAGATCGGGGTCCGCGGCATCCGCCGTCGCCGGCAGAAGGGTCTTCCACGTCTCCTGCACCAAATCGTGCCCCGACGTTTCCTCACCCGTAGCCAGCAGACCGATCAGCTCGATTGCCGACTTGCCGCCGAACAGTGGTTCGATCAGCGGCTGCACCACGCTCGCCGTGCCGTCGGCGGCGCGGCAGTCGCCCCACCCTTCGAGGAAGTGCGCTTCCGGTACGTGCCAGCCGGCATGGGGCGCGGTTTCATCCACCGAAAGGCCGAGATGAATAACGGTCTGTATCTTGCCGATCGCCTTGTCGAAGCCGAAATCGGCGGGCGCGTCGAAACAAGGATTGCCCGAAGCGACGATCAGCGTTGAAACCTGGCCGCCATTCATCGCGGCCACCAGCGCCGCCAAATCCGCGGTGCTCGGTGCCAGCACGTCTTTCGGCTCGCGCGCCAGGACGGTGGTGCCGACGTTGCCGAGCGCGGCGTTGATCGCCAGGGCGACCGCGTGAACGGCCGGCGGCTGATGCCGACCGGCCACCACTACGCCAGCGCCTGGGTTAGCCGCGAGGTCCTTGGCGATCGCCTCGATCCATCGCGGCGGAACTCCCGGTATCGCGCCCTGCCCGCCATCCGGCAGCGCCACGGCGACGCCGGCAGCGGCGAGAGCGCGGCCGAGTGCCAGGGCGAACGGTCCGATCTGGCGGCTGGCGAGAGCCAGACGATGGTCGGCCATCGCGCCGGTCGTCGTGTGGGCGCTTTCAACCACCCACAGCCGGTTCATCGAATCCTTTTCAGAAGCCAGCCGCCGCCCGGCGGCAAAACCGCGGGCATGGGCCACCGCGCCGCTCTCGCCGAGGAACAGGTCGGCATCCAGGCTGACGATCACCTTCGCCGCGCCGAGGTCGTACGAGATCTTGAGCGGCTGCCCGGCGACCCCGGCAATCATCGCCGCGCCGGCCATCGCGTTCTCGTCGCTCACCGGTTCCCAGGTGGCCCAGTGAACCTGCGGGAAGCGTTCCTTGAGCACCCCGGCCAACCGGAACAACGTCGGGGAGGAGGAGGAAGGAGCGAGCACGGCCAGGCCCGCGCCGCCGTTTTCGAGGTGGCCCGCTTCGAGCGTTTTCCAGGCGGTGACGAAATCGGCCCAGGTCTTCTTCCCCGCGCCCTCGGTGGACGCCGCCTCGGGTTTCTCGGTTTCTGCGTTCTTCTCGGCGCCGGAAGCGGGAGCGGCGGTCCGCTCGATCACATGGCGGGAGCGATCGGGATCGTAGAGGCCGAGGATCGAGGCCTGCATCTGCGCGCTGGCGCTGCCGGCGGTCGCCGGGTGCAGCTCGTTGCCCTCGATCTTGGTCGGCCGTCCTTCATGACTCTCGACCAGCAACCCGTAGCCGTCGGTGCCGAACGGCATGGTGGTGGCGTAGTGCTTGGCGATGCCCGGAATCATCTCTTCCGGTGGTGAGACGTACGGCACGATGTTTTCCACCGGCCGGCGGCAGCCGGCGGCTCCGGCGAGCGCGAGAGAGGCGCCCAAGAGCTGCACCAGCGTCCGGCGGTCGATCCCCTCGGGCAGCTCCGAAGCGCCAACCGGAAACTCGCGTTCGAGGAAGGCTTGCGACTCCGGGCTGCCGGCCAGCTGTTCGAGGCTGCGCCAGTGCTCGCGTCGTCCCCAAACCGATTCTTGGGGCTCGGTTTTGGCCCCGCAGCCGCACCCAGGGCCGCAGGAGGAGGCTTGCGGGGCGGAGGTGTCCGCGGCGATTGGATCTTCGGCTCGCTCGATCATCGGTGGCACCCCGTGCAGTCGAGCGGCGGCGCCAACCGCTTCGTTTTGATGATTTGGGCGGCGAGTTCGGCTTGATCCTTGCCCGGGGTCCAATCCATGTTGGTGACCTCGTGCGCGGGTCGCAGATTGGGGGCGGGATCGCGGTGGCAGTCCAGGCACCAGCTCATCGAGAGCGGCTGGTCCTGGGCTACGACTTCCATCTTGTCGATGCGCCCGTGGCAGCTGGCGCAACCGACCCCCGCGCGCAGATGCGGCCGGTGGTCGAAATACGCGAAGCCCGGCAGGTTGTGGACCCGCACCCAGCGCATCGGCTGCTTGGTGGAATCGCTGTCGCGGATCGCGGCGAGCAGCGGCGAGTCGCGCTTGACCACCCGATGGCAGTTCATGCAGACCTGGGTCGGCGGCACCACGGCCACCGGCGCCCGGTCGACCGTGGCGTGGCAGTAGAGGCAGTTGATTCCAAGATCGCCCGCGTGGAGCTTGTGGCTATAGGCCACCGGTTGCTCCGGCTGATAGCCGACATCCGTGTATTTGGGGGAGAAGAAATACCAAATACCGGCAACCACCAGGCCGCCCGCGACCAGGCTGGCTGCGGCAATTCGCAGCGGTACGTCGTTAGTCCAGCGCTCGAAAATCTGCGCCACGCGCTAGCCCCGCTCCCGATCGATCAGCTGCACGCGTGAGCGCTTGCAGACCTTCCTCAAGGCATCTCTCCGACAACCGTCTACCACTCGTTTTGTAAGCCGGCGCAGTTTACCGTGGCGAGTTTCGACGGGTCAAGGCGTATTGAATAGAACCGGACCTCAGCCTGGCTTTGGCGCTTCGAGCAGCCTCCCGAGGGCCAGTTGGATCAGGCGATCATCGAAGATGCGGAGCTTGCGCTTTCCGGCTTCCTGCCCGCCGGCCCAAGCGGCCAGCCCCTCTTTGATGTCGCCCAACTCCGCCTTGCGGCCTTCCCGGGTGAGCAGCCAGTCGACCGTGGCCAGCAGCTCCATGCCCAGGAGCGATTCGAAACCGTCGATTCGCGCGCTCGTCCGTTCGAGAGCGGCGAGATAGGGTCGCGCCTCGGTTTTGAGGTAGGCCGCCACCCGATCCTTCTTCGCATCGTTGAAGCCGATGACGTCGGTGGCTTTGGCATCTGGGATTCGAACTTCCGATCGCAGGTAGCTTCCGTCCAGGCCATCCAGGAGGTGGCGTAGCCGGTCGGCGTAAGGTCCATACCGGTGCGCGACGAAATTCAGACCGAGAGGGTCGTCGAGACCTTCACGTTTGATTTCTCCCTCTAGGAACCAGGCGAGCTTCTGGATTTCGAGCAATGAACACTCAATTCCCAAGATCCAATAGCGTCGAACCAGCTCGGCGATCAAGGCCCTGGGTGGGGTAAGAACCTCTACTCCAACCCGTTTGGCTACGTTCTGATAGCGGCCAGTCGGCCCAAAGACCACGATTTCGACGGGAAGGTCGGCTAACGCCTTTTCGATCAAGGGGCGAACCGCGGACCATTCGAGTCCCCCGTTGCCGCAACCGAGGGGGGGCAGGGCGACGGAACGGATGCTCAGCTCATGGAGAATTCGCTTGAGGTCCTCGAGGCCTGACCGAAGCCACTCCATCTGAGTGCGATCCCGCCAATGCCTCTTGGTCGGGAAATTGATGATCCAGCGAGGACCGCTAAGACCGGACCGCTCGGTGACAAACATTCGCCCGACCGCCACTTCGTTTTGCTTACAGGCGGCGGCGTACAGACGGAAGTTCTCGGGGAAAGCTTCTTTAAACATCAAAGCGATGCCCTTGCCCATGATGCCCACGGTGTTGACCGTGTTGACCAGGGCTTCGACCTCAGCTTCGAGCAGGTTGCCTTGGGCGTAGCGGATCATTGGAAGTACCAATCGGGCCGGGTGACAGCCTTCAAGCTGATACCCGCTTGGGCGATCTCAGCCGCCACCTCCTGTTGGACCGCTTCAGTGTAGCAGGCCAATCCCAGCAAGGCCGAGACCGGAACTTGGCGATGTGGCAGAGCCTCCGCCTGGTAACGCTCCATCTTTCCCGGGTCGCCCTTCTCGTCGCGTTTGAAGTCGCGTCGCTGGAGCAGCTCGAAATCCACGTGCTGAAGAGATGTCAGCCTATCGTTGAAGAAGGACGCGGTGGCCAGGTAGGCATGACGATCGGTGAAGACGTACTTCACGCCGTGCTCTTCGAGCGCCAAGAGAGAGGACACCCAGATGACGATGTCTCCGTTGGGTCGCTGCCGGATGTCGCCGTAGCCGGTCTTTACGTTGTAGAGCATCGGAGAGTAAGGGGTGAAGTAGAAAGGGATGTAGTGAGAAAGGCTTCCGCCGGGAGGAATCGGCACTTCACGCGTGTCGCGCTTCGCGATGAGTTCTTCGTTGCCGATACTCACGAAGTTCGGATCGAGGACCGATGACTTGGAGCAGTGAAGGCCATGGGCGAGAGTCCAACGGACGTTCTCCCGGTGGGTGGCCCGAAAGATCAGCGCTTTCTCCGGGGCGAGAGATTCGTGGAAGGGCTTTGGCATCGTCTGTTCCGATCGAGGGTGCTCGGCTCCGGAAATCGAAGGTCTCCGCCGAGCCTTCAGGTTCCGTATACGATACGCCGTCTCATGCCTACCCCTCCCGAAGAACGCGTTGGCCTGTTGATCGTCAACCTCGGAACTCCGGATTCTCCGCGTCCGCCGGAGGTTCGGCGGTATCTGCGGCAGTTTCTCTCGGACCCTCGGGTGATCGACACGTCGGCTCTCGCGCGGTTTCTCGTGCTGGAGCTGCTGATCCTGCCGTTCCGGCCGAAGAAGTCGGCGGAGGCGTACGCCAAGGTTTGGGGGCCGGAGGGCTCGCCGCTGTTGGTGATCGGCCGCGAGCTGGCCGCGAAGGTCCAAGCGCGCCTGGGGGATGGCGTCCAGGTGGAGCTGGCGATGCGCTACGGCAACCCCTCGATCGCGAGCGCGCTCGACAAATTCGAGCAGGCCGGGGTGAGCCGGGTGATCGTCTTCCTGCTCTATCCGGAGTACAGCTCGGCGGCGACCGGCTCTTCGATCGAAGAGATCCAGCGCCTCGCCGGGGGTCGCTGGAACACGCCGTACCTTCAGGTCATCCCGCCGTTTTACGACCACCCCGCCTACATCGAGGCGCGGGCCGCGGTGGCGCGGCCGTATCTCGATCCGATGCCGGAACGCGTGTTCCTGAGCTTCCACGGGCTGCCCGAGCGCCAGATCAGGAAGAGTGACCCGACCGGCAGCCACTGCCTGGCGACGCCCGACTGCTGCGCCCGGATCGGTGCCGCGAACCGCTATTGCTACCGCGCGCAGTGCTTCGCCACGGCCCGGCGGTTGACCGAGGTTTTGGCGATTCCGGAGGAGAAGGTGGTCGTCTGTTTCCAGTCGCGCCTGGGGCGCACGCCTTGGCTCACGCCCGCCACCGACCAGGTGCTGGCCGAGGAGGCCGGCAAGGGCGTTCGCCATGCCGTGATCATCCCCGGCTTCGTGACCGATTGCCTGGAGACGCTCGAAGAGTTGAGCATCCGTGGCGAAGAGACCTGGAAGGAAAACGGCGGCGAAACACTCCGGGTCGTGCCGGCGGTCAACGCCGACGATCGCTTCGTCGAGGCGATGCTCGCGATCATCGGCGACAGCTCGACTTGGCTGGACCCGGTGATCGGCCGCCGGGCCTCGGCCGCCTGATCATGCCGCCGCGGGTGGCGATCGTGGGCGCCGGAATCGGCGGTCTCGCCGCGGCCCACCGGCTGGCGCGCGCGGCGGCCGAGCAGGGCCGCCCGATCGAGATCACGGTGCTCGAAGCCTCCGAGCGGCCGGGCGGGGTTCTCGCGACCGAGGTGTGCGAAGGCGTCCTGCTCGAACACGGTCCCGACACCCTGGTGACCCACAAACCGGCGGGCCTTGCCCTGTGCGACCGGCTCGGGTTTGCCGAGCGGATCTCCTATCCCGAGGCCGGCCACATCGAAATCCTCGACCGGGGCCGGCTGCTTCCTCTTCCTGCCGGCTTCGCTTTTCTGGCGCCGACCCGCTGGCAGTCGTTGCTCTCGACCCCTCTGCTCTCCTGGTCCGGCAAGCTACGCGCGCTCGTCGAGCCGCTGATCGGCCCCAAGCCCAGAGGGTCGGGGGAGGCCGCCGACGAAAGCGTTGCCTCGTTCGTGCGGCGGCGGTTCGGTCGCGAGCTGTATCGCCGCTTGAGCGAGCCGGTGGTTGGCGGCATCACCATGGCCGACGTCGAAACCTTGAGCGTCGCGGCCAACTTTCCGCGCCTGGCAAGCCTGGAGCACGGGCCGGGCCGGGTCGCCAACGGTTGGCGGCGGCGCTCCGCTTCGACCGGCGCTCGCGGTGCCCGCGATGCCGAAGACCGGGGTCCGTCCGGTTCGGGCAAGAGCCTCGCGCCCCAGATCGCGACCCTCTCCGGGGGATTGGGTCAGATCGTCGATGCGCTGGTTGAGGCTCTGCCGCCGGGCTCCGTGCGACTGGGGCGGCCGGTGCAAAACCTGCTGCGCCACTCCGAAGGCTTCCATCTACGAATGGCCGACGGCGAGACCCTCACGGTCGACGCGGTGCTGCTCGCCGTCCCGGCCCACGCGGCGGCGCCGATCCTCTCCGACCTCGCGCCGCCGCTCGCCGAGGATCTCCGGCGGATCTCGTATGCCTCCTGCGTGACGGTCAACCTCGCCTGGCCGCGAAGCGCCGTGGACCGTCCGCCCCAGGGGCATGGCTTTTTCGTCCCCCGTACCGCGGGGCTCCCGGTGGTCGCGGCGACGTTCGTCAATGTCAAATTTCCCGAACGGGTGCCGGGCGATCAGATCGTCGTGCGCGTCTTCTTGGGGGGCGCGCTCCACCCGGAGGCCGCCGACCGGCAGGACGCCGACCTCGTCGATCTCGCCGAGCGCACCTTGAAACCGCTGCTCGGCCTGCGCCAACCTCCGGCGTGGAGCCGCGTCTGGCGCCATCCACAAGCGATCCCGCAGCGCTCGGTCGGCCATCTTTCGGTTGCGGCGCGACTGACCGAAGGTCTCGCGCGGCACCCCGGTCTCGACTTCGCGGGCGGCCCCGCGGGCGCCTACGGCCTGCCGGATTCGATCGCCGCCGGAGAGGCGGCGGCCGAACGGCTGCTGGGGTGGCTGGAATCCCAAGCGGGCGCCGAGACCCCCTGATTCGCTACATCCGGGTGCTCGCGACCAGCTTCTCCTCGCGGAAGCCTCGCAGATCCAAGATGGTATTTCCCTCGGAGTCCGGAGGGGGAAGCTCGATCGAGGTCGTGCCGTCCGCGACGTCCAGGCTTTCGTGAGGGCGGGCGTTCCAATAGACGTCCAGCCGGTCGATATTCCGGGTCGTCACCTCGATCGTTTGCGGCGCCGCGGCGTGCGGCATTCGGGCGGTCAAGGCATAGACCCGCATCGCCTTGAGCATCTCCGCTGCCCGATGGAGCAGGTCGACGTTGCCGTTCAAGAGGTCTTGCTGCGTCATCCGGTGGATCTCCTCGGGGACGACGCCAAGATCTTCCACCAGCACTCCCGACCGCTTGCCGACCCGGGTGCAGCGGCGGACGGCGACGCGGAACGAGGCGTTGTTGGGCAGCGACTTGAACGGGGAGCTGGCCTTGGGCAGGATAGCCAACAGGGCTTTGTGGTCCCAGACGTTCGCGCCCCCGGCTCCGGTGGCGCCGCTGGTTCCGAGGATCGGGCCGATCTCATGGTCTTGAAATCCGGCGCAGAAGATGTCGGTGGTGCTGTAGCACCGGGCGTCGGTGACGAGCACGACGGGGCCTTGATACTTCTGGCCGATGTCGTTGTAGGCCTCAGTCGGTCGCAGAGAAAACCCGTGGGAAAACGGCGCGCCGGTTTCAACCGCTTGGGCGATCGACTCGCGCCAGAGCGCAAAGGAGGGGCCGGTTTCGCAGATCTTCAAGGTGAGCGGCGAGTTGATGAAGTAGAACCGCTCCGGATCGATCGTCTGCGGCGTCAAAACCTGGAGCAGCCGCTCGCCCGCGAGGATGTTGCCACCGCCGTTGCCGCGAACGTCGAGGATCAGCCCGTTTTGGGGCAGAAGGCCCGCGATGCGGACGAACTCCTCGACGAACGCGACGTCGTTCGAATGGAGGAACGTATGGATGTGGACGTAGCCGAACGTTCCCGAGTGCGTCTCGATCGACCGGAAGGTGAAGGCGTCGGGGATTTTACTGATGACGTTGAAATCGACCGGGCTCGGAATCGCCGAACCTTCGGCGAGGAGCTGGACCTGCTTGACCGTCTCCACGGCGGCCGGAGCAAAGAGGAGCTTGCGCGTCTGCCGCTCCATCTCGGCCTTGGCGTCGAGGCCGAGAACCAGGGCCAGATCGCCCGACGCCGAGAGAGGGTCGCTGCCCTCTTCCGACTCGAACACCTGCCAATCGAACCGGCGATCGCGGGCGCCTTGGCTCCCCAGAAAGGTTACGGTCACCCACTCCTCATCCGGCGGCAGGGACATCGCCAGCCAGCGGATCGTCATCGCCCCCAGGCCGCGAGCGTGGCGGGCGTCCAGATTGCTGCCCGCTTCGCGATCCGCGTTGAGTTCGACCGCCCGGTGAATTGGGGTGCCGTTCCAGTGGGTGACGCGCACGCCGCGCTTGAAAAACTTGTCCTCGGTGCCGGGTTTGACTTCGGTCACGACATAGAACCGCTCGTCCCCCTCGAAGTAGTCCTCGATCCGAAAAGGAAGGTAGGCGGTCCGCGTTCGCAGCGGTTCGGGCAGAATGTAGTTGGTGTGCAGGTCGCGCAAGCTGTTGAAAATGGAGATCAACTCGGCATGAAAGGCCGACTCGGTGAGGTTCGCCGAGTGGTGCCGCAACAGCTTGAGGCGCTGGAGAGGGTCGACCGCGTGCATCGCACGCTTTAACGGCAGGTGAACGTACAGCTGCTCGCTCAGCGCCAGCGCCTGATCCACCAGGAGTTGGCGTTCGGCGACGCTTAACAGCATGGCCGCCTACGGGGAGGTCAGTTCCAGCCGATTTCGCTCAGGAAATCGCTCAAGTTCTGGCTCTTGCCGAGATTCGCATCAACCGCCGCCACGCGCTGCTCCGCGGCCGACAACGGTGCGGGGAGGCCCAGGGCCACCGGCTTGCGGGCGTGGGTTGTCTTCCTCGAGCCGACCGGTTTTCTGGCGCCGTCTGCCTTCTTCGGGGGTTCTGCCTTCTTTGCGAGCATCGCGGCCTCCTGTATCTCGCCCAGTATAGCGCCGATTCCGCCATCGCCGCGAGCGGCCGGGGGAAGTGGCCGTCTCGAACCTGAACCCCCGACCGTCAGGGAACCCATTCATTGAACCTCAGCAAGATCTACTTCTCGCGTCGTCGCCTCGGACCGACCTCGAGGTCACGCTTGGAGACGGCTGCGGCGATTAGAGGTGCGACCTGGGCGAGAAGTTCCAGGGGCATCCCCTTTTCGTAAAGTTCCATCCAGGCGCGCCTCTGTCGAACAATTCGCTCGTCATCGCGCAGGTGAAGCCGATGGAGAGTGTATTCGGCGCGGGTGCGATGCTCCGCCGGAACTCTTTCCGTTAGCACGAGTTGGAGCGACGGCAGCAGGATCTCGAACCAGCCTTCCCCTACTTCGTAAGGGTCGAGCACCTTGTCGTCGGCCGACCGCTTACTCTGATTGAGCCAGCCTTCGACAAAGCGGAAATTCTCCCAAGCGTAGGCCAGGTCCGGGTGGTTTTCCCAACTCAGGTAGTGGTCGACCGTGCCGGAAGGAGACCACATCGCCCCATAGCCACAACGGTTCTCGAAGCCGTCAGCCAGTTTGTGCTTGAACGGAGACCAGAAATCGCGGGGCCGTTTCGCGTCGGGATGCTTGGACAGCCACTCTCGTCCCGGCCGACCGCACCTTGTTTCGAAGTCGTCGGGTTCCTCGACAGGATGTACCGGGATCATCCTTTGCTCCGCTTACCCCCAAGACGGCCCGTGCTGACGAGCCAGCGTGGCCAAAAAGGATCATTGCCCGGCAGCAGCTCTCGAAGACGCCGGTCGATCACCGCCTCGGTTCGCAGTTTTTGAGGAAGGGCCGAGAAATCTTCACGCATAAACGCTTCTGCCGCTTCGATCGCTTCTTCCGCCTCTGCCGAGCGCGCTTGGCGGAGGCCGAAAATCTCCGACACCAGCCAACCCACGACATCGCCTTGAGGTGTCCAGGGGAAAGGTTCAAGGCGGACTTTCTCCCCGACCACATCCAGGTGCCACAGCTTGTCGGTTTCTTCTTCGAACAACGGCTCGACCGAGGCCAGGACGAGAGGAGAGTGAGTGGCGGCGATCAATTGAACCTCGGCTCTCCCGCCGGTCATCAACTCACCCACGACCTCCAGCAAAGATCGGAGTACCAATCGTTGCCACCGAGGATGAAGATGGGTGTCGAGTTCATCGATCAGAAAAGTCAGTTGACTCGTCGGCTGGTCGCCGCGTAGACGGCTCGCCCTCTTGTGTTCTTCCCAGGCCCACACCAAAAGGTAGACCAGTGCCGTGATCCGCCGCATCCCGGCTGAGGCGTGAACGATCGGCGTCTCCTCGCCGTACCCGGTCTTGAGCGTGGGCATGTCTCGTACGTCGTCCAGGCTGATTCGGGTGAGTTCGCCGGGTTCGAGTGGCTCTTTGCCCGACGGAGACATGACCCGAAGCGCCGCTTTGAGCAACTGGAAAGGCCGTCCCTTCTCCTTTTGCCAGGAGGCCCAATCGCGGATCAAGCCGTTGCACAAAGTCATCTCGTCGTTGGCGAGACCGTCCCAAACTTGCGAGGCAGAGAAAATGTAGGCTGGCGGCCGGTCTTGGTGGTCAAGTCCCCCGGCTGTCTTCCAGTAGTTCCGGGCTGGATCCCAGACGGCAAAGCCGCCGTCCACCTGGGCGTAGAGCACCAGACCTGGATTGGCCGGCCTTCCTACCTTCCCGGTCCAGACCTGCTCTCGGCGCTTAAAGACGCTCTTGTACTCCTGCCGCTTGCTCTTGCCACTGAAGGCGAAGGAAATACTCGGCTCGGACTTCGTTCCGGCACGCGGTTGGGCAGGATAACCGGCCCATGTCCGAGTGAGCGCCCACCAACCGATGTCTAGCAGAAAGCTCTTGCCCAGACCGTTGTCGCCCGTGATGAGGTTGAGTCGCGGCGCCAGATCCATCCGCATCTCCGGCGCGGGGCCAACCCCTTTGAGTTCTAGGTACTCAAGCATTGGACCTTGCCTTTTGATCTTCCGGCGTACCGCAGAGCCTCCGAATGGATCGAGGGCCTGGCGTGGACTTCTTGGTGCACCCTGAGGGACTCGAACCCCCAACCCTCAGATTCGAAGTCTGATGCTCTATCCAATTGAGCTAAGGGTGCGTGGGTAGATCGTCGACCACGGTATTCTAGGCGAGATCAGGGGGCGGGCGCGCAATCGAGGCCCGAGTGAAGCCAGATGAGACGTTTCGACTCCCTCGCTCTGTACGAGGCTCTCGACGGCCAGCGGCGCTCTCGCGGGTTGACTTGGGCCGAAGTCGCCGCCGAGATCGGGGTGAGCGCCGCCACTCTTCAACGCACGCGTCTTCAACGCACGCGCGACGGAGGCCGCATGGAGGTCCTCGGGATGTTGGCGAGGGTCGGTTGGCTCGGGTTCCCGTGGAGCGCTTCGTCCGCGAGTTGGTTCGCTGATGGGTTTAAGCTGTCTGCCGGGTCGAGGTTTGCGTCTTTGCCGAGTCCGCCGATACGATCCATGCGATAACGCTTGAACTTTGGGATGGGTGGCATGGATGAGCAGCGGCTCCGGGTGACCAGCTCGCGGCACGAGTTGCCGTTTGACCAGTTGTCATCCCGCGCGTTCGAGCGCCTGGGGCTCCGCCTGCTCGATGCCGAAGGCTTCGAAGAGGTGCGTCACCTGGGAGCCTCGGGGCAAGACGGTGGCGTCGATCTCGTGGCCCAGCGAGAAGGACAGGTCGTCGCCGTCCAGTGCAAGCGCTACCAACGGTTCGAACCGAAGGACGCGGAGTCCGCGGTCCGCGAGTTGCTCGCGCGCCCCCTTTCCCCGAAGGCGGATCGCCTTCTCCTCCTGGTGAGCGCCGACGTGAGCCGTACCGCCGAAGAGCGCGGCGCTGCGGCGGCCGACGGCCTTCCGGTGGCGTTCTGGGCGGGCACAGAGCTGGACCTGAAGGTCCACAAACATCCCGAGATTCTCGAGGCTTTTTTCGACCTGGGAGAGGGCCGGGTCCGCGGGCCGCTTCTCGCGCCCGCGCCTCCCGCCCGGTTCACCGGACGCGTCGAGATCCTCGACGATCTCCGCAGGAAACTGGTCGCGGGCGAAAAAGTCGCCTTGACCGCTCTTCAAGGGATGGGCGGGATCGGCAAGTCCGCGCTCGCAAAAAAGCTCGCCGAGATCCTGACGCGCGAGGAGCGGAACGCCTTCCCTGGCGGCGTTCTCTGGTGGGAGCTAGGGCCGGAACCGGACGTCATCGCCGGCCTGAATGCTTGGGCGAGTGCTGTAGATCCGAAAGCCGACCTGTCGAATCTCAAAGATTCGGCGGGCCGCGCGACCGTCGTGCGCCAACTGCTGGGCGCGCGCGGAAAGCTCTGCGCGATCCTCGACGACGTCTGGAACTTGGAGCCCGCGCGGGAGCTGCTCGCCGCCGTCCCCCCCGGTTGCCCCTGCCTGGTGACCACCCGGCTGGGCGACGTGGCGCGGCAGCTCCAGTGCGAGATCGTCGAGGTCGAGTTGCTTCCTTCGGGCGAAGCCCTGGCGCTCTTGGAGAAGCTGATTCCGGGCGGCGTCGCGGGGTACGAGGCGGTGGCCGGGCGGATCGCGGAACAGGTCGAAAGGCTGCCGCTCGCTCTGGAAATCGCCGCCGGCCTGATCGACCGCGCGGTGGAATTCAAGCTCTGGCTGCACCATTCCGGAATTGATCAAGATCGAGCGTGATCGTCTGCGTGGAGTAAAAATAGCCAACTATAAGCAGTTGTCCCTCGCTGACCTATCGGCGAAGGCCCGCGTGGCTGGAGTGGACTTCTGTATCAGCGCCGTCAGTGAAGGACATGCGATCGTTGGCCTCTCTATATGGGACGGTGAACGCAAGAGACCGCTCGACTTCTTGACCCTGGAGATCACCGTCAGCGAACAAGCCACAGAAGAAGAAGGGGTGGTCGGAAGAACTGCTCCGGGGACACAAGAGAGCCCCGCGCCCTCTCTGCGGAGCGGGCTCAGCGCGCTTCTTAACCCTTACAACCCCACTGCCACCGCCGCGATCGGGATCTTCGCCTTCCACCAAGACAAAGCTGCCAAGGACGGATGTGATCGAGACAACAAGTGCTATCGGAACGTCGTCGTCTATTTCGGCACCGACGGCAAGCTCCACTCCTGGACCCCGCGCCGCTCGATCCGCGAGTACGTCGACGACATTGACCCGAAGCACTTCGGCCTGAATCGTCAGCTCGAATTCGTCCACTGCTCCTCTTGGGCCTCGCTCGACTGCGAAGAGGACTACTCGCAGGTGGCGTCATTCTTCTCTAAGATTTTGTTCTCCGACCCGGACAAGACAGGCCGGGGCGAAGCGATGAAGGCGATGGAGAATCTGCAGAGCCTGGGGGAGAACGCCGTCGTCTCGGTCGGCTACTTCAACGGCGCCGGGACCATCCTACCAATCCCCCTAGGCTTGCTCGGGGTAACGCGTAAGAAGGCGAAGGGCCAGGAAGGCATGGAAGAAACCGTTCTGCTCGGCACCCTCGCGACGGTCACCCAGCCGCTGCCGACAACGCGCCTCCCGCCGGCAGACAAGTGCGCCGAGGACTTCACCGCCGTGCTCCCCACGTCGCTCGGGATGGACGGGCAGGACGTGCGGCCGGACTTCGACGCGCTGCTCAGGCCCTACAGCAAGCCTGCCTCCCGCATCATCGAGATCGGAAAGATGAGTACATTCCTGGGAAAACAACCGCGGGAGAAACGAGAGGGCCTCCTACTTCTGGCCCATCATGTCGACGGCTTCTTGAGCTTCGATGCCGACTTCCAACCGGCTTACTTCGCGGAAGACATCGAGCGCAAGTTCGCCCCCGGAAGCGTCGCCGTCCTGATCGGATGTTCAGTCGGCGGCCTCGACTCGCTCAACCAGACGATGCCTCTGATCTCGACGCTCAACAACCAGGGGATCGACGCAATGATCCTCTCTCCCTTCGGCGTCAACGCCCAGCTGGGAGCCCGCTTCGCCGTCCACCTCGTGGCCGAAGTCGAGTCGGCGCGCAAGCTCGGCGCGCAACCGAGCTTGTTGCAGCTTTTCCAGCTCGCCGTCGAGAGAACCCGAGGCGACGCGCTGGTCGCGCCGTTTCTCGGCGAGCTGAACGAGTTCTTGATCGCTGGCGCGGGCGACTTGAAGCTCTGCCCTCAGAAGGTCACGATCCCGCCGGCAGGCGCGTCCGCTGTACCGAGCCCTCCGCCGGCCGGCCAAGCGCAACCGACCGACCCGCAGGCCGACGGTCCCGACCCGGAAAAGCCGCCACCGCGGGTTACCTCGCAACGCGACCCCGACTCGTGCGGGTGCGGCCACGGACGCGGCCAGGGCGGCAGACTCGACCCCGGCGGCGTCAAGGCCGGGAAGATCGGACCGTTCCAGCGCGACTTCGGCGGCTACGGTTGGGGTTGCAGCTGCTGCTGCAACTGAGGGCGCACCGGGCTCAGCGCCAATCCCCCTGCAGCTCGAAGCCCGCCCACTCGGACGCATCGCGCGTGCGCGGGTCGGCTCGCTGTTCCAACTGGGCGCGGCGAAGCGCTGCCGCGGGCGACAATCCATCGCTGAGCAGCGCCCGATAAAATCGCTCCATGAGGCGAGCCGACGCGCGGTCCCGCACACTCCAGAGGCTCGCGACGACGCCGCGCGCGCCCGCGTGCAGGAAGGCGCGCGAGAGCCCCATCAAACCCTCGCCGCGGACCTCCGGACCGAGCGCGGTCCGGCAGGCGCTCAGGACCACCAGGCGCGCGCGCAGATTGAGCCCGGCGATCTCTCCCGCGCGCAAGTAACCCGGCCGCGGGCGCCCGGTGGCGTCGACCAGCGAGAGTACGATCCCGGAGAGGTTCGGATCGCGCGGGTGCTCCAGGGCGTGGGTCGCAAAGTGGAGGATGTCCGCGCGCTGGAACGCCGGATCGTCGAATGCCTCGCGGCTCGCGGCGAAGTCGAGCGCCACCGGACCGCCGGGCGCGAGCGCGGCGATCGCGAGCGCCTCGCCCCGCGTCGCGGGCAACCGCTCCAGACCGGAGAGACCGAGATCGCGCGCCGCGCGGGAGAGCTCCGTGGAACCGGCGGGGAGCGGGCGCGGCGACGGCGACGGTCCAAGCGGCGCGGCGCGGACCCGGGCGTCGCGCGGGGAGAAGACTGGATCCGCGATCACCGCCACCCGGGCGGCGCCGGGGTCCGGAGCAGTGCGCCGCTGGCGCTGTGCGAGGAGCGTCGCCGCGGAAGGCAGCTGGACGAGCTCGAAGCGCTCGATCAGCGGAGGGCCGTCCCCCTTCGGCCAGGGGAGCGCCGCGAACGGCACATAAGCAAGCGGACCGGAGCTGACGATCGCCAGGCGCCGGATCGCCCCGCCTCCGGACCGGCCCGGGAGCCACGCGGCGAGCTGGCCGAGGAGCCGGGAGGAGAGCCGGCGGGCGGCGGCGGCATCGGGGCGCCCACGGGCGAAGCTCTCATGGACCTCGCGGATCAGCGGCTCCAGCGCGCGCCGGCCCGGGAGCGGGACGCTCGCAACCTCGCGGCGACCGAGGACGAACAGCGCGCCGCCCTCCTCGGTGAGCGCAAACTCGAGCAGCAGCGTCTCCTCGTCGAGCAGGCCGCGGAGCGCTCTGAGGTCGAACGGGGAGTCCGCGGAAAGCGGGTCCGAGCCGCGCGCGCGCCGGGCGCGCGCCGCCAGGCTGTCGATCAGCGAGCGCCGCTGGGCGCGCTCCGCGACCTCCAGCGCCGCACCCTTGAAGCCGCGCCTGGGAAAGCGCGCGTCGAGGTCGAGCAGCGCTTCGAGCGCACCGTCGAAATAGAACTGACGGATGGCGAAGAACGGCACCGTGAGCGTGTCCTCGCCGAGACCGGCGCGGAGCGCCTCGAAGCCCGTGAGCGCGAGTTCCAGCTCCTGCCGCGCGCTTTGCGGATCGCCGAGCCGCGCCTCGGCGCGCCCGAGCAGGAAGCGCGCGTTTGCCGTCGCCTCCGGCGCGACGCCGGGGAGCGTTAGCAGGCGGTGGAGCGAGGCGCGCGCAAGGTGCCGGGCGCGCACGAAATCGCCGCGGTCCAGCGCGAGATCCGCCAGGTTGCTGAGCAGGTAGGCAACGTCTCGCTCCGCGCCCGCGCGCAGGCTCAACCCGAGAGCGCCCTGGTAGGCCGCAAGCGAGTCGTCCCAGGCACGCGCTTCGCGGTAGAACGTCCCCAGGCGATCGAGCGTGCCGGCCTCCCCGGCGAGGTCACCCACCGAACGGCGGCAGGCGAGCGCCTGCTCCAAAAGGGTTAGGGCACACGCGCGCTCCGCTGCCCCGCCGCCATAGATCCCACGCAGGCGCTCGACCCATCCGAGCTCGGTCAGTGTCGCGCATTCCCCTGTTCGGTCGCCGCTCTCCCGAAACATTTGGAGCGCCTCGGCCATACGCGCCGCCGCCGGATCGAACCGCCCAAGGCGGCTCCAGGACGCGCCCTCGTTCAGGAGCACCGTTGCCGCCTTGGCGCGGTCGCCGAGCCGGAGAAGGAGCGCCGCCGCGGACCGGTACGGTCCGAGCGCCGCACGGATCTCGCCGCGGTCCACGTGGATTGATGCCAGGTTGTTGAGCGCAGAGGCCTGGTCGTCGAGCAGGCCGTGGCGCCGGGCCAGCGCGAGCGCTCCCTGCTGTGCGTCCCAGGCACCGTCGAGGTCGCCCGCGAAGCGACGCGCCTCGCCGAGCCGTTGGCCGGCGTCGGTCTCCTGGCGCGCGTCGCCGAGCTGGCGAGAGAGCTCCAGCGCCCGCACCAGGGCCGACTCTGCCTCTGCCGGGAGGCCTGCTCCTATGGCTAGGTCGGCCTCCCGCAGAGCGCAGAACGCCTCCTGACGCCGCTCCCCGGTGGCGCGCCAGAGCGCGCAGGCGTCCGCAAGTTGCGCGCGGTCCCCCCGATGGAGCGCTTCGGTGACCGCCGCGAGCGCGCGGGCTTGCAGCCGACCGCCGTCAGTCGGCGGACCGAGCGCGGCGATCCGGATCGCATACCGCCCGCCGGCCGCGGGCCGGAACGCCCGCACCTCCACCTGCCAGCGCCCGGCCTCCGGGAGCGACCACCAGATCTCCTCAGGCCCCCAGCGCCGGTTCGGGCTGTTGATCTCGACCGCGCGCTCCTCCCCCGGCGTTCGGAGGACGACCACCAGATCCACCCCGCGCTGCTCGACTGTCAAGTGGACCAAGGCGTCGGCGCGAGCCGCGAAGGCATAGCGATCGACCGCGCCGACGGCGAGGGCGGTCTCGACGACCTCCCCCACCGCGAGCGAGCGCGGCGTGGCGGCGGGAGCCGCCGGATGGCAGGCGACGTTCGCCAGAAGGGCGAGGACCGCAACCAGCGCCGACGCGCGGCTTCCGTGAAAGATCGCTGCGTTCACCCGGACATTCTCGCCCAGATACGGCGGAAGACCGGCGCTCCCGCGATCCGCTTCCGAGCTGCCGCCCGCCAGAGGGTCTCCAGCTCCCCCATCGGGCGTGAATCGGATCTTGCGGGCCATTTCGGCAGCCGGGCATCTCACAAACTCTGCCAGGCGAGGCACGCCGGGGCAAGCTACAGAAAACGTGCGGTTTGCGCAGCCGGGAATGGGTGCCAGCCTAACCCGAGGACAAGACCGATCCTCGTGCGGCGAAAGGGGTCAGAACGACCACTCCCGGCCGAGAACGGCCGGCCGGCAGCGCGAGGCGCAGCCGGTCTTTGGTAGAAATCAGGTCGAGATCGGAGCTCGTGGGGCCTTCGGGAGGGTCGAACCAGGTGTCGGAACGTGGAACCGCAGCCACCAGGGCAGGCGGTCGTAGCTATCCGAAGCATTTTGGCTTTAAGCGGCTGGTCCTGCCTACGCCGCTGGGCTGATCACCGGCCAGGCTGCTCGGACAAACGGCAATCCGGGCGGGAAGCTCCCCCCCGGGAACCGAACCAGCCGATCGCCGGCCCGCAGGATACTCCGCCGCTTCTCGAAATGCCCTGGCAAACCAGGCGTAGGCGATCTTCATCTCGGTTCGAACCCGCTTGCTGGCGGCGTGGACGAGCGGCGCGGGCGACTTCTTGGTCTTGGCCGGCTGGGTGAACGGATGCTGGCGCAGGATCGCGGCGGCGCCCAGAGGCTCGATTCCCGTCGCCGCTCGACGAGCTGCGGCTTGTTCGATGATCGTGTTGATCAACTCGGCGATCCGCTCGCGGTACTGCTCGGGCGAGAGATGCGCCAAACAGGGCAAGGGCGCGAGGCTTACGGTTTCGGTTTCCGCGAACTGTCGAGCGCCGAATTCCTCGCCACGCAAGCGCGCCTCCCATTCCCGTGTGCGATCGAACCAAGTCCCCACGATCGGCTCGCCGGTGAGGAGCGCAGTGACTCAGTGAACCCCTGGCCAGTCTTGGGGCCGGGCGACCAGATTCTCCTTGCAGCCATGCGAGAGGATGTACACCAGGCGCCCAACCTGAGCTTCCTTCTCGTCGCTCACGAGAATCGCCTGGTAGCGGCGAGAAAAGACCTTGTCCCGCCAGCCGGTCGATCGGGCGACCTCGCGGGCGAGCTTCGAGTTGAAATAGCCCATGAAGCGGGCGAGGCGCTCGCTGTCCTCCGCCCGGGCGAGAAGGTGAAAGTGGTTCGAGGCGAAGATGAACGCGCAGATCTCCAGAGGGTAGAGGCGCTGCGCTCGGCCGAGAGCGCCGACGATGATCTCGTTGAGCAGTGGCCCCGGCCGCAGAAGGAATCGGCTGTGGACCGTGCGACAGGTCACCTCGTAGAGGGCTCCCCCTTCGGGCGTGTATCGGAGCTTCCGGGCCATTTCGGCAGCCGGGCATCTCAAAATCCCTGCCAGGCGAGGCGCGTCGAGTCAAACGACAGAAAACGCATGGCTTTCGCCGAGCGATCAAGTTCTCGGCAGCGACCCGACCCCGCAAAAGATCTTGCGGGTCAACTCCGGCAAATCGTGGTCAACCGTGGGGAAAGTGCTGATTTTGTTGGATTTACCTAGCTGTCAAAAGATCTTGACAGGCGCGCAATCTTTTGCGGGGAAGGCGCGCTGCAGGGGCAGGGCGCGGGGCGAAATCCGGGTAGAGCGTCCGTCTGATCCAGGCGGACCGAAGAGAGCGTCCGTTGGATTCCGGGAGGGAGTCATGGCGAAGCGTGTATTGGCAGTTGCATTATGGCTGGCCTTGTCAGCAGGTGGGCCGATGTCCCGGCTGCTTGCGGTTGAGGTTTCTTTCGTTGGTAACGTCCTTGACCCAGCCGGGAATCCGGTTGGCGAAGCGGAAGTGGAGGTCAGGCCCACAGACTCGTCATCACAAGGCACCGTAAACGGCAAAACTGACCGTACTGGGAAGTTCAGTTTCCACAGCGTGAACTTAGCGCGCTTCGCGCGCGAACTTTTCGAGAGCGTGAAGTCTGAGTGCGTAGCAGGCTGGTCGGTGGTTGGGGCTGAAGCGACAACCGCGCATTAGAGGGTTGTAGAATCTCCCTCTCATGCTGGCGATTGGCTCCG
>JBBRUC010000076.1:0-25483 GCA_038248205.1 Thermoanaerobaculia bacterium
CGCGATCCGGGTGCCCTGGTGCGCCGAGTCCAGGACGAGGGTGCCACCGTGCTCCAGGTCGTGCCGTCGCTGCTCGGCGCGCTGCTGGAGAGCGGGCTCGAAGAGTGCCGGACCCTGCGGCGGGTCTGCTGCGGCGGCGAGGCGCTGACGCTCGCCCTGGCCGAGAGCTTCCGGAGCCGTCTCGATGCCGAGCTGATCAATCTCTACGGCCCGACGGAAACGGCGGTGCAAGTCATCGTTGGGGCCTACGAGCGGGATGTTCGGCGAGGGGTGGTCCCCCTGGGACGGCCCGTTTCGAATACGCGGATCCATCTGGTGGACCGCGATCTGCGGCCGGTTCCGGCCGGCGTCCACGGCGAGCTGCTGGTCGGTGGCGCGCAGGTGGGGCGCGGCTACCTCGGGCGGCCGGAGCTGACCGCGGAGCGTTTCGTGCCCGATGGGCTGTCCGGCGAGGCAGGCGCGCGCCTCTACCGCTCGGGGGATCTCGCGCGGTGGCTAGCGGACGGGGAGCTGGATTTTCTGGGCCGAGTCGACACCCAAGTCAAACTGCGCGGTCTGCGCATCGAGCGGGGGGAGATCGAAGTGGTGCTCCGTCGCCATCCGGGCGTCGCGAGCGCGGTGGTCGTGGTGCGCGAGGACCGGATCGGGGCTTGGTATGTGCCCGCCGAGCGGCCCGCCGGGGTGCCGGCCCCGAGTTCCGCCGACCTGGCCGCCGCGCTTCGCGAGGAGCTGGCGGAGTACATGGTGCCGGCCTGGTTCGAAGCCTTGCCCGCTCTGCCGCTCCTGCCGAACGGCAAAGTCGACCGACGCGCGTTGGCGGGTAGGGTGCCGGCCGCGGGGCCGCAAGCCGGGCATGTCGCGCCCGGCACTTCGCTCGAACTGGCGGTTGCCGCGGTCTGGTCCGAGCTGCTGGGAGTCGAGGGTATTGGCGCCGCCGACGACTTCTTCCGGCTCGGCGGCCACTCCCTGATGGCCGCGCGCGTCGCGGTGCGCCTGCGCGTACGCCTTGGAATCGAGCTGCCGCTAAGGGTGATCTTCCAAGAGCCCACGGTTGCCCGTCTGGCGGCGTGGATCGATGCCGAGCTGCGGCAGACCGACGGGGGCGCCGCCCCGGACCTCGCCGCGGGTCTCGGCGGCGCGGTGAGCCCGCTCTCTTTCGCGCAGCAGCGCCTGTGGTTCCTCTACCAGCTCCAGCCGGGCTCGCACGTCTACAACATGCCGCTCGACCTGCACCTTGCCGGGCCGCTCCGGCCGCCCGTTATCGCGCGGGCGCTCGCGGAGGTGGTGCGCCGTCACGCCGCCCTGCGCACGACCTTCGAGGTGCCGGCCGGTGCCTCGGATCCGGTTCAGATTGTGCGGCCGGCGGCCGGCTGGGACCTGCCCCTGGTCGACCTTCTCGTCCTCGGCGCCGACGGGGGAAATGCCGAGGCGGCGCGTTTGGCCCGAGATGAGGTCCGCCGGCCGTTCGAACTCAATCGCTGGCCGTTGCTGCGCACCTTCCTGGCGCGCCTGGAGCCGAACGGGCACCGGTTGTTGGGAGCGCTCCACCACATCGTCTCCGACGGTTTGTCGATGGAGCTGCTGCAGCGCGAGCTGGGCGCCCTGTACGCGGCTTTCGCCACCGGCCTGCCCTCTCCTCTTCCCGACCTGCCGGTGCAGTATCCTGACTTCGCGGTCTGGCAGCGGAATTGGCTGAGCGGCGGGGAGCTGGAGCGGCAGCTCGCCTGGTGGCGTGGGCGCCTGGCCACGGCGCCGACCGCGCCGATTCTGGAGCTGCCGGCGGATCGGCCCCGGCCCGCGGTCTGGAGCCATCGCGGCGGGGTCGAATCGGCTTCCCTGCCGGCCGACCTGGCGGCGGGGCTGGAGCGGCTCGGCCGGCGCAACGGCGCCACGCCGTTCATGACTCTGCTCGGCGCGTTCTTCGCCCTGCTGCACCGGGTCACCAACCAAGACGAGTTGGTGGTCGGAGCGCCGGTGGCAGGCCGCAGCCGTCCCGAGTTGGCGGGCCTGATCGGCTTGTTCGTCAATACGCTGGCGCTACGGGTGAGCCTGGCCGGCGAGCCGTCGTTCGAGGAGCTACTCGCGCGGGTGCGGGAGACGGCGCTTCAGTCCTACGCGTACCAGGACTTCCCGTTCGAAAAGCTCGTGGCGGAGCTGGTACCCCAGCGCGAACTGTCGCGCAACCCGTTGGTGCAGGTGGTCTTCGCGCTGCACGACGCGCCGGAACCGGTGCGGGGGGGCGGCGGTCTCGTGCTCTCGGCGGGGGAGGGAGCCCACGGCGAGACCGCTAAATTCGATCTGTCGCTTCACATCGGCCGCGGCGGCCACGGCGAGGGCGAAATGGGCGTGTGGGCGGAATACGGCACCGACCTGTTCGATCGCACGACGGTACTGCGCCTGATGGCCGGGTTCGAGAATATTCTCGCCGGTGTCTTGGCGCGGGGAGAGGGAGCCCGAGTCCGGGATTTGCCGCTGTTGAGCGCGCCCGAACGCGCGCAGGTGGTCCGGGAATGGAGCGACACCGCGACCGATTATCCTCGCGCCGCCACCATTCACGGCCTGTTCGAGGAGCAGGTACGCCGTTTCCCGGACCGCGTCGCGCTGGTCGGGGAGGAGCTGACCTACGCCGAATTGGACCAGCGGGCCGAGCGTCTCGCGTCCCGGCTGCGAGCCTTGGGCGTCAGGCCCGACGAGCGGGTGGGGCTGTTTGCCGAACGCTCCGCCAACCTGATCGCCGCCCTGCTGGGCATCCTCAAGGCCGGCGGCGCCTATCTGCCGCTCGACCCCCAGTCGCCGCCCGAGCGGCTCGCCGGCATGCTTGCGGACGCAGAGGCCCGAGTGCTGCTGGTGCAGGAAGGGCTCTCGGCTTCCTTGCCGCATCCGCCCGCCTCAGGGGTCATCCGGCTGCCTCTGGGCGAGGTGCTTTCCGCGGGACCGGTGACCTCGGCGCGGTCCAGTGTCGATCCGAACAACCTGGCCTACGTGATGTTCACCTCGGGTTCGACCGGCCGCCCCAAGGGCGTGGCCGTCACCCATGGCAACGTCGTCCGGCTGGTGCGGGAGACCGACTACGCCCGCCTCGACGAGGAGCGCGTATTCCTTCAGTTCGCGCCCGTGCCGTTCGACGCCTCGACGTTCGAGATCTGGGGTCCGTTGCTCAACGGGGGCCGGCTCGCGCTGTTCCCAGCCGGACCGCCCGACCTGCACCGGCTCGGCGAGATGATCGAGACCCAGGGCGTGACGACGATGTTCATGACGACAGGCCTCTTCCACCAGATGGTGGAGTCTCATTTGGGGCGCCTGCGTCCGCTCCGGCAACTCCTGGCCGGCGGCGACGTGCTTTCCCCCACGAACATGCGGCGCGCCGTGGACGGCCTGCCCGGCACCGAGGTGATCGCCGTCTACGGCCCCACGGAAGGGACCACGTTCACCACCTTCCACCCGGTCCGCGCCGGAGATCCGGAAGGGCCGGTGCCGATCGGCCGGCCGATCGCCAACGCCCGGACCCATGTGCTGGACCGCTCGCTTCTGCCGGCTCCGGTGGGGGTTGTCGGTCAGCTTTACATCGGAGGGGATGGACTCGCCCGCGGCTACCTGGCCCGCCCAGATTTGACGGCCGAGCGGTTCGTCCCCGATCCTGTCGGCGGCGACTTCGCCGACCAGGGGGCGCGCTTGTACGCCACCGGCGACCTGGCGCGTCGGCGACCTGACGGCGTCCTCGAATTCCTCGGCCGTGCCGACCACCAGGTCAAGCTGCGCGGTTTCCGTATCGAGCTTGGGGAGATCGAAACGGTCCTCACCTCGCATCCGGAGGTCGAGGCGGCCGTAGTGGTGGCGCGCGAGGATTTCTCCGGCGACAAGCGGCTGGTCGCTTATGTGGTTCCCGCACACAAGGACGCCATCGAGAACCTGGAGGCCGAGTTGCTGGCGTTGGTGGAGTTGCGGCTTCCGGCCTATATGGTGCCAGGGGCGTTCGTCACGCTTTCCGAGCTTCCCCTCACTGGTAACGGCAAGATCGATCGTCGAGCCTTGCCGGAGCCCGAAGCGCGAGTTAGGGCCGACCTTACGCCGCCGCGCACGCCGCTGGAGGAAGAGGTCGCCCAAGTCTGGTGCGAAGTCCTCGGCGTCGCCCAGGTATCGGTCGAAGACACTTTTTGGGAGCTGGGTGGGCACTCCCTCCTCGCCACCCGCGTTTTGGCCCGGTTGGCCGATACGTTCGGTGTGGAGATCCCGCTCCAGGCACTGTTCGTGGCGCCGACACTCGGCGGGTTTTCGCAGGCCGTGGCGCAGGCCGTGCTCTCCGATCTGTCGGATGCCGAGATGTACGAAGAGGTAGTCCAATGAGCCCAGACAACCATTCCCGCCGCGGCGATCTCTCGGCCGAGCAGCTCGCGCAGCTGGTGATGAGGAGGAAGACGAAGCGGGCGGCGGAAGCGCCGGAAGGAATGCCCGCGGGTAGCATTCCCCGACGCGCTCCGACGCCGGTCCTGCCGACCTCGTTCGCGCAAGAGCGCCTCTGGCTACTCGATCGGATCGAGCCCGGCGGCACTGCGTTCAACATCCCCGCGCCGGCCCGGCTGCGCGGGGTATTAGACGTGGTCGCCTTCGAGGCGGCGATCTCCGAGATCATGCGCCGTCACGAAGCGCTGCGAACCACGTTCGCGGAGCGCGAGGGCGAGCCGGTGCAGGTGGTTTCCCCGCCCGAGACGTTCCACCTGCCCAAGGCGGACCTCGCGGCGCTCTCCGTCGACCTCCGCGAGGCCGAGTTGCGGCGCCTGGCATTACGTTCCAAGCGGCCCTTCGACCTCTCCCGAGGGCCGCTGCTGCGCGCCGCTCTGCTTCGCCTCGGCGCCGAGGAGCACGCACTCCTGCTCGAAATGCATCACATCGTGTCGGACGGGTGGTCGTATGGTGTCTTTTTCCGCGAGCTAGGCGTGCTCTACGGCGCCTTTCACCAGGGCCGGCCCTCGCCCCTGCCCGAGTTGCCAATCCAGTTCGGCGACTTCGCGGCTTGGCAGCGCGAGCAGCTGGGCGGCTCAGGCCTCGACGAGCAGCTCGCCTGGTGGCGCGATCGGCTGGCCGGCAGCCCTCCGGCCCTGGAGCTACCCACCGACCGCCCGCGGCCGGCGGTGCAGAGCCATCACGGAAGCAGCGTGGAACGCAGCCTCCCCGCGGGGCTCGCCTCCCGCTTGCGCGAACTGTCTCGGCAGGAGGGGACCTCGCTCTTCATGACCTTCCTGGCCGGCTTTCAGCTCCTTTTGGGCCGCCTCGTGGGCGAGGATGACGTGGTGGTCGGTTCGCCGAGCGCCGGTCGCAGCCGCACCGAGATCGAGGGGCTGATCGGCATGTTCCTCAACACCCTGGTGCTGCGCACCGACCTCGCGGGCGATCCCACGTTCCGGGAGCTTTTGGGACGGGTGCGCGACGGGGTGCTGGGCGCCTATCGCTACCAGGATCTCCCCTTCGAGCGCCTATTAGAGGAACTTAAGCCGGAGCGGCAGCTCAGCCGCAACCCCATTTTCCAGGTGCTGTTCAACTTCATCTCCCTCTCCGATCTGGACCTGAAGCTGCCCGGTCTCGTCGTCGAGTCGCTTCCGCTCGAGGAATCGGACTCGAAGTTCGACCTCACCCTGTACGTCCACGACCTGCCCGACACCCTGCATTTCAACCTGGTCTACAACGTCGACCTGTTCGATTCGGCGCGTATGGAAGAGTTGCTGCGCCAGCTGGAGTCGCTGCTGGAGCAGGCCTCGGCCGCTCCGGAGGCGAAGATCGGTGCAATGTCGCTGGTGACCCGCGAAGCCGCGGCTTTGTTACCGGATCCCGCTCGGCCGCTCGGCGGGGAGTGGCGCGGAGCCGGTCACCAAGCGCTCACGCGCCAGGCCGCCCGCCAACCCGGACGCATCGCCGTCCGCGACGCGGCGGGAGAGGTCTGGACCTACGCGGAACTCGAAACCCGCGCCAACCGCCTTGCCCGCGCGCTGATCGGCCGGGGGGTAGAGAAGGGCGACACGGTCGCGGTCTGGGCGCGCCGCGGCGCCCCGCTCGTTCAAGCGCTCCTCGGGACGCTTAAAGCCGGCGCGGCTTTCCTGATCCTCGATCCCGCCTATCCGGCGGCGCGGCTGCTGGACTATTTCCGGATTTCCCGCCCGACCGCCTGGATCGACGTGCCCGGCGCGCCGCCTCTCCCGGCGGAGCTGGCGCAGGCCGCTGCCGGCTGCCACCGCATCGATCCGTCGGGGGCGGAGTTGGACGGCTTTCTGGAGAGCGATCCCAACCTGCCGGTGGGCGCCGACGACGCGGCCTGCATCACCTTCACCTCCGGCTCCACGGGCGTTCCCAAGGGGGTGGTCGGCCGCCATGGCGCGCTGACCCATTTCTACCCTTGGATCGGGGAGCGATTTGGGCTCGATGACCGAGACCGGCACGGCATGCTGTCGGCGCTTTCCCACGATCCGCTGCAGCGCGACCTCCTCACGCCGATTTGGTTCGGCGCCGAGCTCGTGGTGCCCGACCCCGAGCGCCTCGACGCTCCCGGATACCTAGCGGCCTGGGCGCAGCGCGAGCGGGTGAGTGTGCTCAACCTGACGCCGGCGATGTTGGAGCTGCTGCTCGACTCGGCACAGGACGGTATCGAGCCGGTGCGGGAGCTGGCCGATCTGCGGCGGGTTTTCGTGGTCGGCGACCAGCTCAAGAAGGGCGACGTAGGAAGGCTCTTCCGGCTCGCCCCCGCGCTGGTTTGCGTCAACCTCTACGGTTCCACCGAGACGCAGCGCGCGGTCTCCTTCTTCGAGGTTCCGCGGGACCTGGGGCGGCTTGGCAAAGAGGTCCTGCCGCTCGGCCGCGGTTTCGAGGGCGTCCAGCTCCTGGTCCTCAACCGGGCCGGCGCGCCGGCCGGTGTCGGGGAACTCGGCGAGATCCACATGCGCAGCCGGCAGCTCGCCCGTGGCTATTTGGGCGACGCCGCGCTCACCGCCGAGCGCTTCCGGCCGAACCCTTTCGTGACTGCGCCGGAGCCGGGCGACCGGATCTACCGCACGGGCGATCTCGGCCGCTACCTGCCCGACGGCGGGGCCGAGTTCGCCGGCCGTGTCGACTTCCAGGTCAAGCTCCGCGGCTTCCGCATCGAGCTGGGGGAGGTGGAGGCCGCCTTGGCGTGCATCCCCGGAGTGCGGGAGTGCGTGGCCGTCGTGCGCGAGGACGTGCCGGGCGGGCGGCGGCTGGTCGCCTACCTGGTGGCGGCCGCAGGCGTGCTCGCAGACCTGCGCGGCCTGCGGGCATTCCTCGGTGCACGTTTGCCGGACTACATGGTGCCGGGTGCTTTCGTCGCCCTCGCGGCCTTGCCTTTGACCCGCACCGGCAAGGTGGATCGCAAGGCGTTGCCCGTTCCGGCCGAAGAGCTTCATGGTGCGGACGCGGCGGCCGGCCGGAGCCCGGTCGAAGAGCTTCTCGCCGGCATCTGGGCCGATCTCCTTAGGATCACCGAGATTCCCGCGACCGCCGGTTTCTTCGAGCTGGGCGGGCACTCGCTGCTGGCCACCCGGATGGTCGCCCGGTTGCGTAAGGCGCTGGGAATCGAGGTTCCGGTCCGGGCGGTGTTCGAGGAACCGGTCCTGGGCGCGTTCGCCGCCCTGGTGGAGCGGATGCAGCGCAGCGGCAGCGCGGCCGGGCCGCCGCGGCCGGCGCTGGTCCCGGTTTCGCGCGAGCAGCCGTTGCCGCTCTCTTTCGCTCAGCAGAGGCTCTGGTTCCTCGATCAGCTCGAGCCCGGCAGCTTCGCCTACAACCTGGCCGGGGCGGTGCGGCTGGTCGGCCCCCTGGACGTGGCGGCCCTCGGCCGTGTCCTGTCCGAAATCGTGCGCCGCCACGAGGCGCTGCGCACGCTCTTCACGGAAGTCGGGGGGCGGCCCCGGCAGTCGATCGTCGCTCCCACGGCGGTACGCCTGCCGATCTTCGATCTGATGGCTCTGCCGGCGGATCTCGGGGAGGTCGAGGTGCGTCGCCAGGCCTCGGTCGAGGCGCGGCGTCCCTACGACTTGGCCGTCGGCCCGCTGCTGCGCGCCGCCCTCGTGCGTTTCTTCAAGGGTGAGCACGCGCTGCTGATCGGGCTGCACCACATCGTGTCCGACGGCTGGTCGATGGGCATCTTCGTACGAGAGCTGGGCGTCCTCTACCGCGCCTTCGCGGCGGGCGAGCCGAGCCCGCTGCCCGAGCTGGAGATCCAGTACGCCGACTACGCGGCCGAGCAACGCAAGTGGCTCGACGGCCCGGTGCTGGAGGCTTGCCTCGGGTTCTGGCAGAAGCAACTCGCCGGTGCGCCCCCGGTGATCGAACTCCCCATCGACCGGCCTCGGCCGTCGATCCAGAGCCACCGGGGCGCCCGCGCCGGCCTGGCCCTGGGACGCGGCCTGGAGCAGCGGCTGGGCGCCGCGGCCCGCAGGCTCGATGTCACGCCGTTCATGATTTCCCTCGGTGCCTTGGCCACCCTGCTTTGGCGCCAGGGCGGACAGCCCGACGTGGTGATCGGCACGCCGGTCGCCAACCGCGACCGCGCCGAGCTTGAGGAGATGATCGGGCTCTTCGCCAACACCTTGGCGCTGCGGACCGTCCTCACCGGGGATCCGACTTTCTCCGGCCTGCTGGTGCAGGTTCGGGAAGGCGCTCTGTCGGCCTACGCCCATCAGGAGGTCCCGTTCGAACGCCTCGTGGAGGGGTTACAGCCGGAGCGCGACCTCAGCCACTCGCCGGTATTTCAGGTCATGCTCGCCTTCCAGAATCTGCCGGCCAGTAAGCTGGAGCTGCACGGCCTGACGCTCTCGCCCATCGAACTCGAAGCCGGCCGGGCGCAGTTCGACCTGAGCCTTTTTCTGTTCCCTTCGTCGTCCTCGGACGGGGATCAGGGGCTCTTGGCCCGTCTGGAGTACGCCACCGATCTCTTCGATCCAGGCACGGCGGCCCGGCTGCTGGCCCACTTCCGCAATCTGCTCGCCGGGATCGTCGAGGCGCCGGAGCGGCGGCTGTCGGAGTTTCCGCTCCTCTCCCCCGAGGAGCGGATCGAGCTGCTGGCGGAGGGGCGCCGCGCGGCGGAGGAGATCTCCGGCGACCTGCTCCAGCAGCTCTTCGAACGGGCGGCGGCGGATCGGCCGCAGAGCATCGCGGTGTCGTGGGACGGCGGGCATCTGTCCTACGCTGAACTCAACGTCCGGGCGAACCGGCTGGCCCACCGCCTGCGCCACCTAGGTATCGGCCCGGAGGATCGGGTGGCCGTTTGCCTGGAGCGCTCCGCCACCCTGCCGGTCGCGCTGCTCGGCGTGCTCAAGGCGGGCGGCGCCTACGTCCCGCTCGATCCCGCCTATCCGGCGGATCGCCTGGGCTGGGTGCTGGAAGACAGCCGGGCCACTGTGCTGCTCACCGGCGGCGCGGCCGCGGAGGCTTTGCCCCCTCACGGCGCGCGTACGCTCGATCCGGACGGGATCGATCTGGCCGACGAGAGCGCGACCGATCCCGTCGCCCTGGCCGGTCCCGAAAATTTGGCTTACGTGATCTATACCTCGGGCTCTACCGGTCGGCCGAAGGGCGTCTCCGTCCGCCAGCGAGGAGCGGTCAATTTCCTGGTCTCCATGGCGGTGCGCCCGGGCCTCGCATCGGACGACGCGATGCTGGCGGTGACGACGATCGCGTTCGATATCGCGGTCCTTGAGCTTTTCCTGCCGCTCTCCGTCGGCGCCCGGATCGAGCTGGTGGACCGCGAAACCGCGGCGGACGGCCTCCGCTTGGCCGAACGGTTCGCCGAATCGGGGGCGACCGCGCTCCAGGCGACCCCGGCCACCTGGCGGCTCCTGCTCGACGCGGAGTGGCAGGGGAGTCCGGAACTCAAAGCGCTGTGCGGCGGCGAGGCGCTGCCGCCGGAGCTGGCCCGCGAGCTGATGGCCCGGTCGGGATCGCTGTGGAATGTCTATGGCCCCACCGAGACCACGGTGTGGTCCGCCGTGCAGTCGGTGACGGCCGCGGATGCGGACGGGCGGCTCCCGGTGCCTCTGGGGAGCCCGATCGCCAACACCGGGATCTACTTGTTGGAGCCTTTCGAGCGCGGCCAGGAGCCGGTCGCCGCAGGCGTACCCGGCGAGCTGTGCATCGGCGGCGAGGGGCTGGCGCGCGGGTATCTCGGACGCCCCGACCTGACGGCCGAGCGTTTCGTGCCCGACTCCGCCTCGGGACGCGCCGGAGAGCGGCTCTACCGGACCGGGGATCTGGCGCGCCGCCGCCCGCGGGACGGGGCCGTGGAGTTTCTCGGCCGCGCCGACCATCAGGTCAAAATCCGCGGCTTCCGCATCGAACTCGGCGAGATCGAGGCGGCCCTTGCCGCGCGTCCGTCGGTGCGCGAGTGTGCCGTGGTGGCGCGCGAGGATGTGCCCGGGTCGCGCCGGCTGATCGCCTACCTCGCTTTTCACGAGGGGCTTGCCGAGCCCGCCGACGCCCTCCAGGCCGCGCTTCGCGATCGGCTCCCCGAATACATGGTCCCCCACGTTTTCGCCCTGTTGCCCGCCCTGCCGCTGACGCCCAACGGCAAGATCGACCGGCGGGCTCTCTTAGCCGGCCCAGCGCCGGGCGCCTCTCGGGCCGAAGGGGAGCCCGTGGCGCCGAGAAACGCGGTGGAGGAGACGCTGGCCGCGGTATGGTCCGACGTCCTGCACCTGGACCGGGTGGGTGTGCACGACAACTTCTTCGCGTTGGGCGGCGACTCGATCCTGGTCATCCAGATTGTGACGCGGAGCCGCAAGCTCGGGCTTCGTTTTACCCCCCGACAACTGTTCCAGAACCAGACGATCGCCCAACTCGCCGCCGTCGCGGAAACTGCGCAGATCGCGCAGATCGCGGAGGTCCGACGGCAGGAACCCGCAACGGACCGTTCCTTCACGCCAGCCGATTTTCCGCAAGCAGGTTTGAGCCAGTCCGACTTGGACGAACTCCTGGCCGAGCTCGCCAAGTAGAGCGCCAAGTAGAAAGGGTCACCGATGAGCAACCAGAACCTTGAAGCCATATACCCGCTGTCGCCCGCGCAACAGGGAATGCTCCTCTACCTGCTGCTCACGGGCATCCGCACGGAGGTCTACTTCGACCAGTACGTCGCAACCCTCGGCGAGACCGATCCGGAGGCGTTGCGCCGCGCCTGGCAGCAATTGGTCGACCGCCATGCCGCCCTGCGCACCCTATTCGTCTGGGAGAAGCGGGACCAGCCGCTGCAGGTGGTGCGGCGCCAGGTGGAGCTGCCGTGGCAGGAGAGAGACTGGCGGGACCTCTCGCCGGACGACCGGCCGGCGGCGCTGGAGGCTTTTCTCGCAGAGGACCGCGCGCTCGGATTCGACCCAGGACAGGCGCCGCTCCTGCGGGTCGCACTGATCCGCTGGTCGGACGAGGAGTGGAAGCTGGTCTGGAGCTTCTCCCACCTGATCCTGGACGGCTGGTCGATGGCTCTGGTGCTCGGCGATCTCCAGGCGATCTATCTGGCCGAGCGGGAGGGACGCGACCCGGAGCTGGCGCCGGCGCGCCCTTTCGGCGACTACATCGCCTGGCTCAAAGGACAGAACCTCGAGCAGGTCGGCGAGCGCTGGCGCTTGGCGCTGGCAGGTTTCGAACCGCCCACGCCGCTTCCGTTCGACGGGACGGGCACCCCGCGGGAGGCCGGCGGACGGGTCGCTTTGGAGACCGAGCGCCTGCTACCGACGGCGACCCTCGAGCGGCTCCAGCCGCTGGTCCGGCGTTTCCAGATCACCACCAACACGGTGTTCCAGGGGCTCTGGGGCTTGCTGCTCGGACGGTGGAGCCATGTGGAGGACGTGGTCTACGGCGGCATCGTCTCCGGCCGGCCCCACGAGATCGACGGCGTAGAGGAAATGGTCGGTCTGTTCATCAACGCTCTGCCCGTGCGCCTGCGGGTGCGCCTTGACGCCGGGCTGATCCCCTGGCTGCAGCAGCTCCAGGCCGAGCAGTTCGAGCAGCGCGAGGTCGAGCATTGCACTCTGGAGCAGATCCTGGTCTGGGCCGGCATGCCCCGCCATGTGCCGCTGTTCGAGAGCATCCTGGTATTTGAGAACTACCCGCTCGAGGCTTTGGGCCGCACCGGGGGCGGAGGACTGGCGCTCCAAATGCGCGCCGCCAACTTAAGTGAATCCAGTAACTACCCGCTTACGATCTACGTTGCGCCGCGCGGGCGAGGGATGGCGCTGAAGGTCGCCTATCACCCCGACCGCTTCGGAGACGCCGCCGTCCGGCGTCTGCTGGATGGTTTGGAGGCGCTCTTGGAGGGCGTCGTGGAGCGGCCGGAATCGCCGCTCGGCGACCTCCCGCTGCTGACCGCGGCGCAGGGTCGCGAGCTGGTGGCTGGCGCCTGCGGCCGACCGGCAGGGCCTCCCGCTGTGCCGGTCCACCTTCTGTTCGCGGAGCAGGCGGTGCGCACTCCGGAAGCGCCGGCCGTGGCCTGGTCCGGAGGGCAGGTGACCTACGGCGAACTGGCCCGGGCGGCCGGCCTCCTCGCCGTGCGCCTGCGTACACTGGGCGCCGGCCCCGAATCGCTGGTGGCGCTTTGCGCCGAGCGCTCGCCCGAAATGATCGCGGCCATGTTGGGCGTCCTTCTGGCCGGGGCCGCCTACCTGCCGCTCGATCCGGCATGGCCGGCGGAGCGCCTCGCTTTCATGATCGAGGACTCCGACGCCGGGATTCTGCTGACCCAAGGCCGGTTGATTCCGGAGCTGCCCGCGGTCCAGGCGAGGATCGAGCGGCTCGACGGTCTGTTCACCGACCCGGGAACGGTAGGGGAGTTGCCCGTCGTGGACTCCGCACACCTGGCCTATGTGATCTACACCTCCGGCTCGACCGGCCGACCCAAGGGCGTTCTGGTCGGTCACTCCTCGCTGGGTCACTACGTGCGGAGCGCCGCCGAGGCGTTCGGGATCGATGCGCGCGACCGGGTGCTCCAGTTCGCCTCGGTGAGCTTCGACACCAGCAACGAAGAGATCTATCCCTGCCTCACCCGCGGCGCCACCCTGGTCCTGCGCGACGAGGAAACCGTTTCCTCTCTGACTTCCTTCGTACGCACGGTGAGTGAGTTTCGCGTCACCGTTCTCGACCTGCCGACCGCCTATTGGCACGAGCTGGTCGCCGAAATGGACTCTCAAGGGCTCGAACTTCCGGGTTCGGTAAGGCTCGTGATCCTCGGCGGCGAGCAGGCCCAGCGCGACCGTCTGGAGGCCTGGACCGACAAGGCGCCGGAGCAGGTCCGGTTGGTCAACACCTACGGTCCGACCGAGGCCACGATCGTCACCACGCGGCGCGAACTCGGGGGGGAGGCCGAAAGCTTTGCCGGAGACGTGCCGATCGGATTTCCGATCGAGGGTGCGATGGCCTATGTCGCCGGGCTCGGCCAGGAGCTGCTCCCGAACGACCTCGACGGCGAGCTGCTGATCGGCGGTGCCGGACTCGCCCGCGGTTACCTGGGCCGGCCCGACCTGACCGCCGAGCGGTTCGTCCCGGATCCCTTCTCCGGGGCGACGGGGTCGCGCCTCTACCGAACCGGTGACCTAGTCCGGCGCCGGCCCGGCGGCGATTTGCAGTTCCGCGGCCGCACCGACAGCCAGGTCAAGGTGCGGGGATACCGTATCGAGCTGGGGGAGATCGAGGCCGCGCTGCGCGCCCTTCCCGGAATCCGGGACGCGGTGGTCGTGGCCCGCGACGAGCGCGGCGGCGGCCGCAGGCTGGTGGCCTGGACCGTGCTCGAGCCGGGTGGTTCGCCCACCGTGGGCGAGCTGCGCGGCGCCCTTGAGGAGCGCCTGCCCAAATCCATGATCCCGTCCGCCTTCGGATTCCTCCCGGAGCTGCCGCGCACGCCGGGCGGCAAGGTGGACCGCCGGGCCGTGGCGAAGCTGGAGACCGACTCCGGACGCCCGGATCTGGACAGCGAGTACGCCGCGCCGCGCAATCTGGTGGAGGAGGTCCTGGCCGGCATCTGGAGCGACCTGCTCGGCGTCGAGCGGGTGGGCATCCACGACGACTTCTTCCAGCTCGGCGGGCACTCGCTCCTGGTGGCGAAGCTCGCCTCGCGGGTGCGGCAGGCTCTGCATGTCGAGTTGCCGATGGTGGAGGTGTTCAAGCAGCCCACCATCGCCGCGTTGGCCGAGGCCGCCGCGAACGCCGAGCGCGCGGCCGACGTTCCGCAGCTGCCGCCGATCCGCCGCGCCTCCCGCGACCGCGATCTTCCTCTGTCGTTCCCGCAGGAGCGCGTCTGGCTCCTCAACCAGCTTTCGCCGGGCGGCAATATCGCCTACAACTTCCAAGTCACGATTTGGTTCGAAGGCCCTTTGGATGAGGAGGCCTTGCGCCGCACCCTCGAAGAGATGGTCCGTCGCCACGAAGTGTTGCGTACCAGCTTCCCGACGGTGGCGGGGCGGCCGGTGCAAATCATCCATCCGCCCGCGCCGCTCGACCTGCCGGTCGTCGATCTGCGCGAGGTGCCGTCGGACGAGCGCGAAGAACTCTCCGAGCGCCTGGTGGCCGAGGCCACCAAGACCCCGTTCGACATCACGCGGGCGCCGCTGATCCGCTGGCGCCTCCTACGGCTCGAAGACGAGCTGTACGAGCTGATTCAGGTCGAGCACCACTTCGTCCACGACGGCTGGTCGTTCGGGGTGATGCTGCGGGAGATCAAGGCCATGTATTCGGCGTTCGTGGCCGGCAAGCCTTCGCCTCTGCCCGAGCCGCCGATCCAGTACGCCGATTTCGCGGTCTGGCAACGGGAGTGGATGGAAGGGCCCGTCATGGACCACCTCCTCGCCTATTGGCGCGGCCGGCTGGAAGGCAGCCCGGGCGTCTTGGAGCTGCCCACCGACCGGCCCCGGCCTTCTCGGGTGACCTTCCGCGGGGATCTCTATTTGCTGCTGATCCCGGAGCAGCTCTATTTGAGCCTGCGGGCTTTCAGCCGCAAGGAGGGGTTCACCCTCTACATGACCATGTCGGCGGTGTTCCTGACGCTGTTGCACCGCTACACCGGGCAGGACGACATCCTCCTCGGCATCAGCAACGCCAACCGGCGCTCGCGCGAACTGGAGGCGATGATCGGCATGGTCGTGAGCAGCTTGGTGCTGCGCGGCGACCTGGCGGGGGACCCGACGTTTCGTGAGCTTCTGGAACGGGTGCGCCAGATCAACTTGGAGGCGTACGAGCATCAGGACATGCCTTTCGATCGGCTGGTGCAGGAGCTGCGGCCGGAGCGGCAGCTCGGGCGCAACCCGCTCTTCCAAGTGATGTTCAACTTCCATGACGCCGCGGTGCCCGACCTCGACTTCGGCGGCATTCGGGCCCGCTTCCTGGTGCGGGGCAACCGGTCGTCCAAGATGGACTTGAACGTCATCGTCATCCCGCGGGCGGAGCAGCGGGTAGGGGAGGCGTCGAGCGGCGCGGACCGGCACGCCCTCCTGCATTGGGAGTACAGCACCGATCTGTTCGACCTGGCCACCATGAAACGCATGAGCCAGCACTTCTTGACCCTGCTGGCCGCGGCCGGCAGCAACCCGACGACAGTTCTCTCCGAACTCTCGATGCTGACTCCCGAGGAGCGTCAAGAGCTGACGAACGCCGGCCGAGACGCCGAGGTCGGGATCTCCGACCTCCTGGTCCACCAGCTCGTGGAGCGGGCGGCGGCGCGTCGTCCCGGAGCGGTGGCCGTCTCCTGCGCTTCTTCGCCGTCCGTCACGATGACCTACGCCGAACTCAACGCGCGGGCGAACCGGCTGGCGCATCGCCTGCGCCGCCTCGGTTGCGGCCCGGAGAGCCGGGTGGCGATCTGCCTGGAGCGCACGCCGGACCTGCCGGTCGCCCTCCTGGGAGTCCTCAAGGCGGGCTGCGCCTACGTTCCCCTGGATCCCGCCTATCCCGCCGACCGGTTGGCGTGGGTGCTGGAAGACAGTCGCGCCGCCGTCCTGGTCACCCAATCCGGGGTGCCTCTGCCGCCCGGCCACGGCGTCCGGTTGCTCGTCCTCGACGAAGTCGATCTCGACGCCGAGAACGCGGCCGATCCGGCGCCCCTGACCGGGCCGGAGAGCCTGGCCTATGTCATCTACACCTCCGGCTCGACCGGCCGGCCCAAGGGTGTCGCCGTCCGTCAGCGCGGCGTGGTCAATTTCCTGGAGTCGATGGCGGTCCGGCCGGGCATCGTTCCGGAGGACACGTTGCTTGCCGTGACGACGGTCTCGTTCGACATCGCCGGTCTGGAAATCTTCCTGCCGCTTTCGGTGGGCGCCCGCGTGGAGTTGGCCGAGCGGGCGACGGTCGCCGACGGCCGGCTCCTCGCGGAGCGGATCGCCGGCTCCGGCGCGACGGTGATGCAGGCCACGCCGGCCACCTGGCGCCTGCTGCTGGAAAGCGACTGGGAGGGGAGCCCCCGGCTCAAGGTCCTGTGCGGCGGCGAAGCGCTGCCGGCGGATCTGGCCCGCGACCTGCTCGGCCGGGTGGGGTCGCTGTGGAACATGTACGGTCCCACCGAAACCACCATCTGGTCCGCTGTCCATGCGGTCTCGTCGGCCGATCCGGACAGCGGGCGCGCCGTGCCGCTCGGAACCCCGATCGCCAATACCGGGATCTATGTGCTGCAACGCTTCGAACGCGGCCTCGATCTGGCGCCCGATGGCGTGCCCGGCGAGCTGTATATCGGCGGGGAGGGCCTCGCCCGCGGCTATCTCGGCCGGCCGGACCTCACCGCCGAGCGTTTCGTTCCCGACCCCTTCGCCGTCGCGCTCGGCGGGCGCCTCTACCGGACCGGCGATCTGGTGCGGCGTCGGCCGCGGGACGGCGCCTTGGAGTTCCTCGGCCGCGCCGACTTCCAAGTCAAGATCCGCGGCTACCGCATCGAGCTGGGCGAGGTGGAGTCGGTCCTGTCCGGCCTCCCGGGAGTCCGCGAATGCGTGGCGATGGTGCGGGAGGACCGCCTGGGCGACCGGCGCCTGGTGGCGTACCTGGTGACAGCGGCGGAACCCGAGGCGCCGAAGACCCGCGATCTGCGCGCGCTCCTCGCGCAGCGGCTCCCTGACTACATGGTGCCCTCCGACTTCGTCACCTTGGAGCGCCTGCCGCTCTCGCCGAGCGGCAAGGTGGACCGCAAGGCCCTGCCCGACCTCGAGCCGGCCCGGCCGGTCGACGAAGCGGTCTACGTGGCGCCGCGCAATCCGGTGGAGGAGACGCTGGTGGCGATCTGGATCGAGGTGCTCGCCATCGAGCGCGTCGGGGTGTGCGACGACTTCTTCGCGCTCGGCGGGCATTCTCTCTCGGCGGCGCGTGTTTTGGCCCGGGTGCGCAATCTTTTGAGCGTGGACCTGCCGCTCGCGGTGGTGTTCGAGAGCCGCACGATCGAGCGGATGGCCGTGCTGGTGGCGGAACGGCAGATGGAGCCTGCGCAGGCGCCGGAGCCGATGTTGGGAGGCGGGGGAGACGGGGGAGGCGGGGAGACGGCGGCCGTCATGGCGGCCGCCGCCGCGCTCTCCGACGCCGACCTCGACGCGATGCTCGGTGAACTGATGGGAGAAAAGGTCCGATGAGAGTCCTTTACGACGAAACCCACAATCAGACCTGGACCGCCGATCCGCTGCTCGCGTTGGCCATGAGCCGGCGCAGCAACGAGGCGCCCCGTTACTACTCCTACGCGCACGTCGCGGAACTGGTCCGCTCGGTATTGGCCGGCGAGCACCGTCGGCTCACCCAGGGACCGATCACCGCCGAGCGCCTGAAAGAGGTCGAAGTCCTCTTCCTCAACCACTGCTGCTCGTCTGAACACGCGCATCTGGGAGTGGGTGGCGAAGCCTTCCTCTCGCCGGAAGAGATCTCCGCCATCGTTGCGGCGGTCGAGGCGGGGATGGGACTGCTGGTCCTCGGCGAGTTTGAAAACGAGCACTGGGGTTGGAATGTCAACGACCTGCTCGGTCGATTCGGGCTCCGATTCAACAACGATCTCGCCGAGGTTCCGGGGGCGGCGATCCACGCCGGCCGGCAGCTCCACGTCTTCGAGGCGACGAACGTCAACGAGCACCCGATCGCCCAGGGAGTCGCCACCGTGTCCTACTGTTCGGGGTGCACAGTGGAGCTGCTGGATGCTCGGGCAAAGCCCGTGGTGTGCGGAAGCGGCGGGGCGGCCCTGATCGCCGGGGTCGAGGTGGGGCGCGGGCGCGTGGTGGTGGCCGGAGATTCGGATCTGTTCGCCGAGCCCTATGTCACCTACAACGACAACGCCCGCCTGCTGGTGCAGACCCTCCAATGGCTCGGGCACAGTCAGGTCGCAGTGCCGCAGGGAACGGTGCTGCTCCCTTCGGCCGTCGCAACGAGGACCGCGCACGATTTGATGAAGCGGCATGCGTTGCCGGGGCCGGCCGAGGGAACCATCGTAGACGTCACCGACGAAGAGCACGCGCGTTTGCGGGAGCTTTTGGCGTTCGCGACGCTCTCCCCCCAGGCGGACTTCGAAATGTTTTTCGAGGAGGCGCGACTGCTTTTCCACGAGATGCCTCGGCGCCTCCGTCAGGTCCTGGTCGATTTCGCCAAGCGGGGCAATTCGGACGGCGCTCTCCTGTTTCGCAACCTGCCGACCGACCCCGAGCTGCCGCCGACTCCGACCCGTTCGGGCGACCGGCAGGAGAAGGCCACCTGGGTGAGCGAGCTGTGGATGTGCTGCGTGGCTTCGGCCTTGGGCGAGCCGGTGGCCTACCTTCAGGAGAAGCAGGGCAACCTGTTCCAGGATGTCTTTCCGACGGCGCAGAATGCCGACAAACTGTCGAGCGAGAGCTCGGCGATCCTGCTCGACTTCCATACCGAGATCGCCTTCCACCCGTACCTGCCCGAGTACCTGTTGCTCTATGGGCTGCGGCAAGATCCGGACAAGCAGGCGCGCACGATTTTTTCGAGCGTTCGCCGTTTCTTCCACCTGCTGCCGCCGGGCGACCGTGACACCCTGTTCTCGAATCTCTTCCGCACCGGGGTCGACTACTCCTTCGGCAATTTCGATGAGGTACCGGGGGCGGGGCCGCTCGTGTCGGTCCTGTTCGGCGATCGACTCGACCCGTTCCTACGTTACGACCTCGACCTGATGGCCGGGGTGACGCCAGAGGCCGAACACGCTCTGCAGGTGGTGCGCGGGCTGGTCGACGAGGCGAAGCGCGACGTGATCATCGAGCCCGGAAGCCTGCTGGTGCTCGACAACCGGCGTTGCGTCCATGCGCGCTCGGATTTCAAGGCCTATTACGACGGCCGCGACCGCTGGCTGCAGCGGATGGCCGTGGTGCGCGACCTGGAGCCCTCGCAGAGCGATCGGGTGCGGGGGACTCGGGTGATCGCCACCGATTTCACGTCGTTCTTGGACCGTGCCGCCCTCGTAACGGTGGGAGACGAGCGTTGAGCGAAGCCCTCGTGACCATGGCCGAAATGTCGCGCGCGGAGAAGCTCGCTCTGCTCGCCCGTCTGGCGCGCCAGAAGGAACGCGCCGAGCGCGCCTTTCCGCTCTCTTTCGCCCAGCAGCGACTCTGGTTTCTCGACCGCCTGGAGCCGGGGAACCATACCCACAACGTCTTTCGGGCGCTCCGGTGGAGCGGTCCGCTCGATGCCGATGCGTTGCGGCGCGCCCTCGCCGAGATCGTGCGTCGGCACGAGGCGCTCCGGACCGTCTTTCCGGAAGTCGATGGCGAGCCGCGCCAAAGGATCGTCCCCGCCGCCGAATTTTCCTTGCCGATCGAGGCGGTGGAAGACCTCGCGCACGCCCGCCGCGTCGCGGAGGAGGAGTCGCGCCGCCCATTCGACCTGGTCCGGGGACCGGTACTTCGCGCCCGGCTCCTCAGCATTTCGGAGGACGAGCACGTTCTCCTCCTCACCGTTCACCACATCGCGTTCGACGGCTGGTCGATGGGCCTGCTCTACCGGGAGCTGACCGCTCTCTACCGGGCCTTCCGCGCGGGCCTGCCTTCGCCGTTGCCTGAGCCGGCGGTCCAATATCCCGACTTCGCGGTCTGGCAGCGGGAGCGGCTCACCGACGAGCGGCTGGAGGGCGAGCTGGCCTGGTGGCGCGACCGGCTGGCGGGCTTTCCCGGTTATCTGGATCTCCCTGCGGATCGCCAGCGGCCACCGGGCGGCTCGTTCCGCGGCGCCATGCGGGCGTTCACCCTATCGCCGGAGCTGTCGGCGGGCATCCACGCCCTGGCCCGGAGTGCGGGGGCGACGCCGTTCATGGTGCTGCTCGCCGTCTTTCAGCTTCTCCTGGCCCGGATCACGGAGCAGGGGGCGTTCCTGCTCGGCACCAACGTGGCGGGCCGCAACCGGACCGAGCTGGAGGGGGTGATCGGCTTTTTTTCCGAAATCCTGCTGCTGCGCGGCAAGATCGACCGGGAGGCCACGTTCCGCGAGCTGCTCGATTTCGTGCGCGGCGACACGCTCGACGCCCAAGCCCACCAGGAGCTGCCCTTCGAGCGCCTGGTCGAAGCGCTGCAACCGGAGCGGCACCTCTCGCACAACCCGCTCTACCAGGTGCTGTTCGTGTTCCAGAACGTGCCCGGCGGCACGGTGGAGATCCCCGGCGTCCAGCTCGGGAACCTGCCTCTGGAGCGCGGCTTCGCCAAGCTCGATCTCACGCTCGACATGATCGAGCGCGGCGGCGTCTTCGCCGGGTTCTTCGAGTACAACACCGACCTCTTCGACGACGCAACGATCGAACGCCTGGCCGGCAACTTCGTCCAGCTCGCGACCGCCATCCTGGCCGATCCGGAGCGTGCCCTCGGCGAACTGCCGCTGCTCACGGCCGAGGAGCGGCGGCGGACGCTCACGGACTGGAACCCCCGTTTCAGCGGCGCGCCACGGCTGGTGCCCGAGCGGATCGCCGAGCAGGCGCGCCAGACGCCGGCAGCGCCCGCCGTGCTGTTCGGCGACGGGGTGCTCACCTTTGCCGAGCTGGCGGCGGGATCGAACCGCGTGGCGCGGGCGCTGCACCGCTTGGGCGCGGGGCTCGACACGCCGGTGGGCGTGTGCCTGGAGCGTTCGCTCGCCCTGCCGATGGCGCTCTTGGGCGTGCTCAAGTCCGGCGGCGCCTGGGTGCCGCTCGACCCGTCCTACCCGCGCGAGCGCCTGGCGGTGATCGTCGAGGACACCCGCATGCCGGTGCTGCTAACCACCCGCGACCTCGCGCCGGTCGTTCCCGCCAGCGAAGCCCGGGTGCTCTTTCTGGAGGATCTGGACGCCGAAGACTCCTCGGACCCCGGGTTCGAGATCGTGCCCGAGGCGCTCGCCTATGTGATCTACACCTCCGGTTCGACCGGCCGGCCCAAAGGGGTGGGCGTGCCGCACTTCGCGCTCGCCAACCACGCCTCGGCGTGCGCCGAACGCTACGGCCTGAGTCCCGCGGACCGCGCGCTCCAGTTCACCTCGATCAGCTTTGACATCACGTCGGAGGAGATCTTCCCGACCTGGCTCGCCGGCGGGGCCGTGGTGCCGCGGCCGTCGGGCTTGTTTCCGTCGTTCGATGAGCTGCACGGGATGATCGAGCGCTACGGCATCACGGTGGCGAACCTGCCCACGGCCTACTGGCACGAGTGGGTGAGCGAGCTGCTGCGCACCGGCGGTCGCCCGCCGAAGCCGCTGCGCACGGTCATCGTCGGCACCGAGCAGGCCCTGCCGGAGCGGGTGGCGGAGTGGCTGGAGCTGGCGCCGGAGGTGGCGTGGATCAACGGCTATGCCTCGACCGAGGCCACCGTGACGGCGCTCACCTACGAGCCCGCCCCGGCGGACGCCGACGCGCTGCGCCGGGCGCAGCGCGTACCGGTGGGCAAGCCGATCGCGAACTGCCGCGTTTACGTCCTCGACGCCGCGCTCGAACCGGTGCCGGCCGGCGTCCACGGCGACGTCTACATCGGCGGTCCGAACGTCTCGCGCGGCTATCTCGGCTGGCCCGACCGGACCGCCGCCAGCTTTCTGCCCGACCCGTTCGCGGCGGAGCTGGGCTATGGCCCCGGCCAGCGCCTCTATCGCCAGGGAGATCGCGGGCGCCAACGTCCGGACGGCACCGTCGAGTGCCTGGGACGCTCCGACTTCCAGGCCAAGATTCGCGGCTTCCGCATCGAGCCCGGCGAGATCGAGGCCGCCCTGGCCCGCCATCCGGCGGTACGCGAGTGCATCGTGCTCGTCCACGAGGATGCTCCGGGCAGCCGCCGCCTGGTCGCCTATGCCGCGCTCGACCGGGCCGCGACGCCGGAAGGGCTGAAGCAGTTCCTGCGCGAGTCGCTGCCCGACTCCATGGTCCCGTCCGCCTGCGTGATCCTGGATGCCCTGCCGCTCAACGTCAACGGCAAGGTAGACCGCCGCGCGCTTTCCGGACTCGCCCCGGCTCCGGAGGCGGTGGGAATGGGAGGGGATGCCGACGAGGCTCCGCGCTCGCCGTTCGAGGAGGTGGTGGCCGCGATCTGGGCCGAGCTGCTGCGGTGCGAGCGCGTCGGCCTTCACCAGAGCTTTTTCGATCTCGGCGGCCACTCGCTCCTCGCGGTCCAGGCGATCTCGCGGCTCCGCGAGGCGCTCGGAGTCGAGATCCCGCTGCGCACCCTGTTCGAGGAGCCCACGGTCGCGGGCCTTGCCGCCGCGATCGAGCACCTTCGCCGCACCGCCGACGGTATGGTGGCGCCGCCGATCGAGCGAGTCGCGCGGGACCTGCCGCTGATCTGCTCTTTCGCGCAGCAGCGACTGTGGTTCTTAGACCAGCTCTTACCGGGTGATCCGGGCTACAACCTGCCGGTCGCCGTGCGCTTCCGGGGGCCGATGGACTTGACCGCGCTCGACCTCGCGTTGAACGAGATCGGGCGCCGCCACGAGTCGCTACGCACCACGTTTGCCGCGGTCTCCGGCGGGCAGCCGGTGCAGCTCGTGGCGCCCGCTCCGGATCAACCTCCGGCGCTGCCTCGGATCGACCTTGAAGCTCTGAGCGTTTCGCAGGCTGAGACCGAAGCCCTGGCGCGCTTGGTCGGCGAGTCGCTGCGCCCGTTCGACCTCGCCCGCGGGCCGCTCGTCCGCTTCAAATTGTTTCAGCTCGCTCCGGACGACCTGGTGCTCTACTTTGCGATCCATCACATCATTTCGGACGGTGTTTCGATCTCCGTTTTCCTGCGCGAGCTGGTGACGCTCTACGGTGCCTTTTCCCGTGGCGAGCCTTCGCCGTTGCCGACGCTGCACGTGCAATACGCCGATTACGCCGCGTGGCAGCGCTCGTGGCTCCAAGGGGAAGTGCTCGCCCGGCAGGTTGCCTACTGGAGCCGGCAACTCTCCGGCGCTCCGGCGGCCATCGAGTTGCCCACCGATCGGCCGCGGCCGGCGGTCCAGCGGTCGCGCGGCACGCGCCAGAACTTTCAGCTGCCGAAGGACTTGGTCGGCGATCTTGCTGCGCTCGGCCGCAGGGAACAGTGCACGCTCTTCATGGCGCTTCAGGCGGTTCTGAACACGCTGCTCAGTCGCTACTCCGGGCAGCAAGATGTCCTGGTGGGCTGGCCGATCGCCGGCCGCAACCGGCCGGAGCTGGATGGGCTGATCGGTTTCCTCGCCAACATCCTGGTCCTGCGCACGGACCTGCGAGGCGAGCCGAACTTTCGCCAGCTCCTGGCGCGGGTGCGCGAAGCTTCCCTCGGCGCCTACTCCCATCAGGAGCTGCCGTTCGAGCAGCTGGTGGAAGAGCTGCGGCCCGCGCGCGACCTAAGCCACAACCCGATCTTCCAGGTCTTCTTCGTACTCCATCAAGCGGGTGCCGGCGCTCCCGCGCTGCCTGAGGTCTCGGTCAGCGTACCGTCCATCGACAACAAGACTTCCCGCGGCGACCTGCTCGTCTCGCTGTCCGAGACTCCTGGCGGTATGGCCGGCATGGTCGAATACAACACCGACCTATTCGACGCCGCGACGATGGAGCGTTTTACCGTCCATTTCACCCACCTGCTGCGCGCCGTCCTGGCGGATACCGACAGCGCCGTGGGCGCCCTGCCGATTTTGGGCGAGGACGAGCGTCGCCAGATCGTCGAGGGGTGGAACGATACGGCGGCGCCCTATCCGGCCGACCGCTGCGTCCAGCAGCTCTTCGAGGCGCAAGCGGCCCGCGACCCCGGGGCGATGGCGCTGGTGTTCGAATCGGATCTGGCGGTGACCGAGCGCCTGACCTATGGCGATCTCGATCTGCAGGCCAACCGTCTCGCGCACCGGCTGCGCGCGGCGGGCATCGGGCCGGGTACGTTGGCCGCCGTCTGCCTGGAGCGCTCGCCGGAGATGGTCGTGGCGCTCCTCGCCGTGCTCAAGGCCGGCGGCGCCTATGTACCGCTCGATCCGACCTATCCGGCCGATCGAATCGCCTTCGTTCTAGAAGACAGCGGCGCCCGGGTACTGCTGACGCACACCGAGCTGCTGAGCGATCTGCTGCCGGACGAGCGGGAGGGGCTGGAAGTAATCGCGGTCGAACCCGGTGCTTTCGACGGCGAGCCCGGCACTTGCCCGGAGCCGTTGGCGGGACCGGACGACCTCGCCTACGTCATCTACACCTCCGGCTCAACGGGACGGCCGAAAGGGGTCGAGATACGCCATCGCGGGGTGGTCAATTTCCTCGCTGCCATGGCTCGAGCACCCGGTTTGAACGCGGCCGACACGCTGGTCGCGGTCACCACGATCTCGTTCGACATCGCGGGGCTAGAGCTCTACCTGCCCTTCATGGTCGGGGGGCGCGTCGTGTTGGCGAGTCGCGACACGGTCGGCGACGGCGTGCGTCTGGCGGCCCTTTTGGCGAGTTCGAACGCCACGGTGATGCAGGCGACTCCGGCCACCTGGCGCATGCTTCTCTCGTCCGGGTGGGCGGGTAAGAAGGATCTCAAGGTCCTCTGCGGCGGCGAGGCACTGCCCGCCGACTTGGCCACCGAGTTGCTGGCGCGGGTGGGCTCGCTCTGGAACGTCTATGGCCCCACCGAGACCACCATCTGGTCGACCGTCGAAGAGGTGGTTGCTTCCGCCGACTCCGGTGGCTCGATACCGGTGGGCAGGCCGATCGCCAACACCGGCGTCTACCTGCTCGACCGGTACCTCGAACCAGTGCCCGCGGGGGTCGTCGGCGAGCTGTACATCGGCGGCGACGGCGTCGCTCGGGGCTACCTGCGACGCCCGGAGCTGACGGCGGAACGTTTCATTCCCGATCCTTTAGGTGCCGTCGGCGGACGCCTCTACCGCACCGGCGACCTGGCCCGGCAGCTTAAGGACGGACGAACCCTCTACGTCGGGCGCACCGATTTTCAGGTCAAAGTCCGGGGCTACCGCATCGAGCTCGGGGAGATCGAGGCCGCCCTCTCGCGCCATCCCGCCGTGGCGCAGAGCGTCGTCGTAGTGCGCGAGGAGACGCCGGGCAACCCGCAACTCGCCGCCTACTACGTGACCACGGAGGGGCAGGCCGCGAGCGTTGGCAACC
>JBBRUC010000077.1:0-25276 GCA_038248205.1 Thermoanaerobaculia bacterium
CGACCAATTCGAGCGCGGTTTCGACCCCCAGGTCGGCCGAGATCAGCGCCTCGTCGAGGTAATCGAGGGTCGTCGCATCGAGCACGGCGCGGCCGGCGACGGCGGCGCCCACCCGCTCGATGATTTCGGTGTGGGTCATCAACAGCCCGCGCTTCATCTTGGTCCAGAAGCTCGCCTTCTTGGCGGCATCCGGATCGGGCACTTCGAGCTGGGGCGCGAGATCGAGATTGATCGGGGGTTTCGTTTCCTTCATCCGCGGGATGATATCCCGCCCGGGGCTTCGGCTTCGCTCAGCCGGCGGGCAGGCCCGAGCCCTGAGCGAAGTCGAAGGGCGGCCGCCCTTCACCCGAGATACACTCCCGCGCCATGACGCCTGAGTCCGCCAAGCGCCTTTCGAACTGGCAGTCGCTGGTCCGCGCGATGAAGTCATGGCGGACCGCCTCGGTCTCGCTGATGTCGTTTTCGTCCGGCATGCCGCTCGGGCTGGTGTGGATCGCGATTCCGGACTGGATGACCAAGATCGGCGTCGATCTGCGGGTGGTCGGCCTGATCACGCTCGCGCAGGCGCCGTGGATGTTCAAGTTCCTCTGGGCGCCGCTGATGGACCGCTACGTGCCGCTCCAACGGCTCGGCCGGCGCCGGGGATGGATCGCGATCGCGCAGGTGGCTCTGTTCGCCACCACCCTTTCGCTCGCGGGGGTCGGCGGCCATCCGGATACCCCTTGGGTGGTGGGCGCTCTGGCGCTCGCGGTCGCCTTTGCCGCGGCGACCCAGGACATTGCGCTCGACGCTTATGCCGTGGACGTCCTGCGGCCGGAGGAACAAGGGGTCGCGGTAGGCGCCCGCACCGCGGTCTACCGGGCGGCGATGTATCTGGCCGGCGGCTTCTCGATCACTCTGGCCGGAATGACCTCATGGCCGCTGGTCCTGGTGCTGCTCTCGGTCTGCTACCTGCCATTGATCGTGATCACCTGGAAAGCGCCGGAGCCGGAAGGTCAGCTCCCGGCGCCGAAAACGGTGCGCGAGGCGGTCTGGCTGCCGTTTCTCGGCTTTCTGTCACGGCATCGGGCGCTCGAAATTCTCTCCTTCGTCCTTCTGTACAAGTTCGCCGACCAGCTCGCGCAGACGCTGCAGCGCTCGTTCTTGGTCCAAGCCGGGTACAGCGACTTCGATCGCGGCGTGGCGCTCGCGACAGTCGGTCTGGTCGGCAACTTGATCGGCGTCTTTTTCGGCGGCGCGCTCACGACGACGCTCGGCCTCGGCCGGTCGCTCTGGCTGTTCGGCTTCCTCCAGATCTTCTCGAATCTTGGGTACGTCCTCCTCTCGGTCCAGCCCGGGCCGAACCGCTGGCTGATGTACGGCGCGATGGCGTTTGAAACCCTCGCCTCCGGCATGGGCACCGGGGCCTACGGTGTCCTGCTGCTGCGCCTGACGCAGAAGCGCTTCTCGGCCACGCAATACGCCCTGTTCTCCAGCCTGTTCGGGCTGCCGCGTCTGCTCTCCGGACCGATCACCGGCTTCTTGGTCCACGCGATCGGCTGGACCAGTTTCTTCTGGTTCTCGATCTTCGCCGGCATCCCCGGCATGCTGCTGCTCGGCCGCTTCGTCCCCTGGGGTCAACGCGAGCCCGAGTTCTCGATCGAGCCGCCGAAGTACAAGGATCCGCTCTCCTCCGGCCAGCTCGCCCTGCGGGGAGCGATCGGCGCGATCGCAGGCTTGGGCATCGGCGCCTTGATCCGCGCCGCCCTCCGTGCCCTCGAAGGGGTAAAAGACGGCAAGCCCTTCGCGCCGATGGCGGAGCTGTTGACGTTCTTAAACCCTAACGATCTCAAAGGCTGGCTATCGCTGGTAGCACTCACCACCTTCGCCGCCGTCTGCGGCCTGTTTACCGCGGCGGTCGTTGCCGCCCGCCATGGGGCGGGGGCGGAAGTGGAGACACCTCTGGAAGGTTGAGACTCGGGAAGACGGGCGCAAAATCAGAGGGATTGCGGGTCAGAAGGCCCTGAAAGCGGCTGGCGAAAGCGCCGATCAGGATATCCGCCAAAGGGCGCTTCGGTAGCTGGCGGTCTCGCCTTCGACGGACTTGATCACCCCAGGCTCGATGCGCACGGAGCGTATCTTCCCAATCCCAATCTTGCCTGAAATCAATTCCCACCCCGATCAGAAATTCCTCTTGCAGAGCTTTCTCCCCTTCAAACGCAGGAGACAACTCGGCATAGGTGATCGGGCAGACGACGAGCCCGTCTGGCCCGTGGGCGTCCAGGGCCTCGGCGGAGGACGCCCCAAACTGAGGGTCGTGCTCAAGAACGTCGATGAGGACGCAGGTGTCGACCACCCAAGCCATCAATCTTCCCCTTCTCGGAGCTCCTTCATCCACTCATCCGTCCTTCGGGTGGCCCTGAAATTCCGAGCGAATCCAAGCATAGCTCTCGCGCCCTGCGGTTCCCCGTCAGGGAGGATCACCACCCGTATCTCCTGCTCGCCAGACTTCTCCCAGAACAACCTCCGCCCCTTTTCGAGGCCCAGATCTTTCCGGATTTGCGCGGGAATCGAAACCTGGCCTCTTTCGGTGACCACAGAGATTTTCGGTTGCGTCGCCATCTGGGAATTCTATCATGCAGCGCCATCATGTACTCTTCCTCTCCCGGCTAATTTCAGGACATCTGCCCAATGTAGGGGCGACCCCCTACGCTTCGATGCAGGGCCTCGTCAAAGTCGGAAGCGGCTTGGCGCCTCAGCGCCCGTCCCCCCTCCCTCCTTCCACTGCCCGGGAGAGGGCGCCCCCGGCGGCCCGTCCGGCCCAACGGGGTCGGGAGAATCCAGACCAGGGCCGAGGCCGAAGGCCGATGCCCTGGGTGGGAAAACCCCACAGAAAGGCGGCCTGAAAGGCCGCGAGAGCTTTAGCCCGCCCGTAGCGCTCGTCAAATTCGATTCCATAGGCCTCCAGGAACGCACGGATTCTGCGGATCTTTCCACCCTCCGTTAACGCGGCAGTCCCGGCCGCCAGGCGGGGGTGATCCTTGACCCAGGGCATCGGCCTTCGGCCTCAGCCCTGGGCTGGTGTTCTCCCGGCCCGTTGGGCCGGGCTCCTGGGTTTACCGGGTGCCTCCTCCTAGCGGTCGATGCCGGCGCGCAACCCGGAGACCGGCGGGGGGAGAGGGCTCCGCGGCGCGGACTTTGACGAGGCCTTGCGTTTCGATGGCGGAGCTATTGACGTTCCTCCAACCGGTCGACCTCAAAAGCTGGCTGTCGCTGGTGGCCCTCGCGCCTCCGTCTGCGGCCTGCTTACCGCGGCGGTGGTCGCCCCGCCCGCCATGGCGGGGGCCCTAGAAGATAAGCTTCAGGGGGAGCGGAACCGAGGAACGACGAAGATGTCGTCCCTCGTCTCCCTCCCAGAGGCAGAAGCCGCAGCCCTGGCCGGGCCCGACATCGCAAGTCCACCCGTGACCGAACCACAATTTGCACTGATCGTCATCAGAGCACATTCCTCCTTTACATAGAGAAATGGGCTTCTCCAGGAACAGACCGGATCCGTCCGTGGGCGTTTGGGGCGCGGCGGGAGCCTCCACGGAGGCCGCTGGAGAGTCGGGCTGCGGAACGTCTGCTGCCCGCACCGAGTAGTTTGTCCCTACGGTCAACAGCGCGAAGGCGATCAAGATCGGCATGAGGCGCGAGATGTTTGCGAACATAGCTTTCCTCCAAGCCCTTAGTCGGCGGGTCATCCACCGAATTCGATGGCTCTCTACTACTTTAAGTGCTTTCCCCCCCTCGTTTCGCGACGGAGCCGCCTACCCAGCCCCGTTCCGCAACGAAACCACGACCGGCGCCTGTTCGTAGTATCGATTCGAAGGAGGTTCCACCCATGCCCTTAACTCGTTCGTCTCGACACAAGATCATCGCCGGAGTCTGCGGCGGGCTGGCCGATTGGCTCGGCTGGGACGTGACGCTGGTACGCGCGCTCTACGTCGTCGTCTCGATCCTATCCGTCGCCTTTCCCGGCATCTTGGCCTACATCATCCTCTGGATCGCGATGCCCCAGAGTTCCTAGGTTCCCCTTCCCAGGGGCGATGCTCGCGCGTCGCCCCTGTCGTTCGCCCTCCCCTCCCCGCTTCGTTCCTCCCCGTCGTTCGCGTGTTCTTGGGAACGCTTCGCTTGCGGTAACCTCCCGTCCGCATGACCGTGACGGAACCGTTCGCGACCGCCTGGGTTCTCCTGGGGCTTGGGATTCTGCTTGGCCTGTCGGCCCTTTCGAGCCGGCTGGCCGGGCGGAGCGGTCTGCCGATCACGCTCCTCCTTCTAGGGGTAGGCATGCTCGCCGGAGAGGAGGGGCTCGGCGGCGTCGCGTTCGAGGACTATTCGCTCTCGTTTCGGCTGGGCGCCCTCGCCCTCGCCCTGATCCTGTTCGACGGCGGCCTCAACACCTCCATCGCCTCGGTGAAGAAGGGGCTCGGCCCGGCTTCGGTGCTCGCGACGCTCGGCGTCCTCGGCACCGCGGCGATCACCGGCGTGGGCGCCTGGCTGCTCGGCTTCGAGCCGGCCTCGGCCGCGCTCTTGGGGGCGGTCGTCTCTTCAACCGACGCGGCCACCGTCTTTTCCACTCTTCGCGCGGGCGGGATCCGCCTGCCGCGACGGCTCGGTGCGGTGCTGGAGCTGGAGTCGGGGTTGAACGACCCGATGGCGGTCATCCTCACCATGGCGGTCACCTCCATCGCCCTCGGCACCGAGGATTTGGGCTGGCGCCTGGCGCTAGAGGTTCCCGTCCAGATCGTAGTCGGCGTCGGTTTGGGATGGGCGATCGGCCGCATCGGCCGCTGGATGCTGCACCGCGCGCGGCTCAAGGTGAGCGGCCTGTACCCCGCCCTCACGGTGGCGCTCGCGCTGCTCGCCTTCTCGGTCCCTACCCTCTTTTTGGGCAGCGGTTTTCTCGCCGTCTATGTCGCGGCGATCGTCTTGGGCGACAGCAAGCTCCCCCACCGAAGCAACCTTCTGCGTGTCCACGACGCCATCGCCTGGTTCGCGCAGATCGGCATGTTCCTGCTGCTCGGCCTGCTGGTCTTCCCTTCCCGTCTGATCGCCATCGCGCCGCACGGTCTGGCGATCGCCCTGCTGCTCGCCTTCGTCGCCCGGCCTCTGGCGGTGTTCCTGTTGCTGCTGCCGTTCCGCTTTCCGCGCCGGGAGGCGATCTTCCTCTCCTGGACGGGACTGCGCGGCGCCGTGCCGATCGTGCTCGCCACCTTCCCCGTAATGGCCGGCCTGCCCGACGCCCGCGAGATTTTCGACATCGTCTTCTTCGTCACGGTGGTGAACGCCTTCGTCCCCGGCGCGACGATCGCCTTCCTCGCCCGCAAGCTCCGCCTCGTTGGCAACGAGCCACCGTCGCCCGAAGCCGTGATCGAAATCCACTCCGCCCGCCCCTTGGAAGGCGAAACCCTGTCTTTCTACATAGAAAAAGCCGCAGCGGTCTGCGGAGCCGCGATCACCGACCTGCCGATCCCCGAATCGACCGTCATCCTCCTGGTCGTCCGAGGCAACCGAATGATCGCCCCCCGCGGCACCACGACCTTGGAGGCAGGAGACCACGTCCACCTGTTCTGCCAGCTTGCCGATACGCCGTTCCTGAACCTGCTGTTCGGCCGGCCGGAGGAGACTTGAGGGGGTCAGGGCTGCACGGATGGCGTTGCCTCGATCTCCAGAGTCCCTTTCCCTGTAGGGACGCCCCCCCGTGTGTCCGGCCTCAGGACATAGGTAACACCTCGACCTCAAGACATCGGTAACAGGTTGCGTACCGGAGCCGTTCTCTGGAGGCGGCGCCGATCTCGAAGCCGTACCCTTCGAGAACCTCCCTCACACCGAAGACGTAGACCTTTTCAGCGGGCAAACTTCCTCTCCTCGATCTCGATCTCTTCGGCCTTGTGCCGCGCGAATTCTTCGCTGGACGAGAGGAGACCGCGGCCGATACCTTGCAGTCGGCGCAACCGGTCGCGCCGCTCCTCGGGAGAGAGTCGGCGGAAAGGGCGTGAATCCCGAGCCAATTCGGCCCTAACCGCCTGCCAGCGGTTCCGCGCTTCGATTCGAGTGCGCTCAGGCTCTTCAGCTCCGGCCGGCCCCGCGAAGGCGGTTACGAGAATCAGGGTCGCGGGTCCCGAACGGACGGTCTCAGGAACCTCGACAACGAGTCGCCGGTCCGCCGGAATCATCACTTCGATCTGGTGCGTTGCCACTATGAGACCTCCTCAATAAAGAGCAGGGGGCGCTCTTCAGCCCGATGGCCCTTGCTGATCTTACCACCGGGCACCGGGGCGACCCGAAACCCACCCTTCCTCGCACTGGACCCGATCCCGCTGATCGCGGCCGACGGTAGCCGCGGTGCTGAACCGCAAGCCGGCTACTCTGGAGCGTGATCGAAGGCTATCGAAAGCGAAATGGTGCAGCCATTCGAGCTAGAAGACTGCGCGCCCGAATTAGAATTGCGAACTGTCGATGTCCTCTAAAGAAAAAAATCTCGTTCCACGCCGGCTCCGGCCCGCCGACGCTTCCGTTGAGGCGAGAGGAAGCTCTCCGGGCTGGCCCGAACTCGCGGATCACCCCGTGATCGTGGTCCTGAACCTGCTCTTCGGCCGGCCGGAGGAGACTTGAGGGGCGGCGGGTGGCGCGAAACGCGGTGCCATCGGCCGGAACGGGGGCAACTCCGCAATCGTGTAGTCTTTCCTTCTGGAGGAAGACCCCATGGTAGCCATCGAGACCATCGCAACGGTGACCGAAGACGGAACGATTACAGCTAGGGCTCCCGGCGAGGTGCCGAGAGGCCTGCATCGGGCCGTAATCGTCCTAGACGAAGTAGCTCTCGAAAGGGACTCCTCGAGCCATGAAGGCCGGCGCGAATTCCCCGACATGGCGCCCTTCCGCGAGTCCTTAGGAGCCCCCTCATACTCCGGAAATACGATCCTGGAGATGCGCGAGGACGAGCGGGGTTGATCTACACAGATACTTCACTGCTTCTGCCGGTTTACGTTTCGGAGACGAACAGCGAGCTGGCCAATAGCGTCGTCCAGGGCTCAAAAGCGCTGATTGTCAGCGATTTGACCGTGGCTGAGTTCCTCGTAGGCTTGGCCCGGAAGGTGAAGTTCGGAACCCTCCGGCAAGAGCAGGCCGCTCAGGTGCAGGATGCGTTTGAACGACACCTGGCAGAGGGGCGCCTCCGAAGAGTTGCAGTGCTCAACTCGCATAGCGAAGCCGCCGGACGGCTTGCCGCCTTGTCACCAGTAATCCTGAGGACTTTGGATGCCCTTCATCTTGCGGTAGCCGTTGAGCACAAGGCAACGATGGCGACCTTGGACGGCCGCCTTTCCGATGCAGCTCGCGCTTTGGGCGTAAAGGTACTTCCAGAGAAGCTTGCACCGCAGCGCTCTTCGTGATCGAATCCGTGCACGACCATGACACACGACGAATACGAAGAGCGCAAGCGACGCATTGAGGCGCAGCATCGGGCGGGTATCGAGCTGCTCGAAGCGGCCTGCCGTCAGCAGCTGCGGGCCCTTGAATTGGTTTGGATGACGACGGCTGAGGGGGATGTCGCCTTTTCCGGGATGCCGCTGGAGCCGCTCGCCGGCTTTTCAGATCCGCCGCCGGCTTCTCCCCCGGCCACCGCGAGCCCCGCGCCTACCGAGGTCAAACCGGTCCCGAGCCGACCGCAGCGCCGGGCCGCCTGGCAGCTCTTGGAAGACGTGGAGCAAGCCCTCGCCAAGGTGCCTAAGGTCTTCGATCGCAACGACATCTGCGGGGTGCTCGGCTACGAGCCAGATCGTGCCTCCCTCTACCGGATTCTCCAACAGCTGGCCGGCGAAGGCATCCTCGCCCTAGAAGATCGCGGCGTCGGCAAGCTCCCCTCGCGCTACCGGAAGCTAGCCACCGTCGATTCCGCGACCGAAACCTGACGCCGCCGAAGGCGAAGGCATCCCCCAGACGCCCAAGCGAACCACCCGGGAAGCCTCCTCCTCGGCCGGCATCCCGCACGGAAACACCACGCCGCCCAGGGGAGACCCAACCAGCGAACTCGCGACCGTTCCTGAGAATCCTTGTAACACAACGAGCCTTTTCGGGGCCTCCCGCAGCTTCCGAAACATCACAACGAGCCCTCTCAACAACACAAAGAACTTCCCAGGCAACACTACGAGCGAGTTCTAGAACATTCCCAGCCACCTTTGCATCACTACAAGCGGGTTCCGCATCATTCGGACCTTCTGACGCATCACCCAGACCCAGCTCGCGACGCTCCCGCCGAGGAATCGTGTACCACAACTCGCGCTTGCAGTGATGTAGACCAGAGTCGCCGTGAGACAGAACTCGCTCGCAGCGATGCAGATCCTGATCGTAGCGTCACAGAGCCAGCTTCTTGTGACACGGAACGAGCACGTCGTGACACGAACCCAGATCCGAGTGATGCGGAGCGGGGTCTCCGTGATGCGGAGCCGAGTCGTAGCGTTGCAGACCTTGGTCCTAGCGTTGCAGAACTCATGTGAAGTGATACAAAACCTCACCGTAGCATCCCAAACCGCGAATGTAGTAATGATCGGCCGGCTGGCGAGCGATGCGCCGCCGGTCGCCGTTCGGCGCAACCCAAAGCCCATCCTCCTGACCCGGCGACGAGCCGAGCAACTCCTCGGTGCGAAGACAGCGCTCTCGGGGAAGGTGAGCCAGTTCCACCGCCGCGCGCTCCGTATCCGGCTCCGCGAGCTTCGGTCCACGATCGGAATGGCCCGAAGAACGAGGAAAACGGCACTCCCGAACGAGCGTGTTTGTCGTGTCCCTCAGCCTGAGGGTATACCCGAGCTCTGAGCGTAGTCGAAGGGAGACGAGACTTTGTTACTGGGAAGCGTTCAGCAGTCGCTCCCCAAGGTGACATGGGGGGACCTAGAACGAAAGCGAGGCCCGAGAGATTTTGTCCCGGCCACCAGCTAAGCACTTTATTTTGAGGGGTTTGCGCGTGGAGCCGACGATCGGACTTGAACCGATGACCTGCTGATTACGAATCAGCTGCTCTACCACTGAGCTACGTCGGCGATCAGGCGGGGCGCTTTTTGGCTCGCTAAGCGCTGGCGGATTGTAGGGGATCGCTTCGGCGTGTGCAACGTCCCCGCCGGCCGAGTCTGCCTACAGCTTGCACAAGGTTCGCGATTTTTCTAGCCTGTGGACGCTTCTTCATCCGCGTTCGGAGGGTTTTGCCATGCGTCGCGCCTATTTGCTCGCTTCGGTTCTCGTCCTTGCGTCCTTAACTGGCTGTGGGCCTCAACTCTCCCGGGTGCAGAACGCCAGTGCGCCCGCGTCGCGTTTGGAGATCCGATTGCCGGAGGAGGGCTTCGTGGCCGGGCAGCCGGGGCAGATCGAGATTCGGCTGTTGGATGCCGAGGGCCATCCGGCGCCGACCGCCGAGGCGGTGACGATCAAGCTGGCGAGCGCCCAGGATCTCGGACTGCCGGAATCGGTCGAGCTGGCCGCCGGGAGCGCGGGAGCGGACATCGCCGTGACTCCTTCCGCGGCGGGCCTGGTCGAGATCGAGGCGCGGACCAAAGACGACCGTCTCGATCCGGCTTTCGCCACGGCCGCGACGCTCGAAGCTCCGAAGCCGACGTTGGTAGCAACCGCACCGGAGGCAGAAGTGCAGGTGATGGCCATCACAGCGCCGGAAGGGGCGCCCCGATTGGAAACCGTGCAGATCATGCGCGAGGTGAGCCTGAAGGAAATCCAGGCGCGTCCCAGTGGGCGATGGGCCGACATCTTGTCAAACAGTGCCGCCTGGAAGGTGGCACCACGAACCGGAGAGAGCCCAGGGACCGGCACGGCGACCGAGACTCCGACGGTTCCGCCCACTCCCCTGCCGCCGCCCGAATCGTCGCCCCAGGCGCAGCCGGCGGCCGACACCGCCTCCCGCGTGATCCTGCGAGCCTCGCCCTCTGAGGTGGTGTGCGGCGCGGGAGGGTGGCGGCCGGCGGAGATCGACGCCTTTTGGACGGTCGGCAAAAAACCGACCAAGACGGCCGAGCCGATCGAGATCCGGCTGACCGCCACCGGCCGGGCGGGCACGATTGAGCCGCGGTCGCTCACCATTCCGGCGAACGGATTCCGCAGCGAGAAGCCCGCGGTGGTGCTGGGGCGGGAGGCAGGGAGGCTGGCGGTGGAAGCCGTCTTCGCGGGAGGTGCCGAACCGGAGGAGCCGATCGAGATCGAAGTCGTGGCCGATCCGGGTCGCTTGGACATCGCGGGGGCCAAAACCATTCGCGGCCTCGCGGTCGCCCGACCGACCGTCACCGTGCGGCTGGTCGATCCCAAGAACCCGGCCTTGACGCTGCCGGTCGACAAGGAGGTCCAAGTCGACCTCGAAGTGCAGGGCGAGGGGGTCTCGAAGAACCAGGTGGTCCGCATCGATCCGAAGAGCAACAGCGGCGCGGTGACCCTCGATCTCGAACGGCACGGCAACTATCAGCTCACCGCCCGTGCCGCTTGTATCGAGTCGGGCTCGCTGCCGATCTCCTACCTGCTCGACTGGACCCTGATCGCGATCGCCGCGGGCGCCGGGCTCTTGGGCAGCCTGATCTCCCATCGCCCGCGCCGCACCCAGACCTCCAATTGGCAGAAAGCGGCGCGCATCGCCGGCGGGGCGGCCGTCGCCGGCCTGTTCGCTCTCGGACTCGCGAGCCTCGGCCTGTTGTCCGCCTTCGAGAAGGTGATCCCGCTCGATGGACTCTGGACCCAGCTCGACGCGGTTCCGGCGCTGAGCTTCACCGGCACCGCGATCACCGGCTTCCTCGCCGGTTTCTTAAGCGAAAAGCTCTGGGCCAAATTGCGCGGTTGAGGTAGGGCACCAGCCCTCACCCCCGGTCCTACCGGCAGGCGCGGGGCGCATGATCGCAAGCCCTGCGCCGTGCTATGGTTTTTCCATGCTCCGTCGCATCCTTTCTAAGTCCGCCGAGCAGCTCCTGGCCGAGGAGCGCGAGGCGCTCGCGCGGCTGGGCCGGGCGCTCGATTCGTTCGATGTCGCCGCGGAAGACGCGAGAACCCTAGCCTCCTCGACGCGGCAGCTCGATGAGCTGTTCCTCCTGGTCGTCGCGGGCGAGTTCAATGCGGGCAAATCCGCGTTCATCAACGCCCTGCTCGGCAGCCTGGTTTTGGAGGAGGGGCCGACCCCCACCACCACTCGTATCCACCTGATCCAGTACGGCCCCGAGATCGAGCGAACGGCGAGCGATGGTTTGATCGATACGGTGAGCGCGCCGGTCGAGCTGCTGCGCGAGATTCGCATCGTCGACACGCCCGGCACCAATGCGATCCACCGCGAGCACGAGGCGATCACCCGCGATTTCGTGCCCCGCTCGGACCTGGTGCTGTTCATCACCTCAGCCGATCGACCGTTCACTGAAAGCGAGCGTACGTTCCTCGAAACGATCCGCGATTGGGGCAAGAAGATCGTTCTGGTGGTCAACAAGATCGATCTGCTAGAAAAGCCGGAAGATCTCGAAAAGGTGCTCGCCTTCGTTGCCGACAGCGCGCGGTCGCTGCTCGGGTTTACCCCCGAGATCTTTCCGCTCTCCGGGCGCCAGGCGCTGCGCGCGAAGGAAGCGAACGACGAGAAGCTGCTGGCGACAAGCCGCTTTGCCGCGCTCGAAAAATACCTGATCGAAACCCTTGACGAGAAAGAGCGCATTCGCCTGAAGCTCAGCAACCCTTTGGGTGTCGCCTCGCATCTCGTCCAAAAATACCTCGCGGTCGCCAACGCTCGAACCGACTTGCTGGCCGAAGACGTCGCGACCCTGGACACGATGGAGCGCCAACTGGCGCTTTATAAAGAGGACATGGCGCGGGAGTTTCGCTTTCGCCTGTCCGACGTGGACACGGTGCTCCACGAGCTGGACAACCGGGGGGTGGCCTTCTTCGACGACCGGCTCCGCCTGGGCAAGGTGTTCGAGCTGTTGAACAAGGAGAGAACGCGCAACGATTTCGTCCGCGAAGTGGTGGCCGACGTGCCGCAGGCGATCGACCGACGGGTTCACGAGGTGATCGACTGGATGGTCTCTTCCGACCTACGCCAGTGGCAGGCGATCCTGGACCACCTGGCGAAACGCAAGGCGGCCCACACGGACAAGATCGTCGGCGACGCCGGGCTCGGCTCGTTCGATGTCGACCGCAACCGCCTGCTCGAAAGCGTCGGCCGCGCGGCGCAACGCTCGGTCGAGAGCTTCGACCACGCGGCCGAAGCGGAGCGGATGGCCGAGTCGGTCAAGGGCGCGGTCGCTAACACCGCCCTGGTCGAAGTGGGCGCGCTGGGCCTCGGCGCCCTGCTCGTCCACGTCGCGGCGACGGCGGCGGCCGACTTTACCGGCATCGTCGCGGCAGGAACGGTCGCGGCACTCGGCTTCTTCATCCTCCCCAGCCGCCGCGAAAAAGCGAAGCGCGAGCTACGCACCAAAATCGAGGCGCTACGCGAACGGCTGATGTCCGCCCTGACCGGCCAATTCGACCGCGAGATCGAGCGCAGCCTGCACCGAATCGACGAAGGAGTGGGGCCCTACTCCCGCTTCGTCCGTTCCGAACGCACCCACCTGGCCGAGACGCGCGAGGAACTGACTGCGATAGACGGTGTGCTCACGCGGTTGGCGGGCGAGGTGGGCAAGCTGTAGGGGGGGCCTGCTTGGTAACGTCCCCTCAACCGATCCAGCAGATTCCCCGAGACCCACCCACACTCGCGCCGAGCCTCGGCGCCTCCCCTTTCTCGATCGTTGCCTCGACGCCAATCAGGCTGAAAATCTTCGCCAGCCGCTCAGGCTCCGGGTGTGTGAAAGAAAGAGCTTCGAGATTCAAGTCGTGCGGCAGCGAGAGCGTCGGATGAGCGGCCGGGTCGTTCCACCGGATGAAGAACGGCACTAGGCCGCCTTCGGTCTCGGCGGGAAACAGCGTCTGCCACTCGAGCATCGATCCATCCGGACGCCGGCGCGAGCCGGCGGTGATTCCCGAGTGCCCGAGGCCCGCGGTATCGAGAGCGGAGGCGATCGGAAGAAGATCGTCAGCCTGCGCCGCCCAGGTGGCGAGCGTCGGGGCCGGGCAGGCCGAGAGCCAGGCGAACGGCGGGGCGAGCCCAGTGCGATCGGGATCGGGTGCGATGACTTCCAGGTATCGCGCACCGCCTAGTCCCGTGAGCGCGTTGTGTGTGCCGAGCCCCGGATGACGACCGCCCAGCAAGGGGGTCACGCCGAGACGGTCGGCGACCCAAGCGACGCCGGAGGCGAGATCGGGGGCGCCGATCAGCAGGTGGTCTAGGGTGAATGGAAACCGCACGCCGGAAAGTTTAGTGTAGGCCGATAGGCCTCTACTACCCGCCACCCCAAAGCGTCGAATGAACTACCTCGACTTCACCCTCGATTTCGTTCCGGATGGTCATGGCGGCGCGTGCGTCAAGGTCGCGGATTCACCGGCAGGCCAGGGAGGCCTGGAGCCCTTCGAAATCCCGTCCATCGAACCGGACCTCGAGATCATGGAGAAGGCAGCCGTGGCGCGCGCGGAAGCCGAGCGATCCGGATTCGTAGGCGCGGATCTCGGCGAGATCGAAAAGCTATCGATCACGGCCCTCCGCTCGCTCGGGGCTCGGCTCTTTGAGCATCTCTTTCGCGGCTCTGTTCGCCAGCTGTTCGATGCGAGCCTCGGCCAGCTTGGGAATTCGGGCCAGGGGCTCCGGATCACGATCCAGCTCGACTTGCGACAAGAGGCGCTCGTTCCGCTCCACTCTCTACCTTGGGAACTTCTGTTCGAGGGAGAAAACCGCCACAGCTTCGGCCTCGATCAACGGTTCTCTATCGTTCGCACCCTGCCTCGGCGGCGGGTGCTCGATCAGCGGGTGCTGCCGCTTCCCTTGCGTATCCTGTTGGCCAGCTCCGAGCCTCGGGGGGCACAGTTGCTTTCGCTCGAAAGGGAAGTCGAACAGATCCAGAAAGCCGTCGAGCGGGAAGGGGCGATCGAGGTGCTTCCGCTCGCGCACATGACGCTGGAATCGCTGCGCCAGACGCTTGCGGAGACGGAATTCCACATCCTCCACTTCATGGGACATGGCGATTTCGATGCGGAGTCCGGCGAAGGCGTGCTCCATTTCGAGGACGGAAAGCGGGGCACGTCGAAAGTGCCTGGCGACTTGTTCGCCGACGTCCTGCGGGACCGGACCACGCTTCGCCTCGTCTCCCTAAACGCCTGTCGGACCGCCCAATCCGCAACGCCGAGACCTTTCAGCGGCGTCGCCGGAGCGTTGCTCCAAGCGGGCCTGCCGGCCGTCCTGGCGATGCAGTTTCCGTTTCCCGACAGCGCCGCCCTCGTTTTCAGCGAAACGCTTTACCGACGCCTCGCGGCCGGCGATTCGATCGACACCGCGGTCACCGAAGGGCGCCACGCCCTGTTCACGCGCACTCCCGATCGGCTCACCTGGGCGACGCCGGTTCTGTTTTCCCCTGTGCCGAACGCGCGCCTGTTCGAACCCAACCGGCCGCGGCATCCCGTTCGCGACCGTGCCCCCTCTTCGCACGGTGATCTGGGGCGAACCGGTACCTTTTTCCTTTCGGCGGTCGATCGATCAAACGCCGCCGCACCGTTCCCCTGCCCTCTCCACCAGCTTCCCGCTCCGCCCGCCGATTTCGTCGGCCGACGAGAGGAGCTTGTCGAGTTGCTCGCCGCGATCCGGAAAAGCCCCTCTGCGATCTGCGGGCTCCACGGCATGGGCGGAGTGGGCAAAACCGCGCTCGCGCTCAAGCTTGCCCACGAGATCCGCGACGAGTATCCCGACGGACAGATCTTTCTCGACCTCCGCGGCGTGAGCGAGACGCCGGTGACGCCGGATGAGGCGAGGGCCCACGTGATCCGCTCGTTTCATCCGGAAGCTCCCCTCCCCGAAGGTTCTCAACTCACCGCGCTCTATCGCGAGGTGTTGAACGACCGGCGCGTTCTCCTCCTGATGGACAATGCTGCCGGCCGGGAACAGGTCGATACCCTGCTTCCTCCCACGACCTGTGCGCTCCTCGTCACCTCGCGGCGGCGCTTTTCGCTCCCAGGAATGACTCGGCGGGATTTGGAACAGTTGGCGGCGACCGACGCCTGCGATTTGCTGCTCAGGATCGCTCCTCGGGTCGACGAACAGGCCTCGACCCTCGCTCACCTTTGTGGTTATCTGCCGTTCGCCCTTCGCGTAGCGGCGAGTACCCTCGCCGATCGAATGGACCTCAAGGTCTCCCAGTACGTCGCGCGACTGGCGCAGGAGGGCCAAAAAGCCAAGCTCGGGCAAGCAGCGCTGGGGCTCAGCTACACGCTACTGCCCGAGGCTCTGCAACGGCATTTCCGTTACCTCGCCATCTTCCCTGCGAGCTTCGATGCCTCGGCCGCCGCCAGAATCTGGGAATTGGGTGATGAGGACTCGGACGGCGCCTTGGGCGAACTGGTTCGCCGTAGCCTGCTCGACGGCGAAGACGGCGAAGACGGACGCTACCAACTTCATGATCTCACGCGGGCCTTTGCCGGGGCGAATCTTGCGGTCGCCGAGGAAGAGGCGGCCCGGGAGCGGCATGCGAATCATTTTCTCGCGGTGCTCGGAGCGACCAAAAGTTTATACAAAGAAGGAAATGAGAAGCTTTTTGACGGCCTAAGACTCTTTGATCGAGAGAGAGAGAGCACTTTTTCGCCGCTCAGGCTTGGTCGGCGGAGCATACAGCCTTCTGTACAAAGGCAGCGCAAATTGCCAACAAACTTCCCGGAGCTGGAGTGTATATCATCGACCTTCGACTCTCTCCAAGAGAAAGAATTAACTGGCTAAAGTGTGGCCTAGCTGCTGCTAGGAAATTAAATGATCGACTGATGGAAGGAACCCATCTTGGCAACCTTGGCGTTGCCTATTCCGACTTGGGTGAACCCTTGAGAGCAATTGCTCATCACAAAATGTGCCTCGCAATCTCTCGTGAGATCTGCGCCAGAAGGCTAGAAGGAATAGCCCTAGCTAACATCGGCCTCGAGCAAAATTACTTAGGAAATCCACAAAGATCTATCGTTAGCTTCGAAGCTGGCCTAGCTGCTCTACGTAAAATAGGAGACCGACGAATGATAGGTCATTTATCTGGAAATCTAGGTCTCGCATTCAAGAACCTGGGTGACTATCAACGTGCGATAGACAGCTTCTCGCAGCACCTTACCATTGCCCGTGAGTTTGGTGATCGACGCGGTGAAAGCGAAGCATTAGGAAATATTGGATCTAGTTACCTGAAGGCCGGAAATATTGATAGGTCTATTAGTTTTTACAAGCAACATCTGTCCATTGCGCGGGAAATCGGCGATCGACAAGGAGAAGCGAATGCTTCGTGGAACCTGGGCTCAGCGTACGAACGACTCGGAGATTTTGGGCAAGCCATCGACTGTATGCAGGCCTGCGTCGATTTCGAGCGGGAAATCGGCCACCCCGATGCCGAGAAGGATGCTGCGCACGTCAAAGAGCTTCGGGAGCGGGACGGATTGAAGCAGAACGAGTAGAGGCATGGGACGGGCCTTCAGCCCTCCTACGGGGGCGTCGAACCGGAGCCTAGGGCGTTGCCCTAGGCTATTATGAGGCGCGCCTTTGGCGCTCAAACGTCGACGAGCGAAGCGCGCCCAGTGGCGCCAAATCTTTCATCGAATGTTGGCGGCGAGCCTGCCCTTCAGGGCTGGAAGCCCGCCCTATCCGGCCTACCCCCGGTTCTTCTCGTAGATCAACTTCAACCCAACCAGCGTGAGCATGGGATCGACCTTCTGGATGAAGCGCGAGCCGGAGGCGATCATTTCGGCTTGGCCGCCGGTAGCGACGACGTTCTTGAGGCCGGGGAACTCGGCGATCAGGCGTTCGAGGATGCCGTCGACCAAGCCGACGTAGCCGTAGTAGATGCCGGCCTGCATGGCGTTGCCGGTGTTCCTGCCTACCAGCTGATCGGGTTTCTTGACGTCCACCCGGTAGAGGCGGGAGGCGTGGGCGAACAGTGCCTCGGCGGAGATGGTGATGCCGGGGCTGATGATGCCGCCGACGTACTCGCCTTTGGCGTTCACTACGTCGAAGGTGGTCGCGGTGCCGAAATCGACCACGACGACCGGGGCGCCGTAAAGCTCTCGGGCCGCGACCGAGTTGACGATCCGGTCGGCTCCGACCTCCGCCGGGTTGTCGTAGCGGATCGGCATGCCGGTCTTTACCCCCGGCTCGATGAACAGCGGGCGCTTGCCGAAGTAGCGCTCGGCGAGCTGGTCGAGCGTGTAATGAAGCGGCGGTACAACGGAGGAGATCACCACGGCTTCCGACGAGGTGGGGTCGATGCCCGCGCGGTCGAACAGCGGCAGGAGGAGAGCCCCGTACTCGTCGGCCGTGCGCTCGCTGTCGGTGGAAAGGCGGAAGCTCTCGATCAGCTCATCGCCTTTGTAAATGCCGAAGACGGTGTTGGTGTTACCGACATCCACCAGGACCAAAAGACCGTCGGTGACGCGGTTCGGGGTGGGGCGGGCTCGGGTCATGCGATCACCTCTCCGGCCGAGATCGTAACTTCTTCGAGCGGTCGCGACCCCGGCCGCGTGGCGCCGGGGACCGAGACGGTAGCCAGCCGCAGCCCTCCCGCTTCGTCGAAGCCGAGAAAGGTCCCGGCGACCGTTCGATCGCCGAGCCGGCAGACCAAACGATCCCCTACCTTGTGCGCCGACAGAGCACGGTAGGCGGCCACCGCGTAGGCCGCCTCGCCGAGGTGCGTCAGCTCGGCATAGAGCGCCGAGGACAAGCTCGTCGCCAGTTCGGAAAGCGATGCCTCTCCCCCTTCGAGCGCGAGCGACGTCGCCGCCTGAATCGGCAGGTCTTCCGGGTGGTGCGAGTGGTTGACGCCGAAGCCGAGCATCACGATCGCCCCCTCGTCGGTCCGCAGGACCGCTTCGATCAGGATACCGCCGATCTTACGGCCGCCGACCACCAGGTCGTTCGGCCACTTGAGACGCGGCGCTTGGTCTGGGTCGAGATCGGCGGCCGGGAGCAGCGGCGCCAACCCGCGGCAGAGGGCGACTCCGGCAAGCAGCGGCAGAGTCGCCAGATGAGCCGGATGGGCGATCCAGGTGAGCAGCGTCGCGTAGATGCCCTTGCCCGCCGGGCTCGACCAACTGCGCGCTTCGCGCCCTCGGCCCGCCGTCTGTTCCCAGGCGAACAACAAGGCCCTCGGCAGGTTCTGACGCTCGTCCTCGTATTCGGCCGCGATCCTCCGCGCCAGACGGTTGGTCGAGTCGACAGTGGCTACCGCGATGACGTTTTCGTCACCGTGCGGAGGCCAGCGCGCCAGCTCGGAGGAGAAAGTCGAAAAGTCCACGCGTGATTCCCCGAGTAGGCCTTTGTGCCCTCAGCCCGCGAGGCTCGACCGGAGGCTCGACCGCCGGTCTTCCATCTGGGCGAGCGCGGCGCGGCGCTTCTCGACCACCGGCGCGGGCGCTTTGGCGAGGAAACTCTCGTCGGCGAGCTGGGCGATCGTACGATCGATCTCCGCGCCAAGCTTTTCGATCTCTTTTTCCAACTTCGCCCGCTCGGCCACCTCGTCGCCGCCTTTCTTGGCGCCGAGGATTTTGATGCCGATCCCTGCCACCAGGTCTTCCGGACCGCCGTCGGCAGTCGAGAAGGCGCGCGAGCGAACCTCCAAGGATTCGAGCCGACAAAGGGTCGCAAACAGCGCCTGCTGCTCGGCGAGAAACACTTCGAGCACGGGCGAGGCCGTCCACAGACCCACCTTCCGCTCGCGGCCGGTCTCGGCGAGCAGGGCGCGGACGCGAGTTACCGCTTCGATCATCGCTTCCATCTGAATTTCCACCGACTCGTCGCGCCAGGCCGGTTCGCCTTGCGGATAGGGGGCGAGGCAGATCGTCTCCGGGTGAATCGCTTCGCGGCCGGGCAGGCGCTGCCAGACCTCTTCGGTCAGACACGGCATCACCGGGTGGAGCATCCGCAGCGCCTGATCGAGCACGGTCAACAGCACGTCGCCGATCCGCGGCCGAAGGGCGCGGTCGGCGTCCGAGCCGAGCAGGGCAGGCTTGGCCATTTCGATGTACCAGTCGCACAGCTCGCCCCAGAAGAAATGGTAGAGACGGTTGCACGCCTCATCGAAGCGGAACGTGTCGAACTTGGCGTTCACCTCGGCGGCCGTGGCGGCGAGGCGCGAGAGGATCCAGCGCTCCGGCGCGGCGAGGCTTGCCGGCAGAAGGTCATCCAAGCTCGAGCGAACCCGAGCTCCCTCCGGAATGCGGGCGAGAGCGAACCGCGTGGCGTTCCAGATCTTGTTGCCGAACGCGCGGTAGCCGGCGATCTGCTCCGGGTTGAGCGGGATGTCGCGGCCCGGGCTGTCGAGCGAGGCGAGGGTAAAGCGCACGGCGTCCGCGCCGTACTCGCCGATCAGCTCCGCCGGGTCGAGCACGTTGCCCTTGGTCTTGGACATCTTGACGCCTTCGGCGTCGCGCACCAGACCGGTCAGGTGGACGGCGGCAAACGGCACCTCCCCCGTAAAGTGAAGGCCCGACATGACCATCCGCGCGACCCAGAAGAACAAAATGTCGTAGCCGGTGATCAGCACCGACGTGGGGTAAAACGTCGCGAGATCCGCCGTCTGCTCCGGCCAGCCGAGGGTCGAAAACGGCCAGAGCGCGGACGAGAACCAGGTGTCGAGCACGTCGGGATCGCGGGAGAGTTCGGCGGCGCTCGCCACCCCGGCGAGACGGACCGCCTCCTCCTCGTCGTGGGCGACGATCGTTCGGCCGTCGGCCGTGTACCAGGCGGGGATCTGGTGACCCCACCAGAGCTGGCGCGAGATGCACCAGGGGCGAATGTTGGCGAGCCAATGCTCCCACGTCTTATCCCAGCTTTCCGGCACCAGCCGCAGCCGGCCGTCCTCTACCGCCGCGAGCGCCTGGGCGGCCATGCCCGAGACGTCGCAAAACCATTGGGTGGAGACGAGAGGCTCGATCGGCTCGCCGCTTCGCTGGCTGTGGCCGACGTTGTGGACGTGATCCTCCACCTTCACCAGGTGACCCAGCTCGCGCAGCCGTTCGACCACCTTGGCGCGCGCCACTTCCCGCGTGAGACCGGCGAATTCGGCCCCCGCCTCGGCGGTCATCCGGCCGGACTTGTCGATCACCGAAATGCCGGGCAGGCCATGACGCTTCCCGACCTCGAAGTCGTTCGGGTCGTGAAACGGCGTGATCTTCACCAGACCGGTGCCGAACTCCCGATCGACCATCGCGTCGGGCACGAACGGCAGGCGCCGGCCGAGCAGCGGCAGGATCGCCGCCTTGCCCACCAGGTGCGCATAGCGCTCGTCTTCGGGGTGAAACGCCACGGCGGTGTCGCCGAGCATCGTCTCGGGCCGGGTGGTGGCGACGACGATCCGCTCGCCGGTGTCCTCCGGGGCCCCGGGCTCCCCTTCGACCAAATACGACACGTGGTAGAGCTTGCCCTGGACCGTCTTGGTCTCGACTTCGAGATCCGACACGGCGGTTTCGAGCACCGGCGACCAGTTGACCATGTATTCGCCGCGGGTGATCAGACCTTCGCCGTGGAGGCGGACGAACGCCTCGGCCACCGCCTTCGACAGCCCTTCGTCGAGCGTAAAGCGCTCGCGCGTCCAGTCGCAGGAGGCACCGAGCAGGTCGAGCTGCTCCCGAATGTTGCCGTGGTATTCCCGCTTCCACTCCCAAGTCCGTTCGAGGAACGCCTCGCGGCCGAGCGCCTTACGCGAAGTTCCTTCTTTCTCGACCTGCCGCTCGACCATCAGCTGGGTGGCGATCCCGGCGTGATCCGTACCGGGAAGCCAAAGCGCGTTCTCGCCGCGCATCCGATGGAGACGTACCAGGAGATCTTGAAGCGTCGATTGGAGCGCGTGGCCGATGTGAAGCTTCCCCGTCACGTTCGGCGGCGGGATCATGATGCAGAAGCTTGCCCTGCCGGCGACGGGCTCGACGCGGAAGATCCCCGACTCCGCCCAACGGCGCTGCCAGGCCTGCTCGTAGGTGGAGGGCTCGAACCGCTTGTCCATCTCGGACTGGAGCGCGGAGCCGGAAGGGTCGGAACTTGGATTCATCGGTTCGGTGGGGCTCATGATCTCGGGTTGCATCGCTGGGAAAAAGGCGGAAAGGGCGGGGTACGTCCCCGCCCGAGGAACCTCATGTCGCTGCCGTCGCGGAGTTCCCTCTGGCGCATCGGATCGACGAATCGGGGCGGGGACTCCTCCCGCCCCAAGCGAAAGGTCGATCGACCGTGGCCGGCGTGAGCGGTATCAGGCGTCGACCGCGGCTTCGAGTTCGCGGATCCGATCGCGGATCACGACCTCGGCGAGGTCGGGGATCACTTCCCATGCGACATCGCGGACCGGCCGGTCGCCGATCAGCTCGATCACCCGCCGGGCGATCCGATCGACGTCGGAATCGCTCAGGGTGAAATCGACGGGCGGGGACGCCTGAGTTGGGGCCGCTTCCGGAGCGGCGGGAGGGTTCGCGGCGGCGGGAGCGGCCGCGGCGCTGGGAGCCGCGGGAAAGAGCGACGGGGTCCACGCGGGCGGCGAACTCTCAACCGGCGTCGGCGTTTCATCGTCGGCCGTCAGGTCGAAGATCGGCTCCGGCTCGACCCGCAGGCCAAGATCCGCCTCGTCGAGCGGGGGCAATTCCGTCGCGTCGTCCTCCACCTCGAACGTCGACCAGACCGGCTCGGCAGGAGGCAGGTAGGCGGGGTCGACGCCTGGCGCGGGATCTTCGGTAAACGTGAAGACCGGTTCGCTCGATGCCGGGGCGGGGGCCTCCCGTACGGCGGGAGGCGGTGGAAAGCCGGGGAACGGATCCGTCTCGCGCTCCGACGGCATCGCGAAGGCACCGAAAGGCTCGTTGGCGGGAACCGACACCATCGGGCCGCCGGTCGGCAAACCGGGGAACGGGTCGGAGGAAACCGACGGAGTCGGCGCAGCGAGCAAGCCGGTACCCGCGGAAGAGCCGGAACCGGCACCTCCGGTGGCGAGCAGATCGTCTACGATCTGCAACAGCTCTTGGGAGTCGAACGGCTTTTTCAGGTGTCGATCCGCGCCGGAGGCCCGGGCTTGCTGCTCGTCGAACGGCTCGAAGGTGCCGACCAGCAAGAGCACCGGCCGGTCGGCGCGCAGCGCTTTGGCGCGCCGGGCGACTTCGTAGCCGTTCGCCCCGGGCATGTGGATGTCGGCGATCACCACGTCCGGATCGAGCGAGTCGAGCAGCGCGATCGCTTCGTCGCCGCTACCTACGGCCCGAACCTCGTATTCACCGTCCATGAAGGTCAGCTCGATCACCTTCTGGATCGTCACGCTGTCGTCGGCCAGCAGGATGCGTCGACTCATGGGCTCCTCCATAAATGCGGCCCGCAAAAGGCGGTCGCTGCGGCTTGATGCACCGGTTGTAGAACCTTCGTTCCCGGCCTCAAGCCGCTTCCAGGCGATCCTTCAAATAATCGACGATGTCGCGCGTGGCGGTGCCGGGCAAAAAGATCGCGTCTACGCCCGCCAGCTTGAGGCTCGCAATGTCGGCCGCCGGGATGATCCCCCCGGCGAAGACCAGCACGTCCGCGGCCCCCTGGTCGCGCAGCAGGCGCGTCACCTCGGGAAGTAAACTGTTGTGCGCGCCAGACAGGATCGACAGGCCGACCGCGTCCACGTCCTCCTGCACGGCGGCGGCGACGATCTGCTCCGGCGTCTGGCGCAGACCGGTGTAGATCACCTCGTAGCCAGCGTCGCGCAGAGCCCGCGCGACCACTTTCGCACCCCGATCATGGCCGTCCAAGCCCGGCTTGGCGATCAGCACCCGCACCCGTCGATTCGTCATAAGGTTCAAGTTTATCAGAGGCTCCGCAGCTTTGCGCGGCAGGCCCAACGGATTGCAGACCGATTGGCCGCCCCACTCGACTAATCGCTCTGTTAGAATAAGTCTCCGGCCCTAGGCCGGAGAGAGTGCATTCGCGGGATCGCCTGCATCCCAGCTCAGGCCCCTCAGGCCAATTTCAGGTCCCCCGCCGGACCAGAAATCAGGATGTTTTCTAATGAAATACGATCGGTTTCTTGTGCTTGGTGTACGCGGTCCTCTTCTCGGCCTCCTCGTAGCCACCGTTCTCCTCGCCCCGGCGCTCGACGCCCAGCAGCCCAAACTGCCCGACAACAAGAGCGGCTTTCCGATTTCGTTGCCTGGTCAGGCAACGGGTCAGGGCAACGTCGTGTTCAGCCAACCGGTGGCCGCGGACCTCGGCCTGTCCCCCGGGTTCAAGTCGATCGTTTTCGGGCTTCGCAACGGCAAGCTCTATGTGATCTATAGGAATCCCGCCAACGGTGTTTGGGGTGTAGCCCCGGGCTGGCCGGTCCAGCTGCCGAGCCACATCGCGTCGAGTCCGGCGGTCGGCGACGTCAACGGCGACGGCATCGCCGAGATCGCGGTCGGCTTCGGCTCGACGCTCCAAGGCGCGCCGCCGAACAGCGCGCCGGGCGGATTTCGGGTCTACCGCGCGAACGGCACTCTCCTTTGGCAGAAAATCACCGAGGACCGGGTCGAAGGGGCGGACGGCCAGCCCGACCCGGTGGTCGGCGCGGCGGCGATCGGCGACGTGGATGGCGATGGCGATGCTGACGTCGTGTTCGCTGGATTCGACTACAACCTCTACCTGGTGGACGGCGCGACCGGCGCCAACCTGCCCGGTTGGCCGAAGTTCATGCGCGATACGGTGTTTTCCTCCCCCGTGCTCCACGACATCGACGGCGACGGCAAGAAGGACGTGATCCTAGGGGTTGACGCCCACCTGGAGGGCGTGCCGTTCAACACGCCGGCCGGTGGCTGCCTACGCGTCTTTCGCTACGACGCGACGGGGACCGGCCAGTCGAGCGAAACGATGGCGGGCTCGCCGATCAGCGAAATCGCCGGCTTTCCCAAGTGCGTCGATCAGGTGATTTTCAGCTCGCCCGCGGTCGGCGACATCGACGGTGACGGTCGACCGGAGATCGTCCACGGCACCGGCTCGTTCTACGCCGGACGCCAGCAGAAGATTTACGGCTGGCATTGCGACGGTACGCCGGTCTGGGGCACGGCACAAAATCCGGGCCTGGCCGTGACCGGCCAAGTGATCACCAGCCCGGCGCTTGCCGACATTACGGGCGACGGCATCTTGGACGTCCTGTTCACCACCGACAACACCGCGCCCTCCTCGGATTTCAGGCTCCATGCGGTACGGGCCAACGGCTCCGATATCTTCGCGCCGGTGGCTCCGCGCAGCTTCTTCGGCACGAATTCGAACGCGGGCGATCCGATCGTCGCCGACGTGCTGGGCGATACGGCGCTCGAAATCCTGGTGCCGACCAACACCGAGATCGCGGTGTTCACCATAGCAGGAGTGCAACTCACCGAGACGACGCCGCACCCGCCGACCATCGTCAAGCCAAGCTTCTACACCGCCAGTCCAGTATCCGGAGTGTTGGTCACTGACCTGGAGACCAATGGCGCGGGGAGCCAGAGCGAAGTCGTGTTGATCTCGGCAACTCCCGCGGCGACGGTGCAACCGCCAGATCCCGGCGTAAGGGTTACCGAGGTGAACGTCTGGAACCCGATCGCCCGGGTGGGCGCGATGCCCTGGCCGATGTTCCATCAGAACCCGCTGCGCACCGGCGTAGCGCCCGGCACCGCCTCCTGCTCCACCCACGGTCCGTGCGCCATCTCAGGGGTGGCGCGCAACTTCTTCACCCTTTCCCCTTGCCGGATCGTCGACACCCGGAACGCGAACGGGCCCTTCGGCGGGCCGGCGCTGTCCTCGGGGCCGTTGCGCGACTTCTCGGTGTTCGGTGTCTGCGGAATTCCTGCCACCGCGCGCGCGCTCTCGACCAACGTCACGGTGGTCGCACCGACCAGCAGCGGCTTCCTCCGCTTCTCGCCCGGCTGCGAAGCACCGTCCGCCTCGGTGGTCAACTTCTCGACCAACCAGGTGCGCGGCAACAACGCGGTCGTGTCGATCAGCGACACCGGGGTGCTCACCGCCAACGCCCTGGTGAGCGGCAACGGCACGGTCCACGTGATCGTGGACGTGAACGGGTACTACGAGTAGAGCCGACCGATTGCGAAGCGACGTGGACGATGCGGGCGTGGGGGCCGCGATTACCGTTAGGCCCCCCGCCCCCGGGAGCCGCCCCGCCCCGTGCCTTGCTCTTCCGCCCGCAGGGCCGGCACCGGGCAGGGTAGCCGC